>JBKPAO010000127.1:0-14390 GCA_046726475.1 Gemmatimonadota bacterium | reverse complement strand
CCGGGCGCGGAGGAAGCGAGTGGAGAGACGGGCGACCCCGACGAACCCATAGAAGCGCAACATTCGCCGAACCGTCTTCCACGCCGGCTCATGGAAAGCGCGATCGATGGTTATTCCGGATATCTCCATCGCCTCGGTGGGGTATTCTCGGAAGAACACCTCGAAGAAACGGATTACGTACAGAGGATCGTCCTCGGTCACGAACAGCACTCGAAGTCGGTTGGTCATGGCGGAAACTTAGCGCGTCGTGCCGGGGAGTGACCGCTTCACCTTCGCTGCCTTCTCCGTCCTCTCCGCCTGCTCCGTCTTCTTTCTTCGCACTCGGGCCATCAGCTCCATGAACTCCTCCGGGTCCGGCAGGCTCAGCCTGCGGGCTTTCGCGGCCTTCCGGATTCGGCCCATGATTGTGCGGCGCTCGGATGCGGTGTACTTCGCGGCGTTGCGTGGTTGGTGAATGTAGGCCCATGCCGCCCGGATCCGCCCCGGAGTGTCGATGGGGTATTTCTTGTTGGTGGAATCGGCGAAGACGGTGTCACCGTACTTCTCGACTCCCTCCTGCGGCTCGGCATCCCGCCGCCGGCGGATTGGCCTAGTCATTTCGACCTCCCGCAGCGTGATCAGCGCCATGGTCGCATAGGGCCCCCGCTGCCGGTGCTATCTTGAGTCTATCTCACGATTAGGAGTGGCAATGGCAACAGACCGGGGCGACACAGTGGCGATCATGGCGGCCATCATCTATGCTGGTCGCACCGGTGAATCTGCCCAGGTACCGAACGAGAAGGTGTTTGGGGTGGTCGCCAAAGCGGCATGGGAACTCCATAAGGCGGTGGTCACGGGCGACGAGCTTCAGGTCGGTAGACCCTGATTTCAGCACCCCTTTGTTTGGGTGGCACAACGCGGCCACGGTGGCCGTCTCCCCGGGGCCGTGAAGGCCGGCCTAGCCAGCGCGCTCTTCTGGATTACCCTGCCGGTCTCGTTGATCGTCGCGTGTGTCGCTGCATTTCCGGTGAATCTATGGCTCATCAATCAGGCGCGGGGACATGCTGCAGTCCACCAACATGTGCCGCACGTGAGGGAGTCCACGATGCATGGCCCAGCTGTAGCGCTCGAGCGGTGATACCCGCCGGTGCTCGTCGCTTCGGGCTCGGGCTCGCGGCCCTCGGCCGGCCCGGCTACATCACGGTCGAGCACGCGCGCGACCTAGCGGAGAATTACGAACCGGGCGCCATGGAGCAACATACGCACACGGTGCTCGACGCCGCCTACGCCGGGGGCGTGCGCTACTTCGACGTGGCGCGCTCCTACGGGCGGGCGGAGGACTTTGTCGCGTCGTGGCTGGCAGGCCGGCGGATTGCGGCCGGCACAGCGATCGTCGCCTCCAAGTGGGGCTACACCTACACCGCGGGATGGCGCGTCGACGCCGAGCGGCATGAGGTGAAGGACCACTCGCTGGCGACACTCCGGCGGCAGCTCGCGGAGACGCTGGCGCGGCTCAGCGGGTACCTCTCGCTCTACCAGATCCATTCGGCGACGCTCGAGAGCGGCGTCCTGGACGACGACGCCGTAATCGACGAGCTGGCGCGCCTCAAGGCCACGGGGCTCCGTGTCGGGCTCACGCTTACCGGCGCGTCGCAGCCAGATGTCCTCCGGCGGGCCCTTGAGATCACCCGGGACGGCATGCGGGTGTTCGACGCCGTGCAGGCGACCTGGAATCTCCTCGAGCGCGGCGCGGCCTCCGCACTCGATGAGGCACATGGAGCCGGGATGCGGGTGATCGTGAAGGAGGCGCTCGCGAACGGGCGGCTCACCGAACGCAACGTCGACCCGGCGTTCGCGTCACGCCTGGGGCTGTTGTGGGAGGAAGCGGAGCGGCTCGACACCAGCGTGGACGCCCTCGCCCTCGCCGCCGCGCTCGCGCGCCCATGGGCCGACGTTGTCCTGAGCGGCGCGGCCACAGCGGAGCAGCTCCGCTCGAACCTTCGCGCGGTGGAAGTGCCGTGGACCGCGGAGACCGAGGTGCGCCTCCAGTCGCTCACGATAGCATCGGGCGAGTACTGGCGCGAGCGTAGCGCACTCCCGTGGAACTGACACCCCGGCGAGGGACATCCCCGAGGTGTGGTCGTCCCGACTGTCCTGATTCACCTAGGCCACGGGGGACCGCGGTCGTACCGGCAGCGCTGGGTATCAACGCGGCCGACGAGAACAGGGGGAACAGTCCCTCGACCAATGTGGGGTGAGTCAGGACAGCATTCCGTAGGGCGGTATGCGGCAGTCCCGCGATCATCGCAATCTCAACGGCGGACATGACCTCTCCAGCGCCGACACCGAACGCGGTGAAGCCCAGGATGCGATCGCCTTCGGCCTCGACGAGGGCCTTCAGAAAGCCCGCGTTTCCGAAACCGAGTGAGCTCGCAGCACGGCCGCCATCGGCAATTTGAACAAGCGGTACTCGCCTTGGAGCTCCGAACCGTCCGGTTCCCAGAATGAGCTCCGCTCCCGTGGTTCAGTAATTGTCCAGATAGATCCGCTTCAAGCCGGCCACCATCGTACGCTTGCGGTCTCGGACGCCCGCCATATCGATCTGGAAGCCGGCGTCACGGATGCCGAATTCCTTGCTTCGGCGAAAGTAGAATGCGACCTTCGCGCTGTGGATGATATTCTTGCTCGGCAGGCACGTGATGTTCGGGCACGATCCCCGATGTATCGGCGCTCGATCACGCCGACCCGCTTGCCTTCCGCGGCAAACGTCCACGCAGCGAGTGTGGATCCCATGCCGTCGCGAGAATCACGAGATCGTAGTCTTCCGGCTGCGTCATACTGGCCTTCCTTCGTGAGCGATAGCTTCACTCGTGGCTGATTCCGTCTGCTCCGCGGCGCGAATGACGAGGTGCCTGGCGCCCGTTGCATCGAGCCAGATCTGCGTCTGCGTTTTCCCGACTCGCAGGACGACAGCGTCGCAGCTCGGACAGCGCACCACGGTGCCCATGCCGTGGGCGTAGACGAGGAGCGCCCCTACCGCCCGGGTCGCCCCGCAGTGGGCGCACATCGCCTGCGCCGCGGTGAGATCCACGGCGAAGATCTCGCTCAGGATTCCGGCCGCGGCATTCCCATCCAGGCGTAACGCGTCTGCCACGCTCTGGCCGTCAGCGAATGGCTCGTCCGATGTTCTCCTGTTGCCGTCCATGCTGCCTCCACTTGTTTCGCCTCCGGCTGAGGCCCGCGCTACATCGCCCCGCCGGTAGGGCCAAAGCGCTCGGTCTTCACCCCTCCCGGGTCGTGCCCAAGCTCGACCAGTGCCGCTGCAACCAACTCGACCAGCGGCGTCGGGCCGCAGACGAAGACGAGCGGCCGCTCGGCCGGTGGCCAGGCGACCTCTGCCAGCATCATTCGATCGATCCTGCGCCGGAACCCGGTCCACCCTTCGGACGGCTCGCGCGTGAGGGTGTGAGTGACTTGCAGCGCTGGATCGTCCTCCGCCATTCGGGCGAGCTCCTCACGGTAGATCACGTCGTCCCATCGCCGCGACGAGTACAGCAGTCGTGCCGGCACTGCGTGTCGCGCCTCGGGCCCCGCATTCCCGAGCGCGGCCGCACGGTGACGCAGCATCGCCATTAACGGCACGATGCCGGAGCCGCCGGCCACGAGAAGGAGCGGCCCCCCCAGAGCGACATCCCAAACGAAGTAGCCGCCGATCGGACCCCGGAGCTCGAGCTGGTCTCCCCCGCGGAGCTCGTCGGTGAGATAGGGCGAGACCTCGCCATCGTCAAGCCGCTCGACCGTCAAGGCAACGTGCCGGTCCTCCGGGGGAGATGCGATGGAATAGCTTCGCTGCGCCTGGTAGCCATCCTCAGCGGTGAGCCGGACGTCCACATGCTGCCCCGCGCGATGCCCGGGCCAATCGGAGATGTCGAGAACGAGCGTCCGCACCCGGGGTGTTTCCGATACAACTTCGACCACATTCGTCAATCGCCACGTGATGAGGCCTGGCTTGAGCGGCAGCCGGGTAGCCGGGGCAGTGGCGGAGCGCGGTGGCGGAACGCTCACTCGTCGCCCGAGTACCGCTGCTCGCGCCAGGGGTCGCCGTAGTTGTGATAGCCGAGCGACTCCCAGAACCCCGGCTCGTCGTGGTCCATGAAGCGGAGCTGCCTCGCCCATTTGGCGCTCTTCCAGAAATACAGGTGCGGCACCAGCAGACGCGCGGGGCCGCCGTGTTCCGGCGGGAGCGGCTCGCCGTTGTAGCTCAGCGCCACCCACGCCTTGCCGCCGGTGAGGTCGGCCAGCGGCAAATTCGTGGTGTAGCCGTTATCGGATACCGCCATCACGAAGGGCCCTGGCACAATGCCTCGCGCGGCGGCCGCCGCCAGCAGCGTGTCCACCGAGACCCCTTCCCAAACCGTATCGAACTTGGACCACTTGGTAACGCAGTGGATGTCTCGGGTGACGGTCTCACGCGGCAGCGTTGAGAACTCGTCCCAGGTCCAGCGCGCGACCTGAGTACCGGGGCCGCGGACGGTGAAGTCCCACGCCGCCAGCGGAACGCGCGGCGTTGGGCCTGCCGAGAGCACGGGAAAGTCACGCGTCTCGTACTGGCCAGGTGGAAGCCGGCCGGATTCCACCTCGGACCGGGGGCGGCCACGGAACCCGCGAGAGATTGGCGACATGACGTTACACCCCGGCCTGATCGCAGGTCCGAGCCCACGGAACGATATCCAGCCGCTCGAATGGAACGGGCTGCCCAGTCTCCTCGCAGATGCCGAACCGCTCGGGCGTCCGATAGAGGCGATCGAGCGCGGCCTCGATATCCGCGAGCTCGCCCGATATCCGGGTCTCGTTGGACGCCTGGAGCTCGGTATCCATCGTGTCGGTTCCGAGGTCAGCCGCGTGGAAGGGGTATTTCGTCAGGTCACCCGCGCGGTCCTGCTCGTCCTCCTGCTCCTGGACGGCCAGGGACCGGTCAAGATCCCGTCGTAAGCGCGAGCGCTCCTCCTGCAGTCGGCGCTCGAGATAGCGCCGTTGAGCGCCGGTGAGAGGCATCGTCGATCTCCTCACTGGAACTGCAGCAGCATCGGCACGGACTGAGTGTCGCCCATCGGCGGCTCATCAGTGTTCCGACGAGTCTCCTCGGCGAGCAGACTCGTACAGGATCCAGGTCCGCCGCTCCGTCTCATCCACCCATATCTCGATCAGACTCGCAGTGCCGAGGTCGCGGTGCTCCTCGCAGACATTATGGACCTCGCGCAACCAGGCCGCGAGCGACTGATTGTCCTCGCGAAGTTCGGCAAGCATGTCGCTGGGTTCGACGAACCCATTGGGTTGTCCTGTATATGCTACAAATCTGGCGAACCTTCCCCATGCCACAAGGCTCACCGAAGGCTCCCCACAACCCGAACCGATCCGCAACCGCCGACAGAAAGAGAAACCAAGTGCAAAACGCAAGAGCACAGAACTGGCGGCCGCCAGAATCGTCGAGCCTTCGCTTTTATCCTTTAGCCAAAGGTGTTGCACGTGAGCCACCCACTGTGATCTGAATCGTGCGCTCCGAGAGTCTCTCGGACGCAGCTCGTGCGGTCCTGTGCGTCCGCGGAGTGTCAACGTGGAGTCTTCGATCGCGGAACCGCAACTACTTCACCGGCACTAGGATCGGAGCAGCTGTGTCCGCTGTCGACCGGTCACTCTGGTGGAGCCGCGCTAACACCATGCGAGGGCGCGTTGATCGCATAGGCTGCACTCGATAATTGTTAGGCTGCGATGCTCAACACGATCTTCCCGCGCTGATGCGGAGCACCGCCAAGCATCTCGTGGGCAATGCGAGCTTCCTCCAGCGGGAGCACACTCCCCACCTCCGTCACTAGTTTTCTGCTATCGAACAGTTCTGTGATCTTGTTCAATCGTGCTGTAGTGACGTCCACATAAAAGTAGGCTGCTCGAACGCCAAAGCGTCTTTGTATTGGCTCGGGAACAGGTGACACGACAGAGACCAGAATCCCACCAGGCTTTAGGACTCGGAGCGACCGCAGCTGCGTATCCCCTCCAACCGTATCAAGGACAACATCCACCCCACTCACTGAGTCCTCGAATCGCTCCTTCTTATAGTCCACAACTCTCTCAGCGCCCAGACCTCGAACGTAGTCCAGATCGGCAGAGCCGGCGCTCGCCACCACATGAAGGCCAGCCTGCTTGGCCATTTGCACGGCATACGCGCCAACGTTTCCCGCGGCTCCATGGATGAGTACGGTCTGCCCAGCAGTTACACGGGCGTAGTCGAAAAGCATCTGCCACGCCGTGACGGTCACAATTGGGGCCGAGGCCGCCTCGATGAAGCTCAGTGTGTTCGGTTTTTGCGCCATCTTCTTGGCAAAAGGCACAGCGTATTCCGCATATGCCCCGCTGAATTGCTCGTTGGTTGCCCCGTATACCTCGTCGCCAAGCTTGAATCCCGAAACGTCCGCTCCGATGCCTTCGACAATTCCTGACAGTTCGGAACCCAGAATAAGCGGCAAGGGCTGGAGTTGAGCCTTGCCTTCACGGATGAGGGCGTCCCACTTACCCACCCCTGCCGCCTTCACCCGGACCAGCAGTTGGCCAGGGGCGGGTTCCGGCCGCGGCAGGTCATCGTTTGTAATCACGCTCGGTGGACCGAATCGTAGAACTCGCGCTGCTCTCATCTGGCCTCCTCTAAATGGATCGGCGTGCTCAACGTGCCTCCCATCTCGATCTTCACGAAGCTTCACCGCGAAATCCTTATCTAAGCCTCGTCGAACAAGAGCATGCCTGTATCCGGCCATGGAGATAGCACCTGTCGGCTGCATGCGCGGGTTAGGCGGCGCTCCCGCGTGGGTCACTAGCCACGCCAACTATCCACGCTCCAGGGCCCGGCGCCAAGGACGACCAGCGCGAACGCCGCGGCGGCAGCGGAGAAGACCGAAGCGTCCAGGGCGGACTTGAGTCCGGTCCCTATGGTCATTCCGCCCGCGAAAAGCAGCAGGAGGACCCCGCTCAACAGCGCCGCCCATCGGGTGAACAGGCCCAGAATGAGTGCTGCCCCGAGGACCAGCTCGGCCCCTGTGGAGACCCGGGCCAGCGTTGGGATCAGCGCGGCTGGTGCCCATGGATTGAGCTGCCCCACGTACTGCGTGAAGTGAGCGAAGTCGCCCCAGGCGACGTTCTTCGCGCCTGCGGGCCCCCAGAGACCGAACCGGTCGGCGACTGCCGATAGAAATGCTACGCCGAGTGCGAGGCGCAAGAAGACTGTCGCAGGCCCCCGCAGGGCCTCAATGAGTTGGCTTTCGATTGACATGTTCCCTCCTCTGCCCGTGGGCCGCGGCTGGCATCCGCGGCTCGTGCGTCCGCCTAACGGACCGCGCATCAGGTGCGGCGACTTGGCCGCTTGCGCACTATCTAACGCTCCTTAGAAGTGAGACGCCCGCCACCTGCATGCGCTTGTTAGGCGGTGCCAGCAGCGGTACCCGTCTCACCGCCAATGATGCGCCTCTCTACTCGATATCATTCTCTTTCTCGAACTCATCTAGATCTGCTAGGAAGTCCTGCGCTCCCATTGGCGGGATGTCGGCGCCTGGCAAAGCTTCCCGCAAAGTGTGCCATTTCAGACGGGCGAACAGAGCGAACGTTCGCCCCTGATCCGCGGGGTCCAAGGCGCTCGTGGCTACGGTGAGGCCAGTGGGCTCCTCCTGCCCACCCCGCATCAGCGCGAAGATCTGCTCGGCAGCATCGTCTAAGCTGCGCTCTCCGCGCATGTAGCGTCGGTAGAGGTCACCGATGAGCTCCTGGGTCATCCGATTCTCGTGCATCCGCCTAACTAGTAATAGGCTGTTTAGGAGCATCCGGGCTGGAGTTTCAATGCAGCAATCCCTGCTGTCTATTTCGCCGGATGGCAGGGATGACTGGTCTATCTCGGGCACTCTTGCCAGAGAGGATCCCTTCCACGAGCCCGCGAATACTCCGCCAATGTGACGCTGCGGACCATGCAACCTATATCGCCTACCGCCGTCAAACAGGGATTCACCTCGATAAACGAGCGGACGGTGAAGTTTGGGGACCGGTCGCCGAACCGGTAGGTCCCTGCATTGCAACAGCAAGGATCCCGTCTGCGACCGAGCAGCCTATGCCCGAAACCGCGCGGCTGCCGAAAATCACGGTCACAATGGTGGTCACAAAACCAGTAGGCAAGAGTGCTTGGCGGTGAGTGGGCGAAGCAGCTAAGTCGTTCATAATAGGTCGCGCGTTCATGCGCCCACGTTGTGGGCACTCATGCCGAAACACCGCTCCCCGCCGTCATTACCGAGCGGCGGGGCGTTCTTCTTTGCTCAGTCGTCATGCTTTCCTCACCCGGCGACCGAGGCCCGTGAATCCCATGCCAAATAGTCCGCCTCGGTCTTCTCTAGAGTCCTTGTATTCGGTAAGTGCGCATCCTACCATTGGGCCGAACGAACGATCCACGGAGGCACGACATGAGCAAGGTCCTGATGGTTCTCACCTCGCACGACCGGCTGGGGAATACGGGCCAGAAGACTGGGTTCTGGCTAGAGGAGTTCGCCACCCCCTACTTCATCTTCAAGGACGCGGGGCTCGACGTCACGCTCGCTTCTCCCAAGGGCGGACAGCCGCCGCTCGACCCCAAGAGTGATGATCCGGGCTCGGAGACCGAGTCGATGCGGCGGTTCAAAGGCGATAGGGAGGCGCAGGCGGCCCTGGCCCACACCGTCCCGCTGTCAGACATATCGCCTGACGATTACGACGCGGTCTTCTACCCCGGCGGCCACGGGCCGCTGTGGGACCTGTCGGAGGATCGTCATTCCATTCACCTGATTGAGGCCTTGTATGCCGCAGGTAAGCCGGTGGGAGCCGTCTGTCACGGGCCGGCGGCATTGCGCCACGCCAAGGCTCCCGGCGGGTCTCCCCTGGTCCGGGGCAAGTCCGTTACCGGATTTGCCAACACCGAGGAGGCGGCGGTCGGGCTGACCGATGTGGTGCCATTCAGGGTGGAGGACATGCTGAAGCAGAACGGCGGCGACTACTCGAAGGCGGCGGACTGGCAACCGTACGCCATTACCGACGGTAGCTTGGTCACAGGACAGAACCCCGCCTCCTCCGAGTCGACGGCCAAGGCGTTTCTGGCGGAGCTGGTCGGGGCGCAGGCTGCGTCAGGGTCGAGGTGAGGACCGCCACTCTAACGATGGCTGGTCACTCCGAGCTGCTGGCACATATCGAGCACCGGGCAGGTGGAGCAGCGCGGCAGCCGCCCGGTGCAAATGTGCTTGCCGAAGGGTACCAGTAGGGCGTTGATCTCGACCCAGTACCGCTGGGGCAGGCGCCGCTCGAGCTCCGCCATGGTTCGCTCTGGAGTCGCAGCCTGGATGTAACCCCACCGATTCACGATTCGGTGGACGTGGATATCGACCGAAATCTTCTCCTGGCCACAGGCGATCCCCAGAGCCAGGTGGGCACACTTGGGGCCCACTCCCCTGAAGGACTGGACCACGGTCGCATCGCAGGGCAGGGTACCCTTGTACAGCGCGACTGTCTGCCGGGCGATCTCCCGGATCTGAATGGCCTTGGCTTGATGGAAGCTCACGTCCGCAATGAGGGAATTGATCCGGCTCGGCGGCAGCGAGGCGAGCGCGGCCGGTGAACGTGCGGCTTCAAACAGGCGACGGGCAGCCACCAGACTGACCTCATCTCGCGTGCGGATCGAGAGGATGCAGGCGACAAGCTGCTCGAACAAGGAGGTATAGCCCTCCTCGGCGAGCGCGAACATCGCCGCCTTCGGCAGGGGACGAACCGCCCGGCGGATTCGTCGGAGTGCCGAATCGATGTCGAAGTGACGCTTGGGGAGCGTTCGCGATGGCACCCTACCGGCGCCAGGTGGTGCAGCTCCTGCTCGCATGAAACCCTCGAAGTTTTCCGCGCTCCACAATAGATAGCAGGATCGGTTCCCCCGATCGATCCGTCGGGACTAGGCCCGGGGAGCTTCGGAGGGTCTTGACAGATATGTGTTGGCAACACATATTCATCTCATGACAGTCCTCCAACGAGTCCGCCAGCGCGGGTTCAAGAGCCCAGCCGAAGCAGCGGTGGTGAGCCTCATGGTCGCCGGCGCCCAGATAGAGCAGGCGGTTGGGGTCGTCCTGGCAGCCCACGGAATCACCCTGGACCAGTACAACGTTCTGCGCATTCTCCGGGGAGCCTATCCCGGGGGCCATCCTCGCTACGACGTCGCCCAACGGATGGTCCACCCGGCCCCGGATGTTACTCGCATGCTGGATCGCCTGACTCGGCAGGGATTCGTCACCCGAGACCGGGATCCCGACGACGCTCGGCTCTCCGTTGCAAAAATCACTAAGAGTGGGTTAGCGCTGCTGGAGCGGATAGATCCCGAGCTCGAGGCGTTGGAGGCTAGGATGACCTCGCGCCTGAGCCCGAGCCAGCTGCGCCGTCTCGCTCGCCTGTGTGATGCGCTGGTGTCGGAAGCCTAGCTGAGCGCCGGCGGTGGCCGGTGCTTTTTATGGAGAAATGTGTGTTGCCAACACGTAATAAGGAGGCCTTCAATGCCCGCGCGAACCGAACTCACCTTTCCAGTCCTGCAGAGACTGTTCACCTCGTTCACTGCCGGTGCTCTTCAGCTCCCCAACCGGATGGTGATGGCCCCAATGACCCGCAACCGGGCGGCGGCCGGCAACGTTCCTAGCCCACTCATGGCGACCTATTACCGGCAACGAGCCACTGCGGGGCTGATCGTCACCGAGGGTACTCAGGTCTCGCCCGAGGGCGTGGGATATCCCAATACCCCCGGAATCCACACCGACGAACAAGTTGCCGGTTGGCGCCGGATCGTCAATGACGTGCATGCAGCGGGCGGACGGATCGTACTGCAGCTGTGGCATGTGGGAAGAATCTCCCACCCCTCGCTCCAACCAGAAGGTGAGCGACCGGTCGCGCCCTCGGCCATTAAACCCGACGGCCAGGCCTTCACCTTTCAGGGGTTGCAGCCCTTCACGACACCCCGAGCGCTCGAGTCCCGAGAAATCGAGAGGCTGGTGCGTCAGTTCGCTGCAGGCGCACGGAGAGCGAAAGAGGCTGGTTTCGATGGCGTGGAGCTGCACGGGGCAAACGGATACCTGATCGATCAGTTTCTCCGCGACGGCACCAACCACCGTACCGATCAATATGGTGGCTCGCTAGTCAATCGACTCCGCTTCCTTCTGGAGGTGACCGAGGCGGTAGTCGAGGTTTGGGGAGAGGGTCGGGTGGGCGTGAGATTGTCGCCCACCAGTTCGTTCAATGACATGCGCGACTCTTACCCGGTGCGCACCTTCAGCGCGGCTGCGGAAGCACTCAACAGCCGGCGCCTTGCCTATCTGCACGTGATCGAGGCCGGTCCCGAAAGTACCACCTTCGACCCAACAGCAGCCCGTACTCTGCCCTCGATCAGTCAGGCTTTCCACGGCCCACTGATTGTCAACGACGGCTACACCGCCGATACCGCGGAAGCCACTTTGCTCCGGGGTGAGGCGGATCTGGTCTCATTCGGAGCCTCATTCCTCGCCAACCCTGATCTGGTAGAGCGCTTCCGCCGTGGCCTGCCCCTGAACACGCCCGACAGGTCGACCTTCTACGGCGGTGACGCGCGGGGCTATACCGACTACCCGGAGTACGAACTGGTTTCCAACCCGGCTGCGGCCGCCTAATGGACCGTGCCGCGGGAGGAGAGCAGAGCTCTCAGTGTGACACCACTGCTCAATACAAAGGAGGGTAACACCATGTACCGTGCAATTCTCTTTGGGGCCATCCTTACGGCCGCCTCCACTGCTCACGCGCAGGTGCCTGACCGGGCATCGTCTGCGGGTATCTCTGACGAGATTGCCTCGATTTCCGTCGTGAATCGTGGTGACATGGTCTCAATGTCTGCCTTTGAGGCCGAGCTTCGCTGGGATCTCGCCACCAGTGCTTCAGGCGAAGCAACGTTCGGGAAGATCGAAACCACGGATCCTTCCTCGGCTGTCTTTGTGATTTCCCTTGGCGTGTGCGGACAGCAGAGCGCGATCCTATTCACTCGCCGAAATGGAACTCCCCTCGGTGTGGGCAGCTACCGCGTCTCCCAGGCCGCGAATGGCACGGATGAGATCATGGCGCTGGTCCTGACCGGTCAACCAACCCATCCGTCCGGGGTGTTCCGCGGTCAATCCGGTTGGCTCACCGTGACCTCGGCATCGGACCGGTTGCTTATCGGCCGATTCCAAGTCGATGCGATCGGCTGGCTGGTGACTGAGCCTCATAAGGAGAACCGAAGCATGACGGTCACCGGATCGTTCTCTGCCTCGGCAGGAAGCTCGTCATTGCGGGTGTGTAGAGGCAGGGAGTGAACCCGTCGGAATCCCAGAGGGAGATCGTACCATGCAAGCCCACATCCCGTTGCTGATCGTCGGCGCTGGTCCCTATGGCTTGGCCATGTCCGCTTATGCCAGAGGACATAACATAGACCACGTGGTCGTCGGTCAGGCGATGGATTTCTGGAAGTCACACATGCCCAAAGGCATGTTCCTCCGCTCTGGGTACGACTGGCATTACGACCCGTTCAACGAGGATACAATCGAGCGGTACCTCGAAGCCAAGAATCTGAAGCCCGCTGATGTTGAGCCGCTTCCACTCGACTTTTACCTGGGCTACACCGAGTGGTTTCGGCAGCGCAAGGGGATCGAGGTTAGCCCGTGGTGGGTGGAGCAACTGAGTTACCTTGACGGGGCTCGACCCGCCTTCGAGGTCGTCCTGCAGGATGGGAGAACAATCAGAGCCTCGAATGTGGTCCTGGCGCTCGGGTTTCGTTACTTCAAGAATGTGCCCGAAGCGTACCGAGCCTGGTTTCCCCCGGCGCGCTTCGCCCACACGGGTGATCTGGTGGACCTCTCGTCGCTAAAAGGGAAGCGGGTTCTGATCCTGGGCGGGCGGCAAAGCGCCTTCGAGTGGGCCGCCCTGGCCCGGGAACAAGGCGCGGGCGCGGTTTATCTCGCTTACCGCCATCCGACCCCTTCCTTTCAGGCGGCAGACTGGACCTGGGTGAACCCGATTGTTGACTCCATGGTTTCCGACCCTGGCTGGTTTCGTCGCCTGACATCAAAGGAGAAAGAGCTGGTCAGCTACCGCCTATGGGCGGAAGGAAGACTCAAGCTGGAGCCATGGCTGGCCGCACGAATCAACAACGAACAGATCAAATTGTTGCCACACACCCAGGTAACGGCCGGTAAGCAGTTGTCGAGCGGTGAACTCGAAGTAGCCTTGAATGGGGGAGCCACCCTCAGAGTCGATCAAGTCATTCTGGCGACGGGCTATAAGGTGAATCTGGGTCAGGTACCGTTTCTGGCACGGGGCAACGTCCTGTCGAGACTCGTGAGCAGCAATGGCTTCCCATCTCTCGACCTGCGGTTCCAGAGCAACCTACCAGGTCTGTTCTTCACCAGTATGGCTGCGACCCAGGACTTTGGGCCGTTCTTCGGGTTCACAGTGGGCGTGCGGACGTCTGCTTCGGTGATCGGGTCGGCGCTGCATCCAAGACCCAACTGACATATCAACTATTTTTGATACATTGGTCTCATGGCTACTCGCACCCGCTTAGACAATGAACGCGACGCTCGGCTGTTCCATGCGCTCTCCGACGGCACTCGACTCTTCATTCTCGAGCGGCTTCGCTTCGGGGAACCGGAATCGAGCCGACCCGGATCTATGAATTCGAGGATGCCAAGACATTCCTGGCAGGCAGCGGCCTCGACACCGAGGTGCTCGCGCGTGAGGTGAGCGGGCGGGTTATGGGTGCCTTCGTCCGCGCAACGAAGCCCTCTATGCCGGGGTTGCGTACTGACCACGACCGGGGCGCATTGGAGAGAGTTGAAGAAGCTCGGTAAACTGGGATTTCCACTTGCCGGAGAGCCTCGTGCCGCAGCGCCGAGTCGACGTCTTCTTTTATGGCCTCTTCATGGATGCGGAGTTGCTCCGCGGCAAGGGACTCAGTCCGCATCATGTTGAAGTCGGATCGGTGCCGGGAATGTCGCTTCGGATTGGACAACGCGCCGCGCTGGTTTCAGAACCCCAGGGCCGGGCGTATGGCGTGATCATGTCGCTCGCCTGGGACCAGCTGGAAAGGCTCTACTCCGAGCCCGGCGTCCAGGCGTATCGTCCCCAAGCGGTCCTGGTGCATCCCGCGAGTGGTGGGGTCGTCAGCGCCCTGTGCTACAACCTGCCGGAGCCGCCGCCACCCGACGAGCACAACGCGGAGTATGCCACCAAGCTGCGCGCCGTTGCCCGGAGGGCTGGTTTGCCGGAGGACTACGTGGCGTCGATCTAGTCGCCAACGTAGTCGTCAGTCGTCAGTCGTCAGACGT
>JBKPAO010000126.1:0-18379 GCA_046726475.1 Gemmatimonadota bacterium | reverse complement strand
CGGCGACGTATACGCTTCGAGGTTGTTGCGCCTCGCCTCCAGCCGGAGGCGAAGCATATGGAACGGATCGCTGACCAGGAGTACGCGGCTCAGGTGCTCCGATTTCAGCCAGTCGGCAACTGCGGTCATCGAGGCATGGGTCGAACGGCCTTGGGCCTGTACCACGACTGCCGCGGGTGGAACCCGACGGGTCACCAGGTAATGCCGGCCCACGGTGGCTTCGCTGGTGGTGTCACCCCGCCCTACCCCTCCGGTGACCACGATGCGCGGTGCCAGCCCTTCCCGGTAGAGCTGAAGCGCATGGTCCAGGCGGGCCCGGAGGACCGGTGAGGGTCGCCCGTTGTACTGGGCTGCGCCGAGCACCACGATCGCATCGACCGGATGCCGTTGGTCCTGTTGGCTGACGATCAGTACCATCAGTAGTGCAACGGTGTAGATCGACCCCGCTGCCAGAACTGCCAGCCCGAGCGCCCGACGGACCACTGGCCAGACGGGACGCCGGAACGAGGGCCGCCACGACGCTTCCGACGTTCCCACGTTCCGCCGCTCCGTTTTCACAAATCGACGCTCTCGCCATGTTGCGGTACCCGCACATCCTTGATGCCTTCCTGCCGGAGAATGCCCGCCATAGCCTCCAGGGCGGCCAGCTCTCCGTGCACCACAAAAGCGCGGCGGATCGGTCCCCCCAGCCGCCTGACCCACGCTCGCAGTTCGGTCCGGTCCGCATGAGCCGAGTACCCGGTGATGGATTCGACGTCGGCCCGCCGCGGGTACTCCCGTCCCAGGATGCGAACCGGGTCCTGGCCATCCTGGATCCGGCGTCCCAGGGTGTGCTCCGCCTGGAACCCGACAAAGAGCACCAGGTTCCGGTGATCACCTATCCCATGTGCGAGGTGATGGAGAATGCGCCCGGATTCGGCCATGCCCGACGCCGCGATGATGACCGCCGGGCCATGATTGGCATTGAGCGACTTCGAATCGGCGACGTCACGGACATAGCGGAGCAGCGGGAAATCAAAGAGGTCGTTCGTGCTTTCGATCATCCGTTCGCGGCGGTCGAATACCTCGGGGTGCATCCGGAAGACAGTGGTGATGTCGATCGCGAGGGGGCTGTCGACGTAGATCGGAACTTCGGGGATCTGACCCGCTCGAGAGAGCCGGTGCAAGCTGTAGATCAGCTCCTGGGCCCGACCCACGGCAAAGGCAGGAATCAGGAGCTTGCCACCCCGGCTCGCGGTCCGCCGCACGGCTTCGGCCAGACGGGTCTCGGCGCTGCTGAACGATTCGTGCTGGCGGTCGGCGTAGGTGGCCTCGACGATGAGGGTGTCGATCGGGCCGGTGGGAGGCTCAGGATCCCGGACGATGGGGAGACCGCTCCGGCCGATATCTCCGGAAAAGACCAGCCGCTGGTTCCCTCCCTCCGTGATCCGAAGGTCGACCGTGGCGGAGCCCAGGATGTGCCCGGCATCGAGGAACTCGAGTGCCAGGTGCTTTCGGAGATAGAAGACCCGCCGGTACGGGACCCCGACCATGAGATCCTGGACGGCGATAGCGTCACGCAGGGCATAGAGCGGCTCGCTCTCGACTCCTGGGTTCCCATGATGCTGCAGGAACTGGTGGTCTTTTTCCTGGATATGGGCGGCGTCGGCCAGCATGACCGCGCTCAGGTCGCGGGTAGCAGGCGTCGCGTAGACCGGGCCGTGAAACCCCTCCCTCACCAGCAGCGGCAAACGGCCACTGTGATCGATGTGCGAGTGACTCAGCACCACAGCATCGATCCTCCGGGCATCGAACGGCAACTGGGCGTTGAGCTGATGGGTCTCGGCGCGCTTGCCCTGGAACAGACCGGCGTCGAGCAGCACCCGGGCCCCCGCGGTCTCCAGCAGGTGCATCGAGCCGGTGACCTGCCCAGCCGCGCCCCAGAAGGTCAAGCGGGTTCCAGTCACGGTTTGTTCCCCAAGACGTGAACGGTAAACAGTGAACGGTGAACGGGGATGGAGGGGAAGGGCCGGTTCACTCTTAACTGTTCACTGTTAACGCTGTCCTTCACCCTACCTGGTCCCAAACAGTCTGTCGCCGGCGTCACCTAGCCCCGGGAGGATATACCCGACGGCATTGAGCTCTCGATCCAGCGCCGCCGCGAAGATGGGAACATCGGGATGAGCCTCCAGCATTCGACTGACACCCTCCGGGGCGGCGACCAGCGCGAGAAAACGAATCCGCCGCGCGCCGGCCTTTTTGAGGGCACTCACCGCGGCGACCGCCGAGCCGCCGGTGGCCAGCATCGGGTCCAGGATGAAGAAGTCCCGCTCCACCCGGTCGGACGGAATCTTGAAGTAGTAGTCCACCGGCTGCAGCGTCTCGTGGTCGCGGTACAGTCCGATGTGCCCGACTCGAGCGGAGGGAATGAGCTGGGTGATCCCATCCACCATGCCGAGGCCGGCCCGGAGAATCGGAACCAGCGTGAGCTTCTTCCCGGAGACCTGGGAGCCGGTGGTGCGTTCGAGTGGGGTCTCGATATTGACGGAGGCGGTCGCGAGATCCTTGGTCACCTCGTAGGCCATCAGCGTCGCGATCTCGCTGACCAGCTGCTTGAAGTCCCGGGTGCTGGTGTGCTTGTCGCGTAGAATGCTGAGTTTGTGCTGGATGAGGGGGTGGGCCAGAACGGTAAGATTCGGGAACCGGGGCGGTGGCATGGGGGGGAAATATGACGGAGGTCGAGAAGGTAAGGGAGGGTGCCGAACTCTGCTCGCCTAAAGATCGACCACAACTGACCGGCATACGGACGCTCCGGTATCACAGACGCTGGCGCGAAGCTTTCCATGCACCTGGCGGGGCGGGCCCCCGAGTATCGCCGTGGGTGGCTCGGCAAAGTATGCCGAATCCGGAGTGAGCGCCGGGGAGGAAAAGCGGAGAAGGGTGCCATCGGTCAACTCCAGCGCAGGTGCGAGTCGTGCGCTGATTTTGAGTCCGGCTCGGGCAATGAGGGTGAGGCGGGTTTCTCGCTCGGTTCGACTTGTCGCCAGCCCAAGTGGCGGCGGCCCGCCAGGACTTCTGCCACATGCCAGAAGTAGTCCGAGCACCGTGAGCAATACACCCGAGCAGGTGCTGCGGGAGGACTGGCTCATTCGGCCAGTAACTCCCGGATGCGCTGATCCCAGGTGCGGTAGTTGGTGTCGTTCAGATGGAACTCCCCGGCTCCTTCATAACGAATATTCCCCTTCTTGTCGATCAGGACAAAGCTCGGCCAGAACCGGATCCGGTACAGGTTCCAGGTACGGGAATCGTTGTCCTGGGCGACCGGATATTCGATGCCGTACTGCCGGAGCGCCCGGGCGACGTTCGCCTTGTCGTGCTCGCCGGCGTAGGGCGGGAACTCCGGGGTATGCATTCCTATGAGAACCAGGCCCCGATCACGATAGCGCCGATCGAAGTTTACCAGGGACGGCACGGTGTTAGTGCAGTTGTAACAAGTAAATACCCAGAAGTTGAGGAGCACCACCTTGCCTTTGAGTCCTTCGAGGGTGAGGGGCTGCTCGACATTCAGCCAGCTGTCGTTTTGCCATGGTGGAGCCGGCATTGCCGGCGAAGACACGGCTGGCGCAGCGATCGAATGAGCGTAACCTCGGCTCTGGTGCCCGAGGACTAAAGACCCCGCCGCGACCAGGACGACGGAGAGGAGGAGAGCGGAGGTAGTGCCAGGCACGGTAAGAGCTCCGAATAGGACAGCGCTATAACGCGTGAGGGCGCGTTTAAGCTCCCGCCGTCCCTTTGCCGGGTCGAAGCGCGTTTCCCGCCCCTCTGGCCAGGTAGCTCAGTTGGCAGAGCAGCGGACTGAAAATCCGCGTAGGAGCCCCTCGCGTCGGTGGCGATCGAGTCCGATATTACCGCATCCCAGGTCATAAAGAGGGCACACGATGGGCACCATGCGACTCGTAGTAGAGGCATGTGGCGGGGGTATGCCCCTGGAGGCCGGCGTCGACCACCTCCGTGAGCTCCTTCCAGATGGTACCAAGCAACTCTGGCTTGACGTCAGCGACCCCGGTGAGGCCGAGGTGGCGCTGCTGCGCCAGGAATTCGGCTTTCACGAGCTGGCGCTGGAAGACATGACCCGGCCGCACGAGCGACCTCGTTGTGACGCCTACGGCAACTACTACTTCATCGTGGTCTATGTCGCCGAGCACTCCGGCGATGCCTTTGTGCCCCGAGAGCTGAACTTGTTCTGGGGGGAGAACTACTTGGTCACCATTCACCGTCGGCCGGCCGCCGTTTTGTCGGTGCTGGAGGAGTCACGCCGGCGCTGGGAGCGGAACGAGCAGCGACAAACCCAGGGGGTCTCCTGCCTGGCTTACACTCTCTTCGAGAGCCTGGTGGACGGGTACTTCGTGGTACAGGATCGGATCGCGGAGCGGATTGCAGCGATCGAAGAATCCATATTCGAAGGCCATGAGGGCGCCGCCGCGGATCTCTTCCGTCTCCGGAAGGAGCTGCTTCGGGTGCCGCCGCTGCTGGCGCCCACCAGCCATGTCCTGGCCGAGGTGCTCCGGCGCGATCGCATGATCCCGGACGGGCTCAAGCCGTACTTCGCCGACGTTCAGGACCACGCCGTCCATGTCCTGGCCGAACTGGACAGCCAGCGCGACCTCCTCGGCGCCGCCCTGGATACCCAGGTGTTCTACGCTTTCAACCGGCTGGGCAAGATTATGCAACGACTGACGGCCATCACGCTGATCATCCTGGTACCCAATTTCGTCGCGAGCATCTATGGAATGAACTTCGACCGCATGTTTCCGCCTCGCGAGTGGAACTACAGTTTCCTGGCGGTCAACATCTTCCTGCTGATCATGATCGCATGGGGATTCATTCACTCCCGCATGCTGCGATGGCTGTGAAGCGGCGACTTGGCTGGCCCTGCTGTTTCCTTATATTTCCCGCCCCTAGGCCAGGTAGCTCAGTTGGTAGAGCAGCGGACTGAAAATCCGCGTGTCGGGGGTTCAATTCCCTCCCTGGCCATTGAAGTTAGCCCACGGCGCCACTCCCAATTGTACCTAAACTGTACCTTACCGGTTGTTGCGCGAGACCCACAGGCACGAATGTCGTGCACTGGAGGAGGGCTCCAAGCAGCACCGTGAAAAGATCTCTTCTAAGTTGGTTGCGTTGCATCGGCGGCGTATGCCTGGATCGCGCAACCTCAGCGCGCCGGAGCCCGTTTCTGCAGCAGCCCGGTCCAGTGCTGCAGGTACACAAACTGCGACAGCCTACCCTGCCGCACCATGACGAAGCCCTTCCCATCCGGCATCACGTCGTAGTTCGCGTGCGGGACCGCCGGCTCGAAGTCCGTCACGGCAAAGAGCGGCGTGCGCGAGATCACCCGGGGGAAGGGCGTGGTCTGGATCCGCGCCGCAATCAGCTGCGGCTCACCCGGGCCGAGGCTCCGGTAGAACAGCTCGCGTCCATCGCGAGACCAGAGCGGCTCGCTGCCGCCGTCCTGCGACACCAGCAGCTTGCCGGCGGTACCATCCAGAGCCCGGAGATAGACGTCGGAGCGATTCGCCTCGTTGGAGACGTACGCCAGCCAGCGGCCGTCGGGCGAGAGGGCGGGATAACCCTCGTCATACGGCGTCGCCGCGAGCGGCTTCGGCTTCCCACCGCCGCTCAGCGGCACCATGACGATGTCACCCGGCCCCGTGATCGGGAGCACCACCGCGAGGCCGGTACGGCCATCGGGCGTCACGGCGTGCACGGTGATCTGTGTCCCCTCGAAGTACACCGAGTCGGCAGGGCGACTGCCGTCCACCGGTGCGCGCATGATGCCGGTATGTGCGCCATGAATCTCGGCATAGATCAGCTCCCTCCCGTTGGGGAGCCACGTCGGATCGTGGCCGGAGTTCTTGAAGGTGGCGCGGGACAGCGTGCGATCGGTCAGGTCGAGCACCCACACGTCGCGCGTCTCCGCCGCGAAGTCCAGGGCCACGCGGCGGCCGTCGGGCGAGACCCGCGGACTGTGATAGGAGCGCGGCTGGTCGAGCAGCGGCGTGACCCGTCCGTCCCGAGTAACGGTCACCAGGGTGAGCGGTTGCGCCGGCACATACGCCAGCGCCGTGCGTCCCGCCTGCGCGATCTTGGGACGTGATCCCCGAGTCTGCTGCACGGTGATGCCGAGGGACTGCACCGGGCCGGTGATGCGGGCCTTCCGTGGGTCGAAGGTGGCGGCATACACGACCCCGCCGGCCTGGCACCAGACGAGGTGGCCATCGCTGTAGGCGGCCCAGGCGATGACGCCGAGGGGAAGAGGCACCCGGCCGCCATTGCGAGGATCGACTACGACGAGGTTTCCCTGGGCATAAGCCGTGGTTCCGATGGCCAGGATGCGCCCGCCCGGGAGCACCTGCATGACATCGAGGCTTCCTTCTCCCTTGGTCGAGTCGGGCAGGGCGATGGACTGCACCGTGCCGTCGTTCTTCAGCCGAGCCAGCGCGCCCGATTCGGTCGTCACCACGAACTCGTCGTTTCCCGCCCAGCGCATCGCCGTCAGTCTGGGGTCGCCGGGGATGGCGGTGGCGGCTCCGCCCGTGCTGGGAATGCGCTTCAGGTGACCCTGCTGCAGAAACGCGAGGTACCCGCCGTCCGGAGAGAACACCGCGCAGCAACCGTTCTCGGTGCCGGCCAGCGGCACCGGCGTGAGCTGATCGAGCGCCCGCACGTACACCTGCGATACGCCGCCCGGACCCTCGGCGGTGTAGGCGAGGAGATCGCCGCTGGGCGACACGGCCGCGAGGGGATCCACCAGCGCGAGCTGCTGCTCGGCAGGCAGCGTGATCCCCAAGCGGGCCGGGGGTACCGGTGGCGCCGCGGAGCGACCGAGGACATAAGTCCCAGCGCCAACGAGCGCCATCGCCAGGACCGACAAGGCAACTCCGGCGAGGAGGCTCCTCGGCTGCGCACGACTCCTGAGGCGGCCCGGTGCCGCGGCCGTGGGACGATGCACCGTCACCGCGCCGCTGGCCAGCGCAGAGGCGAACTCCGCGGCCGTAGCAAACCGGTCGGCGGGGAGCTTCTCGAGTGCCATCAGCACCGCGGCCTCGACGTGCGGCGGGATGGTGTGGCGCTGAGGAATCAGCGGCCGGGGGGTCTCGGTCACCACCCGCGCCACGATCGCCTGCGCCGTGCTCCCGGTGAAGGGCGGGTCCCCGGTGAGCATCTCGTAGAGCACGGCCCCGAGGCCGTACACGTCGGAGCGGGCCGTGATCTCTCGCTCGCCCATCGCCTGCTCGGGGCTCATGTAGAACGGCGTGCCGAGGCTCATGCCGGTCTCGGTCATCCGGGTGTCGCTCGCCTTGCTGGCGGCCAACGCGATGCCGAAGTCGGCCACCAGCGCCCGGCCGTCGTGCAGGAGGATGTTCTCGGGCTTGATGTCGCGGTGAACCACATTGTGGCGGTGCGCATAGTCGAGCGCCGAAGCCACCTCCGTGGCGATGCGGACCGCATCGGGCACGGGCAGCTGCTTCTCCCGGCGCAGGCGATCGCGCAGCGACTCACCCTGGACGAACGGCATGACGTAGAACAGGAAGCCGTCGGCGTTGCCGGAGTCGAACAGCGGCAGGATGTGGGGGTGCTGGAGATTGGCGGTGGTCTGGATCTCGATTAAGAACCGCTCGGCGCCGATGATGGCGGAGAGCTCGGGGCGGAGCACCTTCACGGCGACGTCGCGGTTGTGGCGCAGGTCGTGGGCGAGGTAGACCGTGGCCATGCCGCCGGCCCCGATCTCGCGCTCGATCCTATACCGATCCGCGAGCGCGCCCTGAAGGCGGCTGAGGAGCTCGGGCGTGGTTGTCTCAGGCTGAGAGAGATGCACCAAGATGGCCTGGATTGCCCTGGCCGGCTAGACTGCGGTACCTGGGCGGGCCGGCTGGCCATTTTTAGTAGCTAGTACCTGAATTCGGCCGAGCATCATAATGCGCGAGTACTCGCGCGCGGTTACGAAGCGATTTTCAACGCGGCTTCGCCGCGTACCGGAGGATGATGCCGCCCGTGGCCAGCGGGCGCGCTTGCTGCAGCGTGAGGTTCTGGCGAGGGCTGCCCGGCTTGAACAGCGGAACGCCGGTGCCGAGCACGACCGGCGCGACGCAGAGGCGGAGCTCGTCGAAGAGGCCGCGGCGCATGAGCGAGTCGCAGAGCTTGGCGCTCCCGAACACGAACAGGTCCTTGCCCTGGCCCCGCTTCAGCTCCGCGACCTCGTCGGACGCGTCGCGACGGACGAGGCGCGCGTTCTTCCAGGTCGCCGCCTCGAGCGTGCCCGAGAACACCACCTTCGGGACGTCGTTCATGAAGTCCGCGATCGGACCGGTGGCCGTGGTCCAGTAGCTGGCCATCCCCTCGTACGTGGCGCGGCCGAAGAGCAGGGTGCCGACCTCCTTGGCCTGCTCGAGCGAGAACTGCTCCAGCTCGTCGCCCCACGCCGTGTCGTGGAACTCGAGGTCCCAGGGCGCCTTGCCCTCGAAGTAGCCGTCGAGCGTCTGGAGATTCCACATCACGAGCCTGCGCATCGTCAGCGTCCTTTCCGGATGAGGGTGGCCACGTAGAGCGCGAGCCGGCCGAGCGTCTGCTTGCCGCCCTCGATCGCGTGGTAGCGCTCGACCACTTCGTCGCGCTGCGCCTTCGTCTTGAAGACCGCCCGCATGGTGACCTCGGTCGCGCCGCCGCGCTCGACCAGCGTCACCGTCGAGACGAATGCCTGCGGGTCGTCCGGCCGGTCGCCGTGGAGGAAGACGAGCCGCTCGGGCGGCTCGATCTCACGCCATTCGATCCAATTCGGGTAATCGGTACCGTCAGGCCCGTGCATCACGAAGTCCCACACGCCGCCGGGGCGGAACTCGAAGGCGCGCGTCGTCGTCGTGAACCCGTTCGGCCCCCACCAGTGCGCGAGGTGCCTCGGGTCGGTGTAGGCTTCGAATACGAGGGGGCGCGGCCCCTCGATGATGCGCGTCACGACGATCTCGCGATCCGACGTGGCCGATGTGCTGCCCACGACCATCATCCGCCTCCCTCCTTGCGCTG
The DNA here is from genome assembly GCA_046726475.1 of Gemmatimonadota bacterium. Classification (GTDB taxonomy): domain Bacteria; phylum Gemmatimonadota; class Gemmatimonadetes; order Gemmatimonadales; family GWC2-71-9; genus CAVVWJ01. The sequence continues at coordinate 9,322 of JBKPAO010000126.1, read as the reverse complement.
GAGTCGCTTCACGTAGGCATTGAGTCGATCGAAGCTCTGGCTCCAGAACTCCTCGAATCCACCGACCCAGTCGTGGATCGGCTTGAGCCCCCGGGCGTCGAGCTTGTAGAGGCGCTGCTGCCCCGCCTCGCGCACGGACACGAGCCCGACCTCGCGCAGTACGCGCAGATGCTTGGAGACGCGGGTCTGGGAGACGCGGAGCGCCCCCGCCAACTCGTTCACCGAGCGCTCCCGCCCCTTGAGCAGTGTGAGGATGCGCCGGCGCTGCGGCTCGGCGACCGCGTTGAACGCGTCCGTCGTGGTCGCGGCTCGTGCCATGAGCGGAAGATATGCCCATATCGGAATATAACTAGGGGCAGGCGTTTGGCGCGGCTTTTCGCGCCCACGTGGAGGGGCTCAGGTCAGATAGCGCGCGAGGCCATGCCGGCCGCGCTGGCCACCAGCATCACAGTGATGATCGTCCCAAGCGTCCCGGCGCTGCGCTGGGCCCGCGCGCTCCTAGCGCTACGCCCGCTCGGCGGCGACCCCTGCCAGGTGCGATCGACAGCGCGAATCGACAGCAAATGCGATCGGCCCAGTCAAATTCCTCTACACGACCATGGCGGCGCAGACACCTATCGAGCGGTCTGGGACTCGCGGGCCGACTCGCGGATCCACTCGCGGGTCCTGGCGTCGGATCGCGTGCGGTCGTGGCAAAGAGCGTGGAGGTTCGGGTGGGATTCCGTACGGTCAAGGAAGGTGTCGGGCAGTCGCGGGCGTGGTGGTCGCTTCCTGAAATCTGCGTGTCGGGGGTTCAATTCCCGCCCTGGCTACTCATTGTAATCACTCACTATGGGCGCCCGACCTGAGTGGCCGTTTTCTTGGGGCAGCACCCTGAAAAGTACCTGACGGGTGCCGTGGTGACGGCGTCCGATCCCGTGGTCAGACCCGATGGCTTTCTCTCAGGAATTCGTATGCCGTCAGGTGTGGCAGGGAACCGCCCGGGCCGGAGATTGCCCCGGTTACCTGGGCAACGGCATCGATGACCAGGGCGAGGGCAGTTGGTGGCAGCGCGCGGGCGACCTGTCGGACGTCCACCCGGTTCCGCCGCAGGGACCTAAGCGTGTGCGACAGCCGAATCACGGGGATGAGCGGTGCGGCGCAGCCATAGGCCAAACGCCGCGGCCATGTCCAGTCGCGCGTTCGCTCGGCGGCGAACACTCGGCCGAGGTGCCAGGTCACCGATAGCCAGACGCCGAGTTTCTCGAAGTTCATGTGGGCGGTGGTAACCGCCGGCTCGAAGTAGAGGGTGTGACCCCGGCGCCGCAGGTCCCAGAATAGCACCGTCTCGGTCTCCATGAGGTCATCGAGCTCGCTGCCGTATGCTTGCAGCACTCCGGGCCCGCCGATCCGCCCGGGTGATTCCCGATTCCTCGGACGTGCTGTTTTGGTAGAATTGAGCGATACTCAGAGGATTCTGAACGGTCCGGTATCGCGGCTCAGTCATTAAGACAAACGGCCCCGAAGATCGGGGCCGTTTCTGCTCAACAGAAATCGGTAGTATCCCGCTCAGCTTTCCTGCGCCAGCCGGCGGCGGATCAGCTCCCGTGTGGCCGAATCGAGCGAGGCGTCGGTGTCCAAGCGCAGCCGGCCCTCGATCTTGGCGGCCAAGCCGAATCCGGTATACAGCCGCGCCATATCCTCCAGCGGGGTGCCGAGCGACCGGGGCGGCTCGAAGTAAGCGATGCCCAGTTTGATCGGACCTACCCCGGGAGCGGGGTGACCCCCGTTGCTGCCGTTGAGGGTGATTGCAGTGATGACGAAGGGAACTGACCAGCGGAAAATCGAAGGTGACATGAAAGCTCCTGGCTATGCGATCCTGGCCGTGCAACGATGCTTGCAGTGCGGCAACGTTGGGGAGCTTCGGCTATCTCACCTCCGAACTTGAGTCCCAGTCTGAGTGTTCCCCCGGCCAGGGGGGCGAGCCCTTGCTGAAGCGGCTCACCAGCTGAGGATTACCAGCCCCGAGTCGGCCCCTCCTGGACTCGCTTCGTCCTGCTTCCACCAGTGAAGAGGATTATCGCTGGGAATGAGGCGGCCAATCTGGCCTGGCTTTACCAGTTCCGCCCTGGCACCTGCTCGAGCCCTCATAGTCATGCCATCGGGCGCCAGGATCAGCGGGCCTGTGTGATAGCTCAATACGAGCTTTAGCGTGCCCGAGTCCGCGTTAAAGCTGAGAGACTCGAGGATGGCCGGGACGTTGACGACGGGATTTGCCGCCACGAAATGCTCGGCGCGGGCTTGGACGGAATCGCCTGCGTCCTCCCCATCAAGGAAGCTGCTTGCAGCCGCAAGGGCCGCGGCATCGGCCGCGACCTGCATCTCGCCGCGCACCATGTAGAGCCTGCCCGCGTCCATTGCCAGCGCGCCAATGAAGCCCATGGGTACCAGCAGCAGCACCATCAACTGGGGCGCCGAACCGGCCCGGTTCCGGCACTCCCTCCTTACCGCTTGCGCGACATGCCGAACCACCGCCTTCAGGACACCCCGCCATCTATCCGGCACTAGTACTCCAGCAACCAGAGTCGGTGCGCTCCTGGTCGCCTGCAATTTCCGAGTGTTGAATCCCATGTCCCGCTCCCACTGATTCGCCCTGGTCCTCAGGGGGTACGTCACGCGCACACGTGCTCCTTTCCAACCGCTTTGTATCGGAGAAGGATGTAATTCCGACTGATCGTCGACTGTCCACTGCACGGCTACTGCTCCGGCGAGGTCCTATCTCAGGCGTCGGCCAAACGCTGAGAGCTGGCCCTGCCGCGAGGGACAACTGTGACAGAACGTGGATTATGAACTCAGGGGGAGGGTCGACACACCGTAGGCGCCGAAGGGGTAGCGCCGCTGGGGGGACCGTAATGTAGGAATGCTGCCTGCAGGGTGCAACTAGGCGTTACAAAGCGTCTGCGAGGGTACCATCGGTCCTAGCTGGCGGCAACGTTGGGGCGCTTCGGCTCTTCACCTTTGAACTTGAGTCCGGGACTCGGTTTTGCCCCCGGCACTGTTTCTGCTTCTTAACTCCATGACTACTGCCTGATAGGGGTTCAACACGATCGAAGCGACCCGTACCGGGTCGTTCGCCAGGTTGTTGATCAGAACCCTTCCCGCCGAGTAACCGGATGGCAGCATCGTCCGGACTTCCTTCCGGCTGAAGCTGAGCAAGACCAGCAGGGTGCGTCCGCCGAGGCTCCGGGTATAGGCGAACAGATCCTTATTCTCCCGGTCCAGGAGCTGATACCGGCCGTAGACCAGCATGGGATCCGATTTCCTGAGCTGGATCATCCGCCGGAAGTAGTTCAACACCGAACCGCTGTCGCGCTCCTCCGCGGCAACGTTGATGCTCCGATAGTCCGGGTTTACCCGGATCCAGGGGCTTCCCCGACTGAAGCCTGCATTGGTGTCCCCGCTCCACTGCATCGGCGTTCGCCCGTTGTCCCGGCTCACCTCGGCCTGGGAGGCGAGAAACTCCTTCAGGTCGCCGCCCTCCCGCTCGAGGCGGCGGTAATAATTGATCGTCATCAGGTCCCGGTAATCCCGAATGTCGCTGAACCGGATGTTGTCCATGCCGAGCTCGTCGCCGTTGTAGATGTAGGGCGTGGCCCGGATTGTCAGCAGCAGGGTCAGCAGCATCTTGGCCGAGGCAGCGCGATAGGGCGGCGAGTCGTTACCGTAGCGGCTCACCATGCGGCTCTGATCATGATTTCCCAGAAATACCGTCCCCCAGCCGTCTCGGGCGAACACGCTGTCCCACTTGGTGAAGATCCCCTTGAGCTCGGGGAGGCTCCGATTGGTGCTGTCGGAATACAGGAAGTTTTCCGGCCGCCGACCCCAGTGATCGACCACCTCGAACTGAAAGAACGTCTGGAGCTCATGGCGACCCTCACCCACGAACTTGAGCGCATCCTCGGCCCGCACTCCGCCGGCTTCCCCCACCGTCATCACCTCGTACTTGCTGAGCACCTCACGATTCATCTCCCGCAAATACTCGTGCAGATGAGGGCCACTCGCGTAATAGGCGATGTACTCGGCCGGCTCGCGTGCCTTGATGGATGGGAACGTTGTGTCCTTGGCGATGAAGGGAATGACATCCATCCGGAAGCCGTCGACGCCTTTGTCGAACCAGAACCGCATGATGTCATAGATCTCCCGGCGTACTCGAGGATTTTCCCATTTGAGATCCGGCTGCTTGCGGCTGAAGTAATGCAGGTAGTAGGCGCTGGTGGTGGAGTCGTAGCGCCAGGCGTTCCCATCCTCATCGAAAAAGCTCCAGCGCTGGGCTGGCGTGCCCCGCTCGGCCGACCACCAGTGGTAGTAGTCCCGGTACGGATTATTCCTGCTTGCGCGGCTTTGCAGGAACCAGGGATGCTCATCGCTCGTGTGGTTGACGACCAGGTCCATGACCAGTTTGATCCCCCGCTGGTGCATCCCATGGAGCATGTCATCGAAATCCGCCATCGAGCCCATCTCCCGCATGATGGCCCGATAGTCACTGATGTCGTAGCCGTTGTCGTCGTTGGGAGATCGATAAACCGGATTGAGCCAGACGACGTTCACGCCCAGGCTCTTGATGTAGTCGAGCCGGGAGGTGATTCCCCGGAGGTCGCCGAGCCCATCGCTGTCGGAATCCTGAAAACTTCGGGGGTAGACTTGGTAGACCACCGCTTCCTTCCACCACGCCCGCCTGGGAGCTACGGCCTCGTTGACCCCGCTGGCAGGTGGATTCGGGTGAGCGCACGCGGCCGGCAGGAACAGGCAGAGAATCTGGAAGAGGCGTTCACGCCGCACCCTCGGTCGGCCCCAGGTGGCGACGCGGTGTGCCGCCCCGGAACTCGAAGTGAGCATCGGTCAGAACCCGATCGTGAAACACGTAGGTGTCGGCCAGCTGTTGAAGGCGAATCGCGGCAACTTTTTCGGCGACGAGAGCCGCCGAAACCCAGGCACCGGGCTCCAACATCGGATACAGGTGTGCGAACTCGGGTCGAACGCGAGCCTCGCGCAGCATGGTTCCTCGGATGTGACCGCAGAGGTGTCAGAGGGGAAGGCACGCATAATCTGAGGGTTTCCGAGAGTCTCGCAAGCGCCCATTTCTCTTCGGGATAACTCGGGAAAGTCGAGGCGCAATGTGGATAGCTACTGGCCAGCGCTCGCATGCGCTTAGAGCAAGAAACCACATCTCCACACGGTGTGGACAAAACTTTGGGTAGCCTCAACAAAACCAACCGAACCCCGGGTGTCAAAAATCTGGGCGGGATTTCCGCTGGCACGAGCGCGAGTTCCGCGTCGTGTTGAGGCGACTTCTACCGCCAGGCGTTCGACCTCTCCGCGGCTGACCGTGACTTCTCACGCCACCGACAAACCCAAGGACACGATCTACGTTGTCGCACTGACCGAGGGGAGCTCGCCGAACGCAACTGTGACCGCCCGGTGGACCTACCAGGATGGCGGCCAGGTGGTGAAGGAGGACTCCCGGACCATCGCCCGCAACGGGACCGAGGCAACCGAGTTTCATATCTCGAAGCCGAGCGGCTGGCCCAAGGGCAAGTATCAGGTGACCGTGACAATGAACGGTTCAACTGAATCGAAGGATTTTGAGGTGAAGTAGTTCGGTTAAGAGGCGGCGGGGTAATTAGAGTGCAGGGTCAACCGCAACTTCATAGCGCACCGGGAGCGGAGCCTGGGGCTGACGGGCAACCTCGCTCTCTATGCGATAGTGTACTTCCTGCTCCCAGTCTCCGGTGCCGTTGGCATTCCGAGCCACGGTCACCGGAGTGCCGGCAACCAGCTCGTGAAATCGACCATCGGCCGCTCGCACCCACAAGCGGGCGCCGGTGGGCTGGGCGCCTCTCACGATGAGGCGATATCCCGTGTTCGCCGCCAGGCGAACTCTCACCGATGTCTCCCGCAGGGAGCCGCTGGCCTTCTCCTGGAGTGATATCACCTCTTGGAAGGAGGCTCGGGCCGGCACCTTGGCCAGCAGGGCTACCCGCTGGGTCCCGGAAGACAGCCCGACCTGCGCGCGCGCGCTCCGCGCGGCCGCGAAGAAGGTGGCCGCTAGGAGGATGGCATGTCGAATGGTTAAGTCGATTGGCATCAGGAGTTTTGCTACTAGAAGCCTAGGCCCTGATCGGGCTCTGAATTTGTCAAAAAAACTTTCCAACCGTCACACTCCCGACCTCAAACTGCTTTGGCGGGCACATCGGCGAGCAGCCATCCACCAATGTGACGCTATTTAGGCCGATCCGCCATGACGGGTGAGCCCGCGTTGTCGGCTTTTCGCAAGAGTTTGGCATCCGACCGATGGGCTGATCCGCGCGTCAATCGGTAGCTCGTAGTGTTGCCTGAAGATGACGCCTGGCCCGGGACGTGCTCGTTCTACACAAACGACCGTTCACCGGACTCGGCAATGCTCAGCGTCGTGGGCCAGCGAATCATGGTAGTGGATGACGATCCCGGCATTCGCCGCTCGCTCGACACGCTGCTGAGCCGAGCCGGATACCAGGTCATCCAGGCTGCCGATGGTAGCGAGGCCGTTTGCCTGTGGCGTGAGCAGCGGGCCGATCTGGTGATCACCGACCTGCACATGCCCAACAAGGATGGGATTCAGACCATCGTGGAACTGCTCGCCCACACTCCCGGCACTCCCATCATCGCGATGTCCGGCGGAGGGCAAACCAGGCGTTTGGACCTCCTGGGCAACCTGGCACTCCTCGGGCGCATTCTCACCATCGAAAAGCCATTCACTCTGGGCGAGATGATGCTCGTGGTGGACCAGGCGCTCAGGCGAGCGAGCTAGCTGCGGATCTCCATCGGGATCAGGTCAGGATCGAGCGCCACGCCAGTTGCCGATGAATCGGCGGGCGCCTTCTCCGCGCCGAGTCGCCGAAGCAGAGCGATCCGATCGGCCTCTCGAGGTACCCGCAGCTCCCACGCAATCAGTCCAGCCACATCCTCCGAATCCTGCGGTGCGCCTTCGCCGGCCCAGGTGTTCAGGTTGAGGTGATGATGATAGCCCCCGGCCGAAACCGCGGTAAGGGACGGAATCCGCATCATGACATCGAACCCCACCACGTCACGGTAGTAGGCCACTGCTCGATCCATGTCTGACACGGTGAAGTGGACATGTCCGACGACGGTTTGGGCCGAGAGCCCGGCCCAGGGCGCGGGGTTTTCCTTCGCTGCACCGATCACACCTTCGATATCCATCGGCTCGACCGTCATTTGAATGATGCCGTTCTGAATCGGCCACTGCTCGCGGGGCCGGTCGGCATAGATCTCCAGCCCGTTGCCGTCGGGATCATCGAGGTAGAGCGACTCGCTCACCGCGTGGTCCGACATTCCGCGGAGGGGATAGCCGGCGTTCTCCAGGCCCAGGATCGTCCGGCCCAGGTCGCCTCTGCTGGGGATGAGGAGCGCCACATGGTAAAGTCCGGTCGAGCGAGGCCGTTGCGGCCGCCGCCGGATACCGGGCCGTTCCTCCAGGACGATCAGCTCCCGCGGCTCCTCGCCGCCGTACTGCTTGTTATCAACTGGAGCGGCAAGCGTTACCTGCTGTCCCTGATCCCGAGCTACTCGAAGTCCCAGTAAGTCCCGATAGAACTGGAGTGACCGGCCCAGGTCTCCGACCCGGAGTCGAACCCGGCCGATATGGGCGCTGTCCGGCAGGCGAGTGGTCGCATCGGACCGAGTTGCGCCGGGAGAGTGCATGCTTGATAAGACCCCGTGATTTGCCGGCGCGCAACCCTTTTTCAAGAGCGAGTATCTAGAGGGGGTGCGGCCCGACAGCCGCGGGTGGCGAAACGCCCTGGCCTTCAGTCCGTAGGGTCAGGTTCGGGCGCCCAATCGGTGCCGGGCAGGGCTTTGAGGTGAGGCTTCTACGATGTTTCTGAGCCGTCGCCGGTTTATGCTGAGCACAACCGGTGCCTTGGTCGGCGCTGCGCAGGCCCGCGTGGCATGGCCGGCCCAAGCACTCCAGGCCGCGGGCCCGAAGCACCTCTCGCCCACCTGGCAGCCCAACGCAACCCTCCTCCGAAATCTTCCGCGCCTCCTCGAGTTGTCCTCGGTTCCAGGGCTCGCGCTTGGAGTCGTCGAGGAAAACCGGACCTGGACTCGAGGCTTCGGTCGGGCGGTGGAAGATCCGGCAGAGGACGCATCACCGGAAACGGTGTTCGAGGGAGCGTCACTGGGGAAACCGCTGTTCGCCTACGGAGTGCTGCGATTGGTGGACGCCAAGGTCCTCGATCTCGACCGGCCGCTCTACCAGTATCTCCCACTCCCAGAAGCGAACAGCGACAAGATGCGGCGAGTCACGCCGCGGCAGGTTCTCGGCCATACCACCGGCCTGGCCAACTGGCGTCAGCAGCCCGGTCCGCTCGAGCCGTCCAGTGAGCCCGGCCAGAAGTTCAGCTACTCGGGCGAGGCGTACTTCTATCTGCAGCGGGTGGTCGAGACCGTTACCGGAAAGCCATTCGCCAGGTTCATGCGCAACGAGGTGCTCGATCCGCTGGGCATGAAGGAAAGCAGCTACGTATGGCTTCCGCAGTTCGATCCCCGGATGGCGGCAGGATACGATGGTCAAGAGAACCGCCTGGATGTTCAGGCTGCGATCGGACGCAGGACTCTGACGATTGCCCAAGCGTGGGGGAAGCCACTCACCGACTGGCGATATGAGGACGCAGCCCGGGCTGTGCCTCTAGTCAACCCACAATGGCCAACGCTTCCGCTCTACATCGTGCCGAATGCCGCCAGCTCGCTGCTCACCACCGTCAAGGACTACACCAAATTCCTTACGCGCCTGGTCGCCGGACCGGGGGATGACGGTCTCCAGCTGTTGCCCGCAACCTGGCAGGCCATGACGAGTCCTCAGATCAGACTCAACAGTGCCTTGTACTGGGGATTGGGTTGGGGGATCCAGCGGGATGAAAACGGAGAGGTGCTCTGGCACTGGGGCGCCAACAACTCGTTCCGCAACTTCGTCATTGCCGACCCACCCAACCGACGCGCCGTGGTGGTGTTCACCAACAGTGAAAACGGGCCGCGTCTCTACGAGCGCGTGATCGTAGCGGTGACTGGCCACGATCACCCCGCGTTTCTCTGGATTTGAACGCAATCTCCTGAGACTTCCACCCACTACAGTCTTCTACTACTTATAGCGCTTGGACTCCGCGAAAGGGACTCCGTGCGCCTGGGAATGCGATGGAAGATCGCGATCGCGTTCTTTGCCGTATACGTATGCTGGGGAATGACCTACCTGGCGATGCGAGTGGCGGTCGTCGATATCCCGCCCCACTTG
>JBKPAO010000125.1:0-6013 GCA_046726475.1 Gemmatimonadota bacterium | reverse complement strand
CGCAAGACGGCCAGGCTCTTGAAGCCGAGGCTGAGCAGGGCCTGAAACTTTCCCTTTACATCAACCTCCGCGCCGGAACGGGGAGGGGACTCCTTGTCCGTTACGACGGTCAGAGTGCCCGTGTTGTCAGTCACCTCGTAGGCACCTACGCCCAGTCCGCCGACAGCGCCCTTCACCTTGCCTTCGATGCGCACGGTCTTGCCGTCATAATGAGAGGGATCATTCAATAGATCGCGAATCGGGGTAACGCCCGCACAGGCCCCGAGGAGCAAACCAATCGCCAGTGGGGACCAGTGCGCTAACCTGCGGAGCCTCAGAGCTTTCATAAACATGATTGCCGCTCCCAATCAAAAGACCGTGGGCAGATGCCAAGAGGCGAATGTACTGCGGGATCGGTTGGGAGACCACTCGGAAGGGTTCAGTACATGGGCCGGCGAAAGGCGGCGAGGCGCTTATCGAGATCGGTCGGCTCGGTCGAGACGATGTTTCCCAGAGGGTCTACGTAGATCCGAACGCTGCTTGCTCCAGGGATCACGGTTGGGCCGAAGGCAAAGCGCCATAGAGGCGGATGCTCCCGCAGCTGGCTGAAGCCATGCCACTCGATGGTAGTCGATTGTTCACCCATTTGCGGTGGAGGCGCGCCCAGGAAAGATCCCACGCTGCTGAATGCCGCCGCCCAGGAAGCTGCAGCGAACAACAGGCCCACAAACGCAAAGACCACCATCAGCCAGAACAGGCGCGCCACATCACCTCCCGCTTCAAGGCGGATCTCTGGGGGAGCGAGCCAAGGAGGAGAAGGGAAGCCTCCGATGGAGCTGGAACTATCGAAACTTGGCGGGAAGGGCTATGGCTGTCGAGAGGGTGCCCGACAACCCCGAATCGCTAAGAAGGCTTGGAGGTCTCGCTGGGTAATCTGAACGGCTCGGCTGCCGCCATTTCGTGCAAAGCCGGTGGGACGGCATTCGGGCCGAGGTCCACGGGCAAGCCTACTTCGAGGACTTCGCCCTCCACCACGACGAACGCACGATCGCCCGGTCCGGGCTCGACGTTGCCGAATCCGGTGAAGCTCCCGAATGCCGGAACCAAAGCGCCGGTTCGGCCGACTACGAAGCAGGGCAGGGTCTCTCGCTGAAGGCCTCGTCCCATCAAGGTGATTCCCGGATGGACATGACCGGCGAGTCCGTATCCGTCACCGCGGTTGGCCGGCTCGTGCCGGAAGACGAAAGGGGGTACGAACGCCGGCGCGTTCACGCAGTTGATTCTAAGGTCATTGGGAGGGTCGCCCGCGTGACGGTCGTGATTGCCGCGGACCAGCAGGATTTCAACCGGCGCTGCCAGGCTCCGCCAGCGGCGTAGCTCCGCCAGGGTGTGTGACGCTATGCGCCCGGCCTTGGCGTGAAAGAGGTCCCCGAGCACCACCATCCGCCGGGCCCCGGTGCGGGTGAGCGCGCTGTCGAGTCGGGCAAGATCGTCGCTGGTGGTGCCGATCGGAATCGGAATTCCCGCCGCGCGAAACGTCGATGCCTTGCCCCAATGCAGATCGGCAACTACCAACGTGCTGGCGTTAGGCCACCAGAGGGCCCGCTCCGCCAGGAGGTAGATCTCCTCACCGGCGATCGTCAACATCACATCGGTCATCGAAATCCTCTGCCCCGTCCCCGCGCAAGGCGGGCACTCCCATTCCCAGTGGCCGCTGCGCGCTCCAGCGGCGCCACCAGCCGCCGCACCCGATCGAGAAACTTCTCCGAGCTCACCTGCTCGCGGGCTCGATCTACCAGGAGAGCGAACGCGAGCGGCGTTGGCCGCTCTACCTCACTGATGGTGATCTTCCCGGCCGCCAATCGCTCCAGAGTCCGCCCCAGTCGACCACGCTCCAGCTGTCGCTCGAGGACCTCCCGGTGGGCCTGGAACAGAAGCAGGTTCTCCGGATCGTAACGAGCAAACACATCGTAGAGAAGGCCGCTCGAGGCCTGTACCTGCTTCACGCTTTTATTGTTTCCCGGATAACCCTGGAAAATCAGGCCCGCGACTCGGGCGATCTCCCGAAACTGTCGCTTGGCCAACTCGGCTGCATTGAGGCTGGCCGGAATATCGTGCAATAGGTGCTCCGGAGACATCAACCCAGCCTCGAGTGCCTCTTCCAGTCGCGCCGGCTCGGCGGACAGCAACTCAAAACCGTAGTCGTTGGCGGCAAGGGTGAAGGTAATCGGGCCTAGCTGCGCGAGTCGATAGGCAAACAACGCGGCGAGCCCTTCGTGGACCAGCCGCCCCTCGACCGGATAGAAGAACAGGTGGTGACCCTCCCGGGTCTTTACCCGTTCAATCAGCAGCTCGTCGGCCGCCGGAATGCGGGACCATTTCCGCTGCAGCTCCAGGATGGGACGGATAGCCTCCATCTCCGGGCCTTCATACCCGCCCTGCCGGGCCTGATCCAGCTTCCGACGAACCGCTACCGCGAGCTCGGGTGACAGCGCGAGTCGGGCCCCGGTCCAGCGGGGTACGACCGAGGTCGGCTCATTCGCCAATCTCACCCACGCAGTCATCTCGCGAACCCGGACGAATTTCAGAGTTCGTCCGGCAAAGGTAAACACGTCACCCGGCCGCAGTCGGGCGATGAAGTTCTCCTCTACCGTCCCAATCTCCTTGCCCCGAACAAAACGAACTTTCATGGCAGCTTCGCTGACAATCGTCCCGATGGACATGCGGTGCCGCATCGCGACCATGCGGTCGCGCGATACATAGCGACCATCGCGCTTCACCACCTTGTTGTACTCGGGGTACGCGCTGAGCGCGGAGCCGCCGCGGGTTACGAAGTCCATCACCCAGCGCCATTCTGCGTCAGTTAAGTCACGGTACGCCCGGGCGGTTCTGACTTCAGCGAGCAGCTCTTCCGGGCGAAACCCCCCGCCCACGGCAATAGTCACGACGTGTTGTGCCAAGAGATCGAGGGGCCGTTCCACCGCTAGCCGAGACTCGATCGCGCCCTGGCCCAGGGCATCGCGGGCCGCTGCCACGTCCACCAGCTCCAGGGCATTGGTCGGCACACAGGTCAGACGGCTGACGGCACCAGGCTGATGGCCGCTCCGGCCGGCGCGCTGGATCAGCCGGCCCACCGCCTTCGGGCTGCCAACCTGGAGCACGCGATCGACCGGCGTGAAGTCTACGCCGAGATCGAGGGTACTGGTGCAGACCACACAACGGAGGCGCCCATCGCGAATCCCATCCTCCACCCATTCCCGGGTCTCTCGGTCGAGGGAGCCATGGTGCAGCGCAATGATGCCGGCCCAGTCTGGCCGGGCCGACAAGATGGCCTGGAACCAGATTTCAGCCGTGGCCCGAGTATTGGTGAACACCAGCGACGTTTTTCCTTCTTCGATCGCCGCGATCACCTCTGGAAGAAGCCGGAGCCCGATCTGTCCCGACCAGGGAAACCTTTCCATCGTTTCCGGGATCAGTGAATCGACCTGAAGCGCTTTGGGAACCAGCCCGCGGATGATTCGACCGGGACGAGAGAGTCCCTCCGAGGTGACTCCGAGCAGAGAGTCGCGGGCACTCTCCAGATTGCCGAGCGTGGAAGAGAGGCCCCAGATGCGGAGGTTCGGACGCCAGCGCCGGAGTCGGGCCAGCGCAAGCTCCGTCTGTACTCCCCGCTTCGAGGCCATGAGCTCGTGCCACTCATCGACGACCACCAGCTCCAGGTGCTCGAACAGCGATGGGGTCTCGGCCCAGGTAAGGAGGAGGGAAAGACTCTCGGGCGTTGTTACCAAGGCGGTCGGAAGACGGTTGCTCTGGCGAGCGCGCACGCGGGGTTCGGTATCTCCGGTGCGCGACTCGACCGTCCAGGGAAGGCCCAGGTCCTCCACCGGAGCACACAGCGCGGCTTCTGTATCGGCTGCGAGTGCTCTCAGTGGTGTGACCCAGAGGACACGAAGCGGCGGTGCTGCGGCGCGCCGCCCCGCCGGTCCGGGGCCCCGCTGCCCCAGCGGGTAATCCCTCAACCATTCCAATACGGGGCCCATCCACGCCGCATAGGTCTTTCCGGTTCCGGTTGCCGCGTGAATCAACCCGCTCTCACCTGCGAGGTAGGCGCGCCAGACCTCTTCCTGGAAGGGGAACGGCTCCCAGCCTTCGCTGGCAAACCAATCACGAACACAGGCGATTGGCTCGCGGTCGCCACAGATGATGGTGGGTGCGGGCCTTCCAGGTTTCGGGACAGCTGCTGTTCGCTGAACGGCGTTCTCTGCCTGCTGCTTTGCCCGGCGCGCGCGGCGAAGATCTACCGCCAGAGCAGACCCGCGTCGCGACCGTGGATCGTCGGTACCTTCAGACAAGCAAATCTCGGGAAAGACAGTAAGGGGAACGACTACCCGCAGATGGCTGCGAGATAGCGCTTAGCAGAGTAGTCGAAGGCCTGCTTCGCATTGGCCTTGATGTTCTGCCCGAACCATGCTCCAAAGATCTGCTCAAAATGAAAGGGTTCGAGCACGTCCATCATTCGACGTACAGTGGTCGCATTCAGTGGGATGTAATTCGGGTAGCTGTACATAAAGCTCAGCGTCTTTCTATCCTGTCCCACCTGCAGCACATCGCCGCTGAGTAAGGCGCCCTTTCCCTGCGCGGCACCAGCCCAATGCAATACCGTGGCGCCGGGGAAGTGGCCGCCCAACCGGAGCAGGGTGAGTCCGGCGATGAGCTGATGTGTCTCTCCGTGCCAGAAGACAATGGCGGGATGTGGACGCATGACCCACTCACCGTCCGCGGCATGGAGGTACACCGGCACATCCCCCAACGCTCGGCTCCACTCCACCACCGACGCGTAGTAGTGCGGGTGTGAGATCGCGATGGCCGCGACGCCACCGAGTGCCTGGATGGCAGCGACGCTCCGATCGTCGACTAGAGTGATACAATCCCACAAGACGTTGCCGGCCGGGGTTCTGACGTGGAGGGCCCGCTGCCCGATGGCGAACTTGGGCTCGGTGACCAGACTGATGAGCTCCGGGCCCTCGACGTCCAACCGATTCCGATGCGTGGTCTGCAGCTCCTTAAGCGTGGTCCACTTCTGCCCAGCCCAACCGACATATTGACGCTCGTCCTCACAGACGGCGCAGCGCTCAGGAGGAACGGCGGATTCCGCGTATTGGACACCGCAGGTGGTGCAGATGTAGTTGGGCATGTCTGAAAGGTAGGCGGAACGAGCGGAAAGAGCGGTAGAAGCGGAAGGCAGGATTTGTCACTCGAAACATAGCGTGCGCGTCGCCTATTCCGCTGGCTCCGCTCCTTCCGCCTTTTCCGCCCGCAACAGTCCCCGTACCCGCTCGATCGTGTCCGCCTCCTCCGCCTTCTTGTCGGTCCGCCACCGTGCCATGCGGGGGAACCGGACTGCAATTCCACTCTTGTGCCGCGTAGAGGGTTGGATCCCCTCGAAGTGCAGCTCGAAAACCAGCTCCGGTTTGACCGTTCGGACTGGTCCGAATTTTTCCAGGGTGTTTCGGCGGACAAAGCGATCCACCTGCCTGATCTCCTCATCCGTCAGGCCGGAATACGCTTTGGCAAAGGGGACCAGGTGTTGGCCATCCCAGATCCCGAAGGTGTAGTCGGTAAAGAGGCCGGCTCGCTTTCCGCTCCCGGGCTGGGCGTAGATCAATACCGCATCGACGGTGAGCGGGTCGACCTTCCACTTCCACCAGTCGCCCCGCCGGCGTCCTACGCCGTAGGCCGAAGAGAGTCGTTTGAGCATGATCCCCTCCGCGCCGACATCGCGTGCCGTCCGGCGGAGCCCGGCAAGGGTCTCCCAATCACTGAGCTCCACCTGCGGAGAGAGAAGCAGCCGGCCAGAGGACGCTACCGATTTGAGTAGCACGGCGAGGCGGCTGCGCCGTTCGCTGAGCGGAAGCGATCGGAGATCAGCGGAGTCCTGCTCCAGCAGATCGTAGGCGATCAGCACGGCCGGCACCTCGTCGAGAATTTTCCGACCGAGATTCTTGCGGCCGATCCGGCGCTGGAGCTGCGCAAA
>JBKPAO010000124.1:0-35363 GCA_046726475.1 Gemmatimonadota bacterium | reverse complement strand
CACGTCTGAGGCCCCGGGCCCGAGCTGGCCACTTCCATTCGACCCCCAACAGTAGGTGGCTCCATCGATGGCGAATCCGCAGGTATTGGCGCTTCCGGCATAGAGGACATGGAATCGGAGTGGGGTGGCGAGGGGATGCGGTGTGGGGACGCATTGCCACCCGTGAATCGGATTGCCGCAGACTTGATTCATCGCGATGGGAAATCCCGCTTGTCCTGCATCGTTCTGCCCCCAGCACCACGGCTCCCCCTCAGCGGTGAGGGCGCAGGTGTGCAGGCCGCCGGCTGTGATGCTCTGGAATCGAGTATCGCCGGCCGACACGGGAGTTGGCGCCGAAGTGACAGGAGTCGAGTCGGCGCCGACCTGTCCCGCATCGGCCCGACCCCAGCACAACGCTATTCCCTCGCCGGTCAGCCTGCAGATGTGATGCCCCCCGACGGTCAGCCTGAGCGGGACAGCCGGGTCGGGAGTCCCGTTGGGGCCGTTGGAATCGCTGCAGGCAGCGATGGAGAGGGAAATCAACAGGGACGCAACTGAAGGGATGTTGAAGCGCTGCATCCGACCTCGCAGACGAGACATGGGAAGCCAGACGTCTGGCATCGACGGCCATGGTGACGCACAATCGGATGCGGGATGACACATGGCCGCATCACCGGTGTTGCGGCCAGGAGCAATGTTGCCGGCTGCCGCCGTTCTCGCCATAATGAGGTACCCTACCATCCCTGACCGCTTCGCGTCCGAAACCCTCCAGGGTCAGAGCCCCGCGCTCACGCGGCCACCGTTGCGGAGCCGAAACGTGGACGTCGTTAATCCGATCTTGATGGCAGATAGTCAAACTGCAATACGCGTCAGGCATATCCAGCCCAGCGACCGGGAGCGGTGGCTCGTGCTCCGCTGCCAACTCTGGCCCGACGAGAGGGAGGACCTGCTGGCCGAGGACACCCACCGCTTCTTTGCCGAGCCGGACCGACGCGGGGGCATGCTGCCCGAGGCAGTGGTGGTCGCGGAGCAACCCGGGAATGCGCCGGACATTGTCGGCTTTGTGGAGCTATCTCGCCGGATGTATGCCGAGGGATGTGAGACCAGTCCCGTCGGCTTCCTGGAGGGTTGGTTCGTGGTTGCCTCGGTCCGAGGCCGAGGAATCGGACGGGCGCTCGTAGAGGCCGGGGAGCAGTGGGCACGAGCCGTCGGGTGCAAGGAGTTTGCGTCTGACACTCTAGTCGACAACATCGGCAGTGCCGCCGCCCATCGCGCGTTGGGGTTCGAGGAGGTTGAAGTCATCCGTTGTTTCCGAAAGGATCTCGAGTAGCCAACCCACTACCACGAGGCTCCCTTGGCACTGAACGTACTTGGTTTGGCGGTTGGACTCGCAATCGGCCTGCTCGCCGGTTGGGCCTACATCATCGCGTGGAAAATCCGGTACGCCGCGAAGCTCCGTGAGGACGCCGTACAGCGAAGTCTCGCCGTGACGTCCGGCAAAGTTCACGAGCAGCTGATCCCTTATCTGCCAACCTTCGACTACAACCCGAAAGACGTTCGGTTCCTGGGGAGTCCGGTAGACCTCGTCGTCTTCGACGGGCTTGCCGACGGCCAGGTTAAGCGCATCATATTTCTGGAAGTAAAGACCGGTCGCGCTGGCCTGACGAGCCGGGAGCGGTCTGTGCGGGACGTGGTTCAAACCCGAAGGGTCGAATGGGCCGAGCTACGGATTCACCGGCCGCTGGCCACAGGAGCTGCCTGATGACGGATGACGGGAAGCCACTCGCCCTGACGATCCTTCTGCTGGGGCTCAGTGTGCTCGTGCTTTTCCTGTTCCAGCCATACACTGCCTGGCCCGGGGCTGCGTTTGGTAGGCCGGCAGTGCGCTACGTCCGAGCTGCCCTGCGCGGCGACTCAGTCAAGCTGGCAAGACTCTCCGCCTCGGCAGAGCCAGTGGCCTGGGCGCTGAGCGCCGCACGCAGCCATGGGGAGTCCCTGGCGTTCTGGTCGGGTTCCAATGATGCACGCACCGGAGTGCGATCGGGGGACACCACACAGGTTTTTCTCTACCCATCCGGATCAGAGTGTAGCGAGGCGCCGATCATCCTGCGTCTTGTGGGCTCGGGCGGCAGCGCCAAGGTAGTTAGTGCCGCGTCGGCTTGCATCGCTGCGGCTGGACCGTGATGTTCCGCGAAGGATTGTACCCCTGACATCCTGGAGCCCCCCGTGCACCGCCTCACTAACCCCCGCATGGCCCTGAGCGGCCTCGTTACGCTCTGTCTCATCGCAACCGCCAAAACAGCCGCCGCCCAGGACTCGATTGGTTCCACCCTCACCCCTTGGCCTGACCCCACCTTTCTTCCCGAGCGCCAGTGCCGTGGCCGATATGCCACCGAAGAACTGGAGCGCTACGTTCCGCGGGCGAAGCTCGCGATGTGGCTCCCCGGCACCCGCAGCGTGGCGGTGGACCCCGCTAGTCATTGTATCGCAGTCACCGTAGAGAGCATCGGGGCCGGACGTTTGGCCGAACTCGTCATTCGAGGCGTGTCCGTGCCGCGCAGGGCCGTGTTCCTGCGGGTGGATTAGAGCTGAGCTGAAAGCATCATGACGATACCATCGCAGCTTCGTGGCACGCAGCCATTCATGCCGCGGCCGGAAGACCTGGAGACTCTATACGTTGCCTTCCTGTATCCCGGTGCGGCGTACTCCGACGCCCATTCCGATTCCGAGGAGCACCGGGTGTTGTTGCAGACCCACGCGGCGTACGTCTGGAACTCGCAGCATGGCGACGGGCCTGCGGTGGCGGGTGGTCCACTGGTGCCGCACTCAGCGGAGTTGGATCTCCCCAAGGGAATGAGCATTCTGCGGGCGGAATCGCTGGCCGAAGCCCAACATCTGGCGGCCATCGATCCGGCAGTTGTCACGGGGCACTTCCGTGTGGTAGTGGTGCCGTGGCTGGTTGCCCCAGGGCGATTTCCCAGGGAGCGCCCCCGCGGGAAGTAGCTCGGTGAATCTCCGGAACCGCGGGCCGACAATCCTACGGCCCAGTCGGGTCGAGGTTGCCGCGTCCGCCGGCCGTACTGTTCCGGATCTGATCGATTCAGGGCTCGCGGTTTTGTTTTGCGGAATCAATCCGGGTCTCTATTCCGGCGCGACGGGGCATCACTTCGCTCGACCGGGCAACCGATTTTGGCCGGCCTTGCATCGCTCAGGCTTCACTCCACGACTTCTCTTCCCCTGGGAGGAGCACCTGTTGCTCTCGTACCGACTGGGCATAACAAACCTTGTGGCCCGCGCAACAGCTGCCGCCAGTGAGCTTAGTAACGATGAGCTGAGAGCGGGCCGCCGGCGCCTGGAGCGCAAGGTCCGCCGCTATGCGCCTCGGTGGATCGCAGTCGTCGGCATCGGCGCCTACCGGACCGCATTCGCTCGTCCTGGAGCCATCGCAGGCCACCAGCCCGAGCGGTTGGGTTCCAGTGGTTTGTGGGTATTGCCCAATCCCAGCGGTCTCAACGCCAATCATCAGATCGGCGAGCTGACCCAGGCGTTTGAGGAGCTACGGCTCGCTGCCCAAGGATGAGCCCTTCGCTGCGATTCTTGTCTTGTGGTCGGTGCGGGCACCGGGGAGGGTATAACGGAGATTGATTGAGGAAAGCCTCGCCCTACTGCTTGACCCAAGTCGGCCGGAGATCTCTCGTTACCTGGGTGATCAGCTCGCTCACCATCTCGTTGTAGGCGTCGTCCTTGTCCCGCATTGCGATCGAGGGCAGTCGATCAGTGATATTGACCCGTCCCAGCGTCCCGCTGGCCACCGAGCTCGAGCGCCAGACCGTTCCCCCGGTGCTGGTCGAGAGCAGCCGCACCGTCAGCTCGGCCGAGACACCGGCACGAACGTTCATCCCCGAACCATCGATGTGGCCGCGCGGTTTAACGTTCGAGATCTTGAGATAGCCAACGAAGACGGCAGGTACATTCCGATCCTTCCCTAGCGCCTTCGCGAGCGCGACCCCATCGGTGCTAGTGGCCAAACCCTTCAAGCTGGAGTCAGCGGAGCCCAGCTCGAGAAGCTCGACGCGGTTCTGGCTGGCTAGGAGTGCTTCCGCGAAGCGCTGGGTTGCCATCGAGCTGATGGTGGAGTTCTGCTGGTCGGTACCAAAGGTGATCAGAGCGATCCGGCCATACGGTGCCAGATCGAGTCGTGGAGGAACCTGACTGTACTTGGAGGAACACGCCGGCAGCAGAAGCGACGCGCAAAGCGCGAGCACATGTTGCAATCGGACAGGCCGATCTGCACCGTTCCTGGGCATTTTGGGCCGCATCTGTTGGAGATGTAGCCCAAGGGGGCAAGAGGCGCGCCATTAGCCCGT
Source organism: Gemmatimonadota bacterium (assembly GCA_046726475.1). GTDB lineage: Bacteria > Gemmatimonadota > Gemmatimonadetes > Gemmatimonadales > GWC2-71-9 > CAVVWJ01. Next base: position 31,017 of record JBKPAO010000124.1, on the reverse strand, counting down.
TTTCTGCAGGAGGACAATACGCCGATAGTGACCCTTCCCACGTGTCCAGTCCTGGAGTTGCCTATGAAGCACGATCCTGTTCAACCGGTGGAGAGGTCTGCCGGATTACCCGGGGTTCTCCGCCTGACCGGGGGTCTGGCGGTTCTCGCGTTGGCCATCCTGGCTGCGCTGGTGGTACTCGATGTAATACCACAGCAGCGACTGGCTGCGTACGGAGGACGAATTCTGCTGCTGGCAATTATTGTTGCCCTGGCCGCGGGGGTCATCGCCGCGCTAGCGAGCGACAATCGCCGAGGTTGAACCCCACAACGACGCTCGCCTATCGCTGCGCATTCCACTGTTGTAGGCCTATGTTACCACCTGGGCCCAAACGCTGCACGTCCATACCTGAGCACTGTCTGGTGTCGACTTCATTGTCCAAGGGACGCTGGTGACGCTCCGCAGCGTGGTATTTCGCCGGACTTTGCTGCTGGAAGGCGCCGGCTTTCTGTTGATTGTCGTGATCATCTGGATGGATGAGATTCTCGACCTCCCGCGCCTGCTCTTTGGCGCGGCTCCGACACCGCTACGCTTGGGAGAAGCCTGGCTGGAGTCGGCGTTGACGGTCGCAGTGGCCACTGTGATCGTCTCGATTACGTATCGTGCCTTTCGCCGAATCGAATACCTCGAATCGCTGGTGGTGATGTGCGCGTGGTGCCGTCGGGTGCGGGCCCAAGAGGAATGGTTAACGGTAGAGGCATTCCTGGAGTGGCAGCACAACGCCCGTACCACGCACGGCATCTGTGAAGGGTGCGCTGCGGGCATTGCCATGCCGCCGCACATACCATCCTCTCGATCCGGAAGGCGAGCGCCTATTTAGCGGAACCCGCGGATGTCTCTGCCTCTCGTCCCGCAGCGAAGCTTTGCTGGCCGGGATCCACCTCGACTGTCGCCTCGCCTACATCCATTTTCCAACGCAAGGTCAACGAATCGCCTTGCCTGGTGCGGTCGAAGCCACGTTCAGATTTCGCGACGGTCTCGATCGGGTAGGTCCACCTCTCCGCCGGCGGATCGGCTCGCACCTCCAAGCCCCCAAACAGCGAAAGCTCCACGGCAAAGAGATCAGCGGGAGCGCCGAGGCTCTTGTCCCAGCGATAATCGACGCTCAAGCTGCCGTCCCTCGCGAAGCGAAGCCGTTTCGTCAGCGACACACCAGCACCTTCCGTCCCGGAAAAATCGCACACGATCTCCACGGCATCCTCTGCCGGCTCGATAGTGAATCGGCACCCCGTCCGAGCCCAGGATTTCGTCGGCCAGTAATCCCCCGATGCATACTGATCATGGCTCAACCCCTGCGGGAGCACCCGATCCACGAACAATGCCCGGTCGTCGGCATCGACGGCGGGTCGCTGGTCCAGCCGAAGGCCCTCCTCGATTTCGTGTATGCTGGGGGTTCCGCCCTGTCCGTTGTTCGACGAGTCTCCCTTGTGCTCCAGCGCGGTCTCGTGGTAAGCCTCGCGCCGACGCGTCAGGGTGTTCGCGAAATTCATCTCGGTGGCGAAGATGGCGTACTCCTCGATGCACCCGCCGCGCCAGGGACTCACGATGGCCGAGAACTGGTCAGAGTGAATCCAGATCTCCTCATGACCATCGGCGTCCAAGTCCAGCACTTCGGCAGTGATCCCCTCTCCGTGGCGCAGCTCGCGCTCAGCCCGAGCCAGGTTCCGCCAAATCGCCTCACGAAGGTGCGGGAGGTACAACCCGCCGAACACGCCATGCCAATATGCGTCGTTACACTGCGCCCGGCCGATAGCCCGTCGCGCTGAAGGAGGGTTGCCGCGCTCCCGGGCGAGGAATGAGAGCGCCTGCATTTTCTTGTGCATGCGGTTGGATTCGGCGTACTTCACCAGAAAATTCCGCCAGTGTGCTCCTCGGATGAGGGCGCCATCAGGCCCCGCGAGACGTGACTCACCCAAGTCGCGCTCCAACCGGATCAGCCGGAGCGCAGCATCGGGTGGAAGTGCCCAGCCCTCCATCTCCCGATACGAGGCGGTCGGCAGGTAGGCAATTCCTCCGCTGGGCACCTCGTTCAGGGCATCGGTGAGAGTGCTGAGCTGAACCTCCCCCCGTTCGATGAGTCCGCCGATGGTGCCCACGAAACGATCGAGCCAGCCGCGATCGTATACCCATTCCTTGGTACCAGGCCACCCGCCGAACTTCTCGCCGTCGTCGGCCAGCACGGCCAGGCGGTGCCCTGCTCCCCGAAGCTCGCGCAGATAGTCGGCGGTCTCTTCCGGAGGCCGGAACGGTATCAGGTAGCGCAGCCGCTCATCGATCGGGAACAAGGCGACGCTCTTCCCATCGCTTTCGGTCCAGAACGGTGCATGGAGTTGCTCGCTGGCGAATCCGGTAGTCAGAAAGTGTCGATCGTCGACCAGAGCGTAGCGCACCCCAGCGGCGGCGAGGTCCGCCGCCAGCTCCGGTTCCCAAACTCGCTCCGTCAGCCAGAGTCCTCGAGCGTCGAAGCCAAAGCGCCGTTTGATGGCATCGTGCATCCACTGGATCTGCTCGACCCGGTCGGTGCGGGGCAGGGAAGCGAGCACCGGCTCGTAGAACCCGGCGAGGAGCAGCTCCACCCGGTGATCGCTGACCAATCGGCCGAGCTGATCGAGATACCTACTGTCGTGGGTCTCCAGCCATTCGAGCAGCGGTCCGGAGAGGTGAAGCACAATCGGCAGAAACTGGTGGGCGGATAGCCGCTCCAATATGGGACGGTAGACGTCGCGAACGTGTTGCTCGAAGACGTGGTCGAAGTTCCCGACTGGCTGATGGAGATGTAGACCGAAGACGAAACGAATGGGCGGCACGCGTCAGCCTACGACCAGGGATCGCGAACCGCCGATCGCGGCGGCGATTGCCGGGAGGATATTGGGGAACAGCTGATCCCTCCTGCTCAACTCCTCGGCGCGACCCTGCGCCGCCTCCAGGCGGTTTTCCCGTCCCGGGGCCAAGGCAGCGATCAGCTCTTCGGCATCGGCGCAATGCTCTAGAAAGCGCCGCTCCGCGTAGTCAGCCGCTGCGCCAGTCGAAATGATGAACTGCCAATCGGAGGACTGGGCTAGCAAGAGCTCCCGTGCAGCCTGCGCCAGTACCGGCTGAGCCGCCGGAGAGGAGATCGCCTGATGGGCCACATCCCAGAACGCCTGCTCCAGAGGCCACAGCCGTTCCCAGGTCCACGCCGTCTGGTTGCTTAGCCACATGCTGCTGTCGCCGTTGGCTCCCCAGGAGCCCCAAGGCAGCCGGATCGCGGCCCGGGGTGGATGGTCGCGAAGGTGTCGCGAGCCAGTGGCCGGGTGCACGGTGGCTTGTTGTCGAGTCAACGCTCGATACATGTCGCCCAGGAACTCAGGGCCCTCGAACCACCAATGGCCGAAGAGCTCGGTATCGAAGGGAGCGACGATCACTCCGTCCCTATTCTGCGACTGCCCCGCACCAATACCCGCCAGCAGATGCGCAAAGTGCTCCGCGTGCCCGCGTGCACGATCGGAGGCAGCGGCGGGGTCGTAGGGCTGCTTGGCGCCGAGGTCTACATTAGAACCGGTCACCCTCCACAGCTTGAGTCCACCAGGCCAGCGCATTTTGTGGAATTCCAGATACCACTCGTCTCCCGGATACCCTTCAAACCGACTCCACACTTGCATCGATGCTCGGGGATCCCGCACATAGGCGACCACCGGGCCATGAGCGACCCGGTACGCGCGGTAGGGTGAGCGGAGAGGCTCCGAGGGCGCGGCGGGAGACGCAGCAGCGTGCATAATGGGATCTCCGGCGGGATCACCGGAGAGGCCGAGCGGACGGCCCGCTGCCGCAAGGTGGGCATCCACGAAGAAGTACTGGAATCCCGCATCGGCGAGGTGTTCCTCGATTCCTCGTCGCATGCCGGTTCGAGGAGCCGTCGGCCACGGTTCCCAGGGTCCGCGCGGACGATAGGCGCACTCCGGAAGCCAGCATCCCACAGGCGATCGACCGAAAATGCGCCGATGCTCCGAGACTCCTACCGCAAGTTGGAGCCGGATACTCTCGTCCCGCGCGAGCAGCGGCAGGTAACCGTGGGTAGCGGCCGAGCCGATGATCTCGATTTGGCCCGCCGCCTCCAGAGAGCGAAACGCCGCGACGAGGTCTCCTCCGATGTCTGCGAACAGCCGGCGGAGCCGGGTCAGACGACCCCGCCAGAACTCGACCAAAGGCAGGAGGTGATTGTCCCCCGTGGCAGCCAGCGATGCAGGCGCGTCTTCGCAGGCCTTGAACCGCTGGTCGAAGAACGCCTCCATCTCGGCAATGAAGGTAGGGTTGATGAGCTGATTGGCGAGGACCGGCGTAACACCAATGGTGACAGGAGAGGGCACCGATTCGGCGGACAACCCGCGAAGCGTTTCGAGCAGCGGGAGGTAGGTGTCGAGCGCGGCCTCGCAGAGCCAATCGCTGCCGTGAGGCCAACGACCGTGATTCAGTACATACGGCAGGTGACTGTGGAGCGTGAAGACGAAATCCATCGGGCGGCTGTTCACGAGGCCGCAGTTGCACGGGCGACGGCCCGGCGGTACACGTCCAGGTAGGTTGCCACGGAGCGCTCCCAACTGAAGTCACGAGCCATCCCCTGCCGCATGATTCCCTGCCACCTAGCGGGATGATTAAAGGTGTCCAGCGCCCTGAAAGTGGCCTCCTGAAACGCGTCCACGGTATAGGGGTCGAACGCGAATCCTGTTATCTCATCATCGACGGTATCGGCCAGGCCACCGACATGCCGCACGATGGGGGGTGACCCGTAGCGCTGGGCCCGCATTTGGGTAAGGCCGCAGGGCTCGTAGAGCGACGGCATGAGAAAGAGGTCCGCGCCGGCCATGAGGCGGTGCTCCAGCCGATCAGTGAAGTCGAGCTGAACCCCCACACGGTCGGGCGCTGATGAGGCCAGATCGACCAGTGCAGTCTCATACTTCGCCTCTCCGCTGCCGAGAAATACGAACTGTGCGTCCATGGCCAGGAGTTCGGTACTCTGGAGAATGAGGTCCAGGCCTTTCTGGGTGACCATTCGCCCGGTCATGCCGAACAGAGGAACTTTGCGCCGCTGCGGCAGCCCGAACGATCGTTGAAGCGCTGCCTTGCAGCGACGCTTCCCCTCCAGGCTCTGCGCGGAGTATTGCGCCGTGATCTGCGGGTCGTTCGCCGGATCCCACGCCCGCCGGTCGATTCCGTTGAGCACACCGACCAGCCGGTCGTCCAGCCAGATGAACATGTCGTGCAAACCGAACCCGCCGCCGGGGGTTCGAAGCTCTTCTGCCTGAGTCGGGCTGACGGTGGTGACGAAATCGGCGAACGCCAGTCCGCCCTTCAGAAAGTTCACTTTGCCGTACCACTCGAGCTGCCGCCAATTATAGAGCTCCCAAGGAAGCCCGATCTGGGTCATGACCTCAGGCGGGAAGTGTCCCTGATATCCGGGATTGTGCACCGAGAGGACGGTGCTCATCAGCCGAGAAGGTGTCCCGGCGGCACGGAGGTACACCAACGAGAGCGCGGTGTGCCAGTCGTGCGCATGAAGCAGCACGGGTCCCGGTACGAGCCGCGGAAGCGCGATGACCGCGGCCTGAGCGAAGAAGGCAAAGCGGCGCGCGTTGTCAGGATAGTCCACGGCATTTTCGCCGTAGATGCCCGGGCGGTTGAAGTAGTCGAGGTGTTCGATGAAGAACACCTGAGCGCCTCCAGTGGTGGGGCCTGATACCCGAAACACACGGGCCTCTTCGCTGTGCGACCCCATGGGCACCATGAACGGCTGCCCAACCGGCTCGAGATCCGGGTCCACGTCGCGGACCGTCCGATAGAGTGGAAGGATAGCTGCTACGTTGACGCCCGCGGCTCGTTGGAAGTTGGCTAAACCGCTGACGGCTTCGGCCAATCCACCGGTTCTGGCATAAGGGTAGTACTCGGCTGTTATGTGAACGACAGAGACCGGTTGGCCCGCCTCCGTCTGGAGCGGTCCCGGTCTCTCCCGCGTCGGTTGTTGTACAGTCGCCATCCCTAACGCCTTACGCCGTGGGTGGATCGTCCCCTGACGCCTCCCCGTGAATCGCCGGTACGTAATATTCCTCCACGTATTCCCGCATCATGCGTCGAGCCGTAAACCGGCTTCCTGCGAGCCGAAGCGCGTGGCGCATCTTCTCCACCCAGCCGAGCGGCACGCCCTGCGCGTTCCGAGTGTAGTAAAGTGGGACCACTTGCTCTTCCAGCAGGCGGTAGAAGTCTTCCGCATCCGCCGCGTCGGCGTCGGTTCCCTCCGCCGAAGGTGAGATGGCCCAGCCGCTCAGGCCATCGTAGCCCTCCTGCCACCATCCGTCGAGCGTGCTGAGTTGAGGAACCCCGTTGAGCCCAGCCTTCATTCCACTGGTACCGGATGCCTCCAGCGGAACCCTGGGCAAGTTGAGCCAGAGATCGACGCCCTGCACCAGGAGGTGGGCCAGGTGCATGTCGTAGTCTTCCAGGAACGCAACTCGACCCTCGAACGCAGGATCCCGGGTGAATTGATAGACGCTTTGGAGCACTTCTTTCCCGGGATTGTCCGCCGGGTGCGCCTTGCCGGCAAAGATGATTTGTATGGGGCGCCAAGGGTCCACCAGAAGCCGACGAAGGCGCTCGATGTCCCGAAAAATCAGGTTAGCTCGCTTGTACGTAGCGAACCGCCGGGCAAACCCGATGGTAAAGGCCATGGGATCGAGCAGGGTCCCGGCTCCGACCACCTGGGAGGCATCCTTCAGCTGTCCCGCAAAGCGCCGCCGGGCATCTTCCCGGACAAAACTAGCGAGCGCGTGTTTCTGCTTCTTGTGCGCGTCCCAGAGTCGAGCGTGATCCAGGGTGAGAACGTGATCCCAGAAACCCGGCTCGTCTAATCGCTCCCCCCAGTCTAGACCGAGATGCTCGTCGAGCAGCGCCATAATGGGGCTGGCCATCCAGGTGGCCAGGTGCACGCCGTTCGTCACGTGAGTCACGGGAACGGTTTCCCACGGGCGATTGGGCCAGAGGTCGCGCCAGAGGTTTCGGGTGACCTGACCGTGGCGACGGGATACGCCGTTCACCCTGCCAGACAGCCTCATCGCCACGACCGTCATGTGAAACTGATTGGGAATCGCGGGGTGGGCGCCGACGCCCAGAAGCGTGTCGCGATCGAGACCCATCTCCTCCCACACCGGCCCGGTGCAGGCCTCTAGCTGATCAGCCGGAAAGGCGTCATGACCGGCGGGCACCGGAGTGTGGGTGGTAAACACACTCTGAGCGCGGACCTGGTGAACCGCATCCTCGTACTTGGTCCCGGCGACCATGAGCTCTCGTAGTCTCTCGACGAGCATGAATGCGGCGTGGCCTTCGTTGGCGTGCCACACGGCGGGCTCGATGTTCATTGCACGCAGTACCCGGACCCCGCCTACACCGAGGATCCACTCCTGCCGCAGCCGAAGATCGAGTCCCCCGGCGTACAGCTTGTTCATCAGCGTCCGGTCGTCGGGGTGATTCGCCTCCAGGTTGGTGTCGAGCAGATAAATCGGCACTCGTCCGACCATCATCTGCCAGGCACGCACGTGGACTGGGCGCCCCGAGGTTTGCACCGTCGCGAGCCACGGCTGGCGCCCAGGTCCCAGGACCGGCAGGAGTGGCGTGGCAGTGACGTCGTACTCCTCGTCGCTGTCCTCCTGCCAGCCCTCCAGACTCAGCCGCTGGTCGAAGTAACCCTTCTGGTAGAAGAGTCCCACGCCGACCATCGGCACCCCAAGGTCGCTGGCGGCCTTGCAGTGATCTCCTGCCAGAACGCCCAGGCCGCCGGAGTAAATCGGCACCGAGTTATGCAGCCCGAATTCAGCGCAGAAGTACGCGACCGGCCTGCCGTTGAGATCGGGATAGGAGCGGGCGAACCAGGTGTCGCCGGTATTGGACTCGTGGGCCATCCGCTCCATGACATCATCGTACCGCCGGAGAAAATCGCTATCGCTGGCGCAGGCGGCGATCCGGGCCGGATCTACCCGGCAGAGCAGTTCGAGCGGGTTGTGTCGGGTGCGATGCCAGAGTGCCACATCGATGGACTGAAAGAGACTCCGTGCCTCGCGACTCCAACTCCACCACAGGTTCATCGCGATGGTCGCCAGTCCCTCGACCCGGGCAGGCAGATATGGTATGCGGGTTTGTGGGGTGAGCATGGACAATTATAAGCGGGGAAGGCGGGCAAGCGGAAAAGCTGGCGCGGCTCAGTGTCGGGCGACATTTTGGGCCTACCCACGATGTTCTGGAGGCTTCCTGGATCGCCGTGCTTTCCTCGATGCGCTGACAGCCCTCGGCATGTTCGGAGGGCTCCGCGGCACTGCCGCTTTCGCCGGCACCGTCGAAGGCCGGAGCCGTCTCAGGGATGACCAGCACCTGGAGACCATCGGCATTCAGCTGTACAGTGTGCGCCGCGAGCTGGCACGGGACTTTGAGGGCACCCTCGCTCGGATCGCGAGCATGGGATACAAAGAGGTGGAGTTCGCGGGCTACTTCGACCGGCGGCCGAAGGAGGTGAGGGCCATCCTCGACCGGTACCGACTGAGCGCGCCCTCGGCGCACGTCCCCATCGAGGTAGCACGACAGGACTGGGCGGGCGCTCTCGCTGCCGCCAACGTCGTCGGTCATCGCTATCTGGTTTTACCCTGGTTGCCGCCGGAGAGCCGGCGCACCCTCGACGATTTCAAGCGTCTTGCCGCTGAGTGCAACCGGCTGGGCCAGGAGGCCAAGCGAGCCAGTCTCCGATTCGCCTATCACAACCACGACTTCGAGTTTGCGCCGCTGGATGGCCGGCTGCCGTACGACGTATTGCTCGCCGAGACCGATCCCGCCAACGTCGCGCTGGAGCTCGACCTCTTCTGGATCACCAAAGGCGGTCAGGACCCGCTGAAATACTTCGCCCGTTACCCCGGCCGGTTCGAGATGGTGCACGTGAAGGACTCTTCCGGACCGCCGGAGCACCGCCAGGTCAACGTGGGGCAGGGCACCATCGATTTCGGGCACATCCTGGGACGTCGACAGCAGGCTGGGATCCGCCACTTCTTCGTCGAGCACGATGACCCGGCTGACCCGCTCGCATTCGCCCGGATGAGCTTCGACTATCTCACGCGGCTGGAGCTCGGAGACTCCTGAGCGGGAAGCACCGCCGGCAACCGGAGGGTTTCTCCATGGACAGACGAGAGGTTCTTCGGCTCCTCAGCTGCGCTCTGGCGGTCCCGATGCTCTCCGGCTATAGCGCCGAAGAGTTGTTGGCCCTGGGCCGCCGACTGAATGGCAGGATAACCGAGGGCGTACGCGGGCCGAATTTGTTCGACCCGCACCAGCGCGCCACTGTCTCGGCCATTGCCGAGCGCATCATCCCGGCGACCGACACCCCCGGCGCTCGCGCGGCCAGGGTCCCCGAGTTCATCGAGCTGATCGTGGCCGACCACTTCACCGATGATGAGCGCACCCGCTTTGTTGCCGGGCTCACCGACGTGGATGTGCGCTGTAGGGCCGCGGTGGGTCGTGCCTTTATCGAGACCTCCCCTGTCGAGCAGGATCGGATCCTCCGTGTGCTCGAAGCGAAGGCAGAGCCGGAGCTGGCGCAGCGGCCGCCGGAGAAAAAGCCCATCGAACCCAGCCAGAAACCGGAGGAGAAACCGGCCGAGAAGCCACGCGAGGCGCGGCAGGAAAAGCCGGTGGAGCAGCCGGCGCCCTTCTGGCGGCAGATCAAATTCCTGACGGTTTACGGCTACTACACTTCCGAAATTGGAGTGGTTCGGGAGCTCCACACTGTCGTGATCCCGGGGCGCTACGACCCGTGCGCTGCGACGGGGGTCAAAGTGCCGGGAGGGATCTGACGATGCGGAAGAGCTACGACGCTATCGTGGTGGGCTCCGGGATGAGCGGCGGCTGGGCCGCCAAGGAGCTAACCGAACGCGGCCTGGCCACCTTGGTGCTCGAGGCCGGACGACCGATCGATCCGGCCACCGATTACCTGGAGCACAAGCCCGTCTACGAGTTCAAGTTCCGCGGGCTGGGAGATCGCAAGGAGAACGAGGCGAAGCACTTCATCCAGAGCAAGGCCGGACCCTTCGAGGAGCAGACCAGCCACTTCTTCGTCAATGACGTCGAGAATCCCTACACCTTCGATTCCGACAAGCCGTTCTATTGGATCCGCGGTCGGCATCTGGGTGGACGGTCGATCATGTGGGGGCGTCAGACCTATCGGCTCAGCGATCTGGACTTCGAGGCCAACGCGCGCGAGGGGATCGGGGCGGACTGGCCGATTCGCTATGCCGACATTGAGCCGTGGTACGACTACGTGGACGAGTTCATCGGTGTCAGCGGCGAGCGGCTCGGGCTGGCCCACCTGCCGGATGGCAAGTTCCTCCCTCCCATGCCGCTCAACTGCGCCGAGGATGTTGTCAAGGCAGGGATCGCCAAACACTTCGGTGGCGAGCGGCTGCTGACGATCGGACGTTGCGCCATTCTGACGCAGCGGCACCGCGGGCGCGCCGCCTGTCACTACTGCGGCCCCTGTTGGCGCGGGTGTATCACCCGCTCGTACTTCAACAGCGTCCATGTCACCCTCCCTGCCGCGCGGGCCACCGGAAGGCTGACAATCCGGCCCTTCAGTGTGGTGCACAGCGTGATGTACGACGAGCGTCGCGACCGGGCTGCGGGGGTCCGCGTGATCGACGCAAATACCCATGAGCCGCTCGAGTTGCAAGCTCGGGTGATCTTCCTCTGCGCTTCCGCCCTCGAGTCCACGCGGATCCTCCTCAACTCGGCCAACCGCCGGTTCCCCACCGGACTCGCCAACTCGAGCGGGGAGCTGGGTCATAACCTCATGGATCACATCATGGGTGGCGGCGCGAGCGGCACGATTCAAGGGCTCGAGGACCACGACACCTTCGGCCAGCGGCCCAATGGCATTTACGTCCCCCGTTTCAGGAACCTGAAGACTGGTCACCCGGATTTTGTTCGTGGCTACGGTTTCCAGGGCGGCGGCGGTCGCGAAGGATGGGCCCGGGGCGCCACGATGAAGGGCTTCGGCGCGCCGCTGAAGGCCGAGCTCCGGCGGCCGGGGCGGTGGAACTTCACGTTCTATGGCTTCGGAGAGTGTCTGCCCCGGCCTACTAACTACATCGAGATCGACAAGGAAAAGGTGGATGCCTGGGGGATTCCCGTGCTTCGTATCCACTGCGTATGGAGTGACAATGAGCGGAAGATGCTTCAGGACATGTCAGTGACCGCGGCGGAGATGCTCGAGGCCTCGGGCACTAAGGACATCAAGCCCTTTGTGCAGGACAATGCGCCCGGGCTCGGGATCCACGAGATGGGAACCGCTCGGATGGGCCGTGACCCGAAGACCTCTGTGCTGGATGCGTACAATCGGTGTCACGATGTCAAAAATCTCTTCGTCACCGACGGAGCCTGCATGACCTCGTCGGGGTGTCAGAACCCATCGATCACCTATATGGCCCTTACCGCGCGTGCTGCGGCCTACGCCGTGGATCAGATCAAGAAGAATCAGCTGTGACCCCGGGAGTCGGCCCGCGCTATGATGTGTGCATCGTCGGCTCCGGGGCCGGCGGTGGGATGGCCGCCTATGCCCTCACCCGCGCGGGCGCCAGCGTGGTGCTGCTCGAGGCAGGTCGGATGTGGGACAACGGAAAGGACTCGGCGATGCTGGCCTGGCCCTACCAGTCCCCCCGGCGCGGGGCGCCGACGAAAGAGCGCCCATTCGGCGAGCTCGACGGCTGCATTGGTGGCTGGGAGATCGACGGGGAGCCTTACACCGTCGCGGCCGGCACCCGGTTCGACTGGTGGCGCGCGCGGATGCTGGGCGGACGCACCAATCACTGGGGGCGCATCTCGCTCCGGTTCGGCCCGGATGACTTTCGGGGCAAGAGCATCGACGGCCTGGGCGACGACTGGCCCATCGGGTACGACGACATTCGACCCTTCTACGACCGAGTGGACCGTCTCGTCGGGATCTTCGGCAGCATGGAAGGGTTGAGGAATCACCCGGACGGCATCTTCTTGCCGCCACCAAGGCCCCGCTGCTACGAGCTGCTGGTCCAGCAGACCTGCGGCCGGCTCGGCATCACCTGCATTCCTGCGCGGATCTCGGTGCTCACCCGCCCACACAACGGCAGGGCGGCGTGCCACTATTGCGGGCAGTGCAACCGTGGCTGCCGCACGAATTCGAACTTCTCCGCCCCCGGCGTGCTCCTTACCCCTGCCATGGCCACGGGACGGCTCACACTCCTCACCAATGCAATGGCCCGCGAGGTGACCGTAGATCGCACAGGACTCGCCAGCGGTGTGTCCTACGTCGATAAGGTCACGGGCACCGACCGCCACGTGCGCGCGCGGGTTGTGGTTCTCGCGGCCAGCGCATGCGAATCTGCCCGGCTTCTCCTGAATTCCAAGTCGTCGCGTTTCCCGGACGGCCTCGCCAATTCCAGTGGCACGGTGGGGAAGTACCTCACCGACACCACCGGTACCGGTGTAGCTGGCGTCATCCCGCGCCTCATGGATCAGATACCTCACAACGAGGACGGCGTCGGGAGCCTGCACGTCTACATGCCGTGGTGGCTGGACAATCGAAAGCTGGACTTCCCCCGTGGCTACCACATCGAGGTCTGGGGCGGGCTCGGCCAGCCCGCCTACGGCTTCATGGGCGATATCCACCAGTACCCGTCCGGCGGCGGTTACGGACAGCAGCTCAAGGACGACTATCGGCGTTACTACGGCGCAACCATCTGGCTGTCCAGCCGCGGCGAAATGGTGCCGAATACCGACTCCTACTGCGAGATCGATCCAGCTGTCGTCGATCAATGGGGGATCCCCGTGCTTCGCTTTCACTGGAAGTGGAGTGAGCACGAGATCGCGCAGTCAAAGCACGCGCAGGAGACTCTCCGCGGCATCATCACCGCAATGGGAGGTCAGACGCTCGATTCTATGCCGACGGAGGCTGATGAGTATGGCATTGCACCCGGAGGTCAAATCATTCACGAGGTCGGTGGGGCACGGATGGGGAACGATCCGCGGACGTCGGCATTCAACCGATACTGCCAGGGGCACGAGGTGAAGAACCTGTTCGTGGCTGATGGCGCCCCGTTTGTCGGGCAGGCGGATAAGAATCCCACCTGGACGATCCTGGCATTGGCGTGGCGCACCAGCGACTACATCGCAGCTCAAAGGAAGAGAGGGGAGTTGTGAGGAAGGTAGAGGGTCTGAAGAAGGTCGAGAGTCCAGCGTCTCATCTCAGCCGGCGCGAGACAGTAAAGCTGCTGGGAATGGTGCCGCTGGGGCTCGCGCTGGCCTGGACGCCCTCACCGACCCAGGTCGAAAGATTTCTGCGCATGTCTCTGGGCCCTCGACCCTCGGCCCTCGACCTGAAGTTCTTCACCTCCGAGGAGTACCAGACCGTGCGCCTGCTCGCGGACCTCATCATCCCGCGGGACGAGCGCTCGGGGAGCGCGTCGGACGCCGGTGTTCCCGAGTTCATGGATTTCATGATGGCCGACCAGGACACCTCAGCGGAGGCTCGCACCGCGATGCGTGGCGGGCTGGCCTGGACCGATGCCGAGTGCGGCCGCCGCTATGGCAAGCGGTTCATGGATTGCTCGGAGAGGGAGCGCATCGGCCTCCTCGACGAGATCGCCTGGCCGGCTCGCGCCCGGCCGGAGATGAGTCAGGGGGTGGCCTTCTTTAACACCTTCCGCGACCTGACCGCCTCCGGCTTCTGGTCGAGCGAGATGGGGGTGAAGGACTTGCGCTATCAAGGCAATGCCGTGGTACCGAAGTGGACCGGCTGTCCCGACGCCGCGCTCCGGAAGATCGGGGTGCGCTACCAGGACGGGTAGGCGGAGATGACCCCCAAGCGACTCGGGATCGGTGTCATTGGAAGTGGCTTCAATGCCAGGTTCCATCTCCAGGCGTTTGTAGCCGTGCGGGACGCCGACATTCTCGGGATCTGGAGTCCCAACCAGCAGCGTGCCGCCGAGGCCGCAACCCTGGCGCGCTCGCTCGATGTGGGACCGGCAAAAGCCTACCGGTCGATCACGGAGATGGTCGCGGACCCTGCGATAGATGCGCTCTGGCTCTGCGGGCCGAACCACGCGCGGCTGGAGAACGTCGAGGAGATGGTAGACGCGATCACCCGCGGCGGGGGAGAGCTCAAGGGACTCGCGTGTGAGAAGCCGCTGGGGCGGAATGTGGCTGAAGCGAGCCGGATCACCGAGATGGTGAAGGGCGCCGGCTTACCCCACGGATATCTGGAGAATCAGCTGTTCGCGCCGCCGGTCGTCCGAGGCCATGCCCTGATTTGGGCTCGAGGCGCGTCGATGGCGGGACGTCCCTACCTCGCGCGGGCGGCCGAGGAGCACAGCGGCCCCCACGCGCCATGGTTCTGGCAGGGGCGACTCCAGGGCGGCGGCGTGTTGAACGACATGATGTGCCACTCGGTCGAGGTGGTGCGGTACCTGCTGACCGAGCCGAACGCGCCGCGGTCGTCGCTCCGTCTCGCGCGGGTCACCGCGCGCATCGGCTCCCTCAAATGGACCCGGCCCGAATACGTCCAGCGACTCTCTCGGACCATGGGGAAAGAGGTCGACTACGCAGCCCATCCGGCGGAAGACTTCGCCAGCGTGACGCTCGAGTTCGAGGGCAAGGACGGGCTCGCTGCTTTCGGCGAGGCGACCACCTCCTGGAGCTTCGTGGGTGCGGGACTCCGGCTCTCGGCCGAGCTGCTCGGCCCGGAATACTCGATGTCATGGAACAGCCTGGATAGCGGGCTCAAGCTCTTCTTCAGTCGCCAGGTATCGGGAGGAACCGGGGAAGATCTGGTGGAGAAACAGAACGCCGAGTCCGGGCTCATGCCCGTGGTGGCGAACGAGGCATGGGCCTATGGCTATGAGGCCGAGAATCGGCATTTCGTCCGGGCGTTTCTCTCGGGCGAGACCCCGATGCTCACCTTCGACGACGGGGTCGAGGTAGTGCGGACGCTGATGGCCGCCTACATGAGCGCAGAGCGGGGATGCACCCTGAGCTTCCCCCCGGACGGCCTGGGCGGCTTTGTGCCGGCGGTCGCCACCGGGACCTGGCGGCCGTAGTATCTACGGCAGCGGTGCTGCCGCCAGCTCCGCCGTCCGGGCTTGCAACGAAGGCCGGAACAGTATCGAAAAGATGATGAGAATGCCGGCTGCCAGGCCCGCCGGAACCAACCAGATGGCACGCCAGTCGTGGGACAGCGCCCCGGCGGCGCCGCTCATGCTGTTAGCGTCCACCACCGACCCTGAAATCCACGCCCCGATGAAGAGTCCCAGGCCCAAGGTGACGAAAGTGAGCAGGCCCTGGGCTGCGGCGCGAATCTTCTGGTTCGCACTCTGATTCACGTAAATCTGTCCCGCCACGAAGAAGAAATCGTAGCAGACCCCGTGCAGCAGGATGCCGACATAGAACATCCACGCCAGCGCGCCGGCGTTGCCGTAGGCGAAGAGGAGATAGCGCAGTGACCACGCCGCCATGCCGAGGAGCAATACCCGCTTGAGCCCGAGCCGCAGCAGGAACCAGGGCATGAGGAGCATGAAGCCGATCTCCGACACCTGTCCCAGCGTCATCTTGCTTGCCGGCTCCGGGAATCCGATCTCGTTGAGGAAGAGGTTGGTGAAGGCATAGTAGAACTGCAGTGGAATGCAGAGCAGAAAGGAGCCCAGCATGAAGACCGCGAACGAGCGGTCCTTGAGCAGGGTGAGGGCGTCGAGCCCCAGGACATCCCTCGCGCGCACCGGACCAGCCTTCGGACCCGGCGGGGTATGCGGAAGCGCGAGCGAGTAGAGGCCCATCACTACCGACGCTCCGGCGGCGATCCGCATCGGGATTGCCGTCGCCTCGACCCCGAGCCGCCCGACCATCAGACCGGCCACGATCCACCCAATCGTTCCCAGCACGCGAACTGCGGGAAACTCTTTCGGCGGATCGGTCAGGTGGTGAAAGGAGAGGGAGTTGGTGAGCGCCAAGGTGGGCATGTACAGCAATGCGTACGCGATCAGCACCGGGTAGAAGCGGCCGAAGCTCTCGATCGTCGAGGCGGCGTAGATGAGCAACGCTCCGGTGAGATGGAGCCCGGCAAGGATCTTCTCGGTCGAAAGCAACCGATCCGCGACCATCCCCATAAAGAACGGCGAGATCATCGCCGCAATGGCGGTGCTGCCGTACGCCAGGCCGACTTGGGCGCCGTCGAAGTGAAGCGCTCGCGACAGATAGGTTCCCAGCGTGACATACCACGCCCCCCAGATGAAGTACTGGAGGAACATCATCGCCGAGAGGCGAAGCCGAATCCCGCTCACGGAAGGATGCGGATCTTGATGTTGCGGTAGGCCACCCTGTCGCCGTGGTCCTGGAGGCCGATATGGCCCGAGTCGTTCCGCCCGTAGCGCGGCATCGTGGCGAACTTGCTCTGCCTGACCCGCGCCTCCCAGTCGGGACTACCGAGCTCCGCCTCGACGACCTTGACGCCGTTGAGCCAGTGCTCCACATGTTTCCCGTTGACCACGATTCGCACTGTGTTCCACTCGCCCGCCGGCCGCACGACACCCCGAGGGGCAGGGTAGATAGCGTAGAGCGCTCCGGCCGAGGTGAGCGGCGAGCGGCCGTCGGGGTGTCTGGCGTCGTCAAGCACCTGCATCTCGACGCCGCTGCGCCAGGCGTAATCGGAATCCTCACTCACCCGATAGAAGATCCCGCTGTTACCACCCGTCGCTACCCGCCACTCCAGCGCGAGCTCGAAATTGCCGTACTGATCGGTCGTGACGATGTCACCCGCCGAGTCCACCCGGGTGAGCGCACCGTCGATGACCTGCCAGCCGGCAGGCATTGCCTTCTGACGGTAGCCCCGCCAGCCAGCCGTGGTCTTGCCGTCAAAGAGAAGTCGCCAGCCGGCGTCGCGCTCCGCAGGCGTGAGCATGTTTGGGGAAGTCTCCTGCGCAAGCCGCTCATGTCCTGCTGAGGTGCAGGCCACGAACATCACCACCGTGGCTGCATAATTTACCGCTCGATGGAGCACGTTGCTTCCTTCGCCGGACTCCAGCCGCATTGCCTAATGGACCAGCTTCTTATACCGGATCCGATGCGGTTGATCCACCGACGCGCCCTTCCGCTTGTGGTAGTCGGCGGCGTATTCCTGGTAGTTCCCCTCGTACCACACGACCTCACTGTTACCCTCGAAGGCGAGCATGTGGGTGGCCACCCGGTCGAGAAACCAGCGATCGTGGCTGATCACCACGACGCATCCGGCAAAGCCGAGCAGCGCTTCTTCCAGCGCCCGGAGGGTGTCCACGTCGAGATCGTTGGTGGGCTCGTCGAGGAGCAAGAGGTTGCCGCCGCTCTTGAGGAGCTTGGCCAGATGCAACCGGTTCCGCTCGCCGCCGGAGAGCGTTCCCACCTTCTTCTGCTGGTCGCTCCCCCGGAAATTGAAGCCCGCGCAGTACGCCCTGGCGTTCACCGTGCGGCGGCCGAACTGAAGCTGATCCTGCCCACCCGAGATCTCCTCGTACACCGTCTTGCTGGGATCGAGATCGTCGCGGCTCTGGTCCACGTAGGCGACCTCCACTGTTGAGCCCACCTTGAGGGAACCGCCGTCGGGCTCCTCCTGCCCCGTGATCATCCGGAACAGCGTGGTCTTGCCCGCGCCGTTCGGCCCGATGACCCCTACGATGCCACCGCGCGGCAGGGAGAAGGTCAGGTCGTCGATCAGGAGCCGGTCGCCGAATCCCTTGTTGAGACCCTCTGTCACCACCACCTCGTCACCCAGCCGGGCCGGAACCGGGATCATGATCTCGGCCGTGCCCTCCTGCTGCCGTTCACTCTCGGCTCGCAGCTCCTCGTAGGCGGTAATGCGGGCCTTGCTCTTGGTTTGGCGTGCCCGGGGTGACATCCGGATCCACTCCAGCTCCCGTTGCAGCGTCTTCTGTCGGGCGGAGGCCTGCTTTTCCTCGTTTGCCAGCCGCTTCTCCTTCTGCTCCAGCCAGGACGAGTAGTTCCCCTCCCACGGGATCCCGGCGCCCTGATACAACTCCAGAATCCAGCCGGCCACGTTGTCGAGGAAATACCGATCGTGGGTCACCGCCACCACCGTGCCCTTAAACTCAGCCAGGTATCGCTCCAGCCACCACACGCTCTCCGCGTCCAGGTGATTGGTGGGCTCGTCGAGCAGGAGCATGTCGGGTTGCTCGAGGAGCAGGCGGCAGAGCGCCACCCGGCGTTTCTCGCCTCCTGAGATCTTCGAGACATCTGCCTCACCTGGTGGGAGCCGGAGGGCATCCATGGCCAGGTCAATCTTGTGATCCAGCTCCCACAGGCCCAGTGCCTCGATGCGCTCCTGAAGAGTGCCCTGCTTTTCCAGCAGCCGGTTCATCAGCTCGTCGTCCATCGGCTCGGCGAATTTGGCGCTGATCTCGTTGTACTGGTCGAGCAGCGCCTGCTGCTCTCGCACCCCCTCGAGCACGTTGCCTCGCACGTCCTTGGTCGGATCGAGCTGCGGCTCCTGCGGTAGATACCCGATCTTGATTCCGGGGAGAGGCCGAGCCTCACCCAGGAAGTCCTTGTCCACTCCCGCCATGATGCGGAGGAGGGTGGACTTCCCGGCGCCATTGGAGCCGAGCACGCCGATCTTGGCGCCGGGATAGAACGACAGGTAGATGCCCTTGAGAATTTCGCGGGAGGGTGGCACGACCTTTCGAAGGTCGCGCATGGTGAAGATGTATTCGCCGGCCATAGGGTGTGGAAAATAGAGTGGGCGTCCACGATTGGCTATGAAAACAGTAGCCGCAGATGAACGCAGATAATACGGATCGCCCCACGACCAGCGATTCTCCGCTGATGAGAAGGAATTGCGGTTAATGAGGAGCAATCCGTGTTATCCGCGTTCGGGTACCCGCGTAGCGGTGTGCTGCGGCCAAAACAAAAGGGCGCCCCAGCGGGGGCGCCCTCCTAGGTTCACCGGCAGAGCCGGCCTAGCTGAGATTTTTGTTCGCGATCTTTGCCAGGTCGAACATGGTGACCTGACTCCTGCCGCCGAACAGCGGGCGCAGCTTCTCGTCGGCGTTGATGGCCCGGCGGTTCTTGGCATCCTGCAGTCCATTCCGCTTGATGTACGCCCAGAGCTTGCTAATGACTTGGGTCCGCGGCATCGGGCTGTTGCCGATGACCGCTGCGAGCTGTGAGCTCGGCTGGAGAGGTCTCATGAAGGCGGGGTTCGGGGCGCGCTTTCTACCGGAGGACTTTCTTCTGGCGGTCTTCTTGGCGGCCTTCTTCCGAGCTGCGGGCCTCCGAGCCGACTTCTTCGCTGACTTCTTCCTACCGGCAGTCTTCTTTCTCCTGGTGGCCATCGCGAGTCTCCCTGATTGAGTGAGAACCGTCTGCCCCTCGGAACCTGCGAGAACTACCGTGATCAACAGTAAGCAGACCGCGCCCAGTTGCAATAGGCAAAATCGATTTTCCCCTCTGAAAACCAGCAGAAACCGCCAGATTGTGGCCGGCGGGTCGCCGGCCGACTGTATTATTCCCTGTGATCCCGGGGCCTCCGGCTCCTGTCTTTTTCCTTCTATCGGTGCGTCACACCATGCAAGGAACATCCTTATTTCGAGCCAGCAGCCTGGCCCTGGCGCCCCTCTTTATCGGGTTGGCGGCGCTCTCGCGAACTCATAGCAAATGCGATCCTGATAACGGCGGACTGGTCCTGCCGGAGGGCGCCTGCGCCACGCTCGTCGCCAGCAATGTTGGACCGGTGCGCCAGCTCACCGTCTCCCCCGACGGGGACCTATACGCCGCCATCGCCTCAGGATCGCATGGGGTACTCGCGCTGCGCGATACCAATGGCGATGGCAAGCCGGACCAGCGCGCCACGTTTGCGCCGGGCGGAGCCAACGATGTCGCGCTCCGAAACGGCTACCTGTACGTCGCGCTGGACGACCGGATTCTCCGCTACCGAATTCCCTCGGGTCAGTTGGAGCCCACCGGGAAGGAGGAGGCAGTAGTAACCGATCTCCCGGCGGACGGGAACCACAAGGCCAAGAGCCTGGCGTTCGGCCCCGCCGGCGAGATGTACGTCAGCGTCGGGTCGGCGACCAACAGCTGCCAGGTTGCCGATCGCCAGAAGCGTTCTCCCGGCAAGGATCCTTGCCAGGAGCTGGAGCGCCGAGCCGGTATCTGGCAATTCTCGGCTGACCGGCTGGGTCAGCGCTTCGAGGATGGACAACGCTATGCCACAGGGCTGCGTAATCCGCTGGCGATCACCACTCGCGATGGAGGGAAGGAACTATACGCCGCGGTCCACGGACGAGACCAACTGAGCGACAACTGGGGCTTCAGCGCGGAGATGAATGCGAACAACCCGGCGGAGGAACTGGTGCGGATCGAGAAAGGCAACGACTTCGGGTGGCCCTATTGCTTCGAGAGCAATGAACAAAAGAAGAAGGTGCTTGCACCGGAATATGGCGGTGACGGCCAGAAGGTCGGCCGCTGCAGTTCCGCGAAGGACCCGCTCCTTGCCTTCCCCGGACACTGGGCTCCGCTGGCGCTCGCGTTCTACGATGCGAGTCAGTTCGGTCCGAAGTATCAGGGCGGACTCTTCGTGGCGTTCCATGGATCGTGGAACCGGGCGCCGCTCCCTCAGGCCGGGTATCGCGTGGTGTTCGTACCGTTCAGCGGCGGCCGTCCCAGCGGAAATTACTCCACCTTCGCCACAGCCAAAGCGGGGCCCACCAACCTGCGCGCGAGCGGACTAGCGGTGGCTCCCGATGGCTCGCTCTACATCTCCGCCGACCAGAACGAGAAAATCTGGAAGGTGACGCGGGCGAAAGGTTAATCTGATGGGCCCGCGTCCCCTTCGGCGCTACGCGCCTCAGGGGCCGAGCGCCGTCAACGAGGGTTAGACCCTCAGGACTCTCTCGATCTCGCTCAGGCTGGGTTCGATTTCGATCGGCTGGTTGGCCCAGGCGGGTGGCGCGTCCATTTCCATGTGATACTGGAGAAGCAGTCCCGGATCTTTCAGGATATGGCCCGTTAGTATCGCAACGACCCGCTCACCCGGACCGATTGTGCCTCGACGGCGGAGCTCACGCACCCCGGCGAGACTCGCAGCGCTGGCCGGCTCGCATCCCACTCCCGCGGCGTCGATTGCTGCCTTGGCCTCGAGCAACTCCTCATCTGATACCGATAAGGCCACTCCATTAGTCGTTCGCAGGGCGGTGACGGCCCGGTCATAGGAGGCCGGGTCGCCGATCCTGATGGCGGTCGCGACGGTATTTGCCTTGACCCGGTGGCGACGAGTGAATCCTTCCTCGAAGCTCCGCACGAACGGAGCGGCGCCGGCAGCCTGCACGGCTCCCAGCCGGGGCAGCGTGGAAATCAGCCCCCACTGGTGTGCCTCTCGTACCGCTTTGCCGAACGCCGCGGTGTTGCCCAGGTTCCCTGCCGGAAAAACAACCCAATCCGGCGCCTGCCACGAGAGTTGTTGGAGCATCTCCAGGATGATGGTTTTTTGTCCCTCGATCCGAAACGGGTTGATCGAATTCAACAGATAGACCCCCAGCCGTTCGCGAGCCTCTTCCAGCAGACGGAGGCAGTCGTCAAAATCCCCTCGGACAAGGAGTGTCCGCGCGCCGTATGCAAGGGTCTGGGCCAGCTTGCCTACGGCCACGCCGTCGGCCGGAACCAGCACCAACGCGGGAAGGCCGGCTTGTGCGGCGTAAGCGGCCAGTGAGGCCGAGGTATTGCCGGTAGAGGCACACGCCACTGCGCTCGCGCCGACCCGCAATGCCTGGGTAATACCGACGGTCATGCCCCGGTCTTTGAAGGAGCCGGTCGGATTATGACCCTCGTGCTTCAGCAGCAGCCGTTCGATCCCCGCCCAACGATCTAAGGCCGCTCGGTGCAGCAAGGGAGTGTTTCCTTCGGGGTAGGAGACCACCTTGTCGGCCGAGGGAAGCACGATCTCCTGGAAGCGCCAGACTCCTGACGCCGTCGCTCCCGGGCCGCCTCCTCGCCGCTCGGTAAAGCGCTGGATCAGCTCCGGCGCTGAAATCTCTGGAGGACGGTGATTCACCTCGAGCAAGCCTCCACAACGGCTGCATCGTGGATTCGGGTCGGTCTCGAAGATCTCGTTGCCGCATGCGATGCACGATTGCCAGCTGGCCGGCCGCACCGTCTGGAATCTCATTGCCGGGCACCATCGGCGACGAGCCGGGCTCCCTCACGATCGATCCCCGCAACCCGGACCTCGGTCGACTGATTGCACGCCGCGTATGCCGCCGCCATTGCGCGGCCCACTTCGGCACCTGCTGCACGACCGCGTACCAGGGCGAAGGCACTGGGCCCGCTCCCGGAGATGGAACATCCCAACGCGCCGGCCTTGAGCGCCGCCGCTTTCGCCTCTCGAAATCCTGGTAGCAGCGCTGCCCGCGCGGGCTCGGCGATCCTGTCGTCGATCGCGCGACCCAGAAGGGCATAGTCAGCACATGCCAGAGCGGCGATGATGGCGCCCACCTGCGCGGCCTGATGGAGGGCAACTGCTCGCGAAATGTCGGCGGGGAGGACCGCCCGTGCCTCGGCGGTACGGAGCCGCTGGTTCGGGCGGACCACGACCACACAAAGCTCGGGGGGGACAGGGAGCTGAACCACGTCCGGTGGGTCGAGAGACCGAATCAGCACGATCCCGCCCAGGAGCGATGGCGCGATGTTATCGGCATGGCGCCCGGAGACCTTCTCCTCCGCGGCGAGACAGGCGCCGATCAGCGCCCGGCGATCTAGCGGCTCCCCGAGCAAGGCGTTCACCGCAAAGGCTCCCGCCACCGCAGACGCAGCGCTGCCGCCCTGTCCCCCGGAGAGCGGCAATCCCTTGTGTACCGTCAGTGCGATTCCCCGCGTGGAATCGAGGGAAATGCCTGCCCGATGAATCACCGCACTGGCAGCGAGACCCGCGGTATGCTGGTTCGGATCGCGGGGTAACTCGTGGTGTCCCGGGTCCAGAATCTGTATCCCTGGCGAGGAACTCCATTCGGCTCGCACCCGGTCTCCCGGACCGTCCAACGCCAGGCCGAGGATATCAAGCCCCGGTCCGATGTTTCCCACGCCTCCAGGCGCAAACGCCGTGACGTGTGAAGCAGTGCTCCTCATGCCCGGGCGAGCCTCAAGATATCGTTCAGCACGCCCGCCGCGGTTACCTCGGCGCCGGCGCCGGGTCCGGTGATGACCAGTGGGTTGGCTTGGTACCGTGCCGTGGTGAAGACGAGCTGGTTGTCTGAGCCTTGAATGGCGGCGAAAGGACTGGCAGCCTCCACTGAGCGGACCCCGACGGCGACGCGCCGCGGAGTCACCAGGGCGAGGTACCGTAAGACTCTACCTTCCTTTCTCGCCCGTTCAGCACGGCGCCGCCATGGGGCATCGAGCTCCTCCAGCCGTGCCAGAAACTGGTCCAGCGAGAGCGAGCGGGCCCATGAAGGGACGAGCGACTCTACGGAATCCTGGCGCAGCTCTCCACGAAAGCCCAGGAGCCGGGCAAGTATCAGGGCTTTTCTTGCGACATCCATCCCCGAAAGATCCTCCCGCGGATCGGGCTCGGTGTAGCCCCGGGCCATGGCGCTTTTCACTGCCTTCGAGAAGGCCATTCCGGACGACACCTGGCTCAAGACATAGCCCAGCGTGCCGGAGAGCAGCCCTTCGATTTGGTCGACCCGATCGCCCGACTCGATCAGCTTGTGATAGGTGTCGATGATCGGCAGTCCTGCCCCGACCGTCGCCTCATGCAGGATCCGTCTGCCGCGAGCCCGCGCGACCTGCCAGAGTGCGTCGCTCACACTCCGCCGGTCTGCCAACGGTCGCTTGTTGGCCAGTACCAGGTCCATACCATGCATCAGGGCTTGCTCCAACACGGGAACGGTGTCGTCCGCGGTCAAGTCCACCAGAACCGGGCGAGTGAGGGCGTAGCCCGCGATATGGGCCACGGCGGCTTCGGCGCTCGCCGGCCTGCCCTCTGGGTGCTCGGCGATTCCTTTTTTCTTCTTCTTGAGAGTGGCTATGCTCGCCAGCCGTTGGGTGCTAAGACCTCGCGGATCGAAGATGAACCCCGAGCGATCGATGACGCCCGCCACCCGGAGTGAGAGGCCGGGACGCTTCACCTGGGTGAGCAGCCCCGCGAGCGCGCGCCCGATCTGGCCAAATCCCAGGAGCACGAGCTCCATCCGCTCCGGCTGCACGACGGCTCCGCCGGCAATACGCGACAACTGAAACGCCGTATGAATCCGGCGCTGCGCCTCTTCCATCTCGGCTCCGGACACCACCACCGAGATGTTCAGCTCCGACGAGCCCTGGGCGATCGCCACGACGTTGATCTTTCCAGCCGCGAGCGCGGAAAACACGCCGGCCGCTACCCCGGGCGTTCCATGCATTCCGAGCCCTACGACCGCGATCGTAGCCATACCGGAGCTCACCTCCACGCCGTCGATCTCCCGGCGTCCTATCTCGCCCTGGAACTCCTGCAGCAGGCTCTGTCGCGCCGCCTCGGCTGCCGACTCCGGCACACTGAAACAGATCGAGTGCTCCGATGAGGCCTGCGAGATGAGAGATACCGAAATCTTGCGGCCGTGCAGCGCCGCAAAGGTGCGGGCGGCGATGCCCGGAACACCTAGCATGCCATTGCCGGTTACGGTGATCAGCGCTTGTCCGCCGGCCGCGGTCAGGGCCTTCACCGGAAAGCGACCGGGCTTTACCCGCTCGGAGACTTCGGTCCCCGGCGACTTCGGATCCGAGAAGGGGCGGATGAAAATCGGAATACGCCGCCCTGCTACTGGGATCAACGCTCGAGGATGTAGCACCTTGGCACCGTAGTACGCCAGCTCCGCCGCTTCGCGCGTATGGAGTTGAGGGATGACTCGCGCTTCGGGAACCACTCGCGGATCGGCGGTGAGCAGACCGGGCACATCCTTCCAGAGCGAGACCTGAGAGGCACCCACGCCTCGGGCCAGCAACGTTGCCGTCAGATCCGACCCACCCCGCCCCAACGTGGCTATGTCGCCAGCCGGGGTTGCTCCCAGAAAGCCGGGGACTACCGGAACGACCCCGCGCCCCAGGAGTGGGAGGAGCACGCGCTGGACACTTCTCTCAGTGCGTGCGAGGTCGGGCGATGCATGGCCGAATGCAGCGTCAGTGTGAACCAGGTCCAGTGCATCCACATAGCGGGTCTTCGCGTTTTCCTGCTCCAAGGCTGCGACCAGAAGCCGGGCGCTGAGCTGTTCGCCCCGCGACATCAAGGAATCCATCGTCCGGGGAGTCAGCTCTCGCAGAACCCTGAGTCCCTGCGCGAGAGCTTCCAGCTCCTGGAAGACCTCAGAAATATGGGCCAACATCGACGTGCGAAGCCGCCCAGCGGACAACAATGTCCGAGCCACCTCGCTATGGCGAGAACGCAACTGGTCGATCAACGAGGCGACGCCGCGCGTATCCCCCCGGCCGGCCTGGCGAGCCACCTCGAGCAGGGCGTCGGTGACTCCCGCCATCGCCGAGACAACAACGACAGTGGGCTCCTGGCTAAAGCTCTGGATCAGCGTAACAGCGTGGTGGACGGCCGTGGAGTCGGCGAGGGAGGCGCCGCCGAATTTGTGCACCTGCGGTGCGCGGCGGTGTCGAGGCGGCATGACGTGAGAGTCAAGGGTCGAGAGTCTAGAGTCAAGGGGGTAATGGATCCGTCCCTTGACCCTGGACCTTAGACTCTAGACCCTTATCGCATGTTCGCCCTTCTCAAGCTGATCCAGTCGATCATTAAGACGCTGCATTCTGCAGGAACGCCGGGCCAGGTGGCGGCGGGCATAGCCCTGGGCTCCGCCTTGGGCCTCACTCCGCTGATGAACCTGCACAATCTGATGATCTTTTCCCTGCTGGTCCTGCTGAACGTTTCCTTCGGCGGCGGCATGCTCGGGTGGATGCTGTTCGTTCCCCTGGGCTTCCTGCTGGACCCGGTCTTTGATCGGATTGGGCTGGGTCTCTTGACGGCGCCCTCCCTGAGGCCGCTGTGGACCGACCTGACCAACACGCCGGTGCTGCCCTACACCAATTTCAATAACACCATTGTGCTAGGGAGCTTCGTCGCATGGGTCGTGCTGGCGATCCCCATCTTCTTCGCGGCTCGATATGGCGTGGCCAAGTACCGGGCGACGATCGGTGAGCGGGTTCGCCAATCGCGATTCTACAAGGCGCTCACTGCCTCTCAGGTGTACAACTGGTACAAGATGTTCCGCCCATGAAGATCAAGATCTTTCGCTGGAAGGCGATTGGGCCGCTGCTGCTGCTCTTTGTGATTCTGGGGCTCTTGGTGTGGATCTTTGCCGAGCCGTTTGCCCGCCAGACGACCGAGGAGGCGAGTAGCGAGCTGCTTGGCACCGAGGTGGATGTAGGGAAGCTGGATCTACTGCCTCGGCAGGCCTCGGTCGAGCTTCGCGCCCTACAGATTGCCGATCCTTTCGTACTCACCCGGAACCTCATTGAGGCCGATCAGATTCGGCTCAAGTTGAATCCGGCCGCGCTGGCTGAGAAAAAGATCGTTATCGAGAACTTGACCCTGCACGGGATGCGGTTCGCTACCGCGCGGAAAAAGCCTGCCCGCCCTCCCAGCGGTAAGGGCTTTGCGCCCCAGGTCTATCGGGCGGTGAACCAATGGGCCAAGCAGTTCGATGTCCCGCTGCTGTCGCTCACGCCAATCGACACCATTCGCCAGCTCGCACTGAATCCGACCCAGCTCACCAGCATCCGGGAAGCGCAGTCGCTCCTTGCCCGTACCGACTCGGTTCGAAAGGGGCTCGAGCTGGGATTTCAGCAACTGAACATCGCACCAACCCTCGATTCGGCCCGGGCACTGGCCCAGCGACTCGCCGCCACCGATCCGAAGAAGCTGGGGCTCGATGGCACACGACAGGCTATCCAGTCGGTCCAGCAAGCGCTGAAGCAGGTCGGGGAGGCCAAGAAACGGATCGCGGCGTTAGAGCAGACTGGACAGAACGCCGTGCAGCTCTTGGGGCAGGGGGTGAAAGGGCTCGATCAGGCCCGACAGAAAGACTTTGCCTTCGCCAAATCGTTGCTGAAGCTGCCTACTTTCTCGGCTCCCGAGATTGGGGGAGCGCTGTTCGGCAAGGTCAGCATAGACCGGTTCAAGCAGGCGGCATATTGGGCTGAGCTGGCTCAGAAATACATGCCGCCGGGACTGCTACCTCATCCGACCCCGGGTCCCAAGCGGCTTAGGGCTGCGGGAGAGACGATCGAGTTCCCCAAGGTCAAGGAATTCCCCCGGTTCCTGCTGGAGCGGGGGGAGCTCGACTTCTCCATCGGCGGGACCAGCCCGATCCAGGGTGCCTACACCGCCGCCGTCCAGGGCCTGACCTCCAGTCCGGCCCTCTACGGCCGGCCTGCGCTGATCACGGCCACCCGCCGCGCTGCTGGATCGGCGCTCGCGTCAATCGACGTCGGCGCGGTGCTGAACCATGTCACGGCCCGGACCCACGATTCGGCCAGCGCCCGTTTACCGGGGATCAAGTTGCCCTCCTTCAATCTTCCCGGGCTTCCGCTCCGGGTGGATCCTGGCGTCGGCTCCACCGGCCTGACCTTCTCGATGAAGAACGCCGGAGCCGAGCTGCGGGGGCGTTGGGCCATCAGCTCAGATAAGGTTCGCTGGATCGCGGACTCGGGCGGACGACAGCTCAACGACATCGAACGGCTGGTATTGCGAACTGTGTCGGGCCTGAACGATCTCAACGTCGTTGCGGAGCTGAACGGAAGCATTGCGTCGCCGAAATTTGAGGTCTCGAGCAACCTCGACAAGGCGATCTCCCAGCGACTCCAGGCAGTGATCGGTGAGCAGGTCGCCAAGGCCGAGAAGATGGTGCGGGCCAAGGTAGATAGCCTCGTGGCCGACAAAGTCGAGCCGGTGAAGCGCCAGGTCGCATCGGTTCAAAACGAGGCCACCGGGCGGATCAACGCGGAGAAGCAGCGGCTCGATGAGGTGGAGAAACAGTTGAACGCCGAGCTGAAGCGGCTCACGAGCGGTTTGGCACCGGGAATCGAGTTGCCCAAGATCAAGTTGTAGACGGAATCTAGGGTCTAAGGTCCGAGGTCTAGCTGTTTAGACTTTAGACCCTAGACTCTAGACCTTCCGATAGACACTCAACTTCCAGAGTGGAATCCCCGATGCGCATCGGAGTCCCACGCGAGACGTCGCCGGGCGAGCGCCGCGTTGCGCTAGTGCCGGAATCGTGCAAAAAGCTGATCCAGGCGGGCTACACTGTCGCCGTCGAGGCGGGGGCAGGGGAGCGAGCTGGGTTCCCTGATCCAGCCTATCGCGAGGTGGGAGCTACAGTCGAGACGGATCCCGGCGTACTGCTAGGCTCCTCCGATGTCATTCTGAAGGTGAACCCTCCAGCCAGCCGAGACGGGCAGGGCAGCGAAGTCGAGTCGATGCGACCCGGGGCCGTCTATCTCGGCTCCCTCATGCCTCTCCGGAATCTCGATGCCGTCCGTGCCCTGGCGGCCCGACGGATCACCGCCTTCTCGACCGACGCCATCCCTCGCACCACTCGCGCGCAGTCCATGGACACGCTCTCATCCATGGCCAACATCTCGGGTTACAAGGGCGCGCTCCTCGCCGCCGGCGAGCTCAACAAGTACTTCCCGATGCTGATGACCGCCGCCGGCATGGTACCGCCGGCGAAAGTGTTCGTCATCGGCGCGGGAGTGGCGGGACTCCAGGCCATCGCGACAGCTCGGCGGCTGGGTGCCAACGTGTTCGCCACCGACGTCCGGCCGGAGGTGAAGGAGCAGATCGAGAGCGTCGGTGCCAAGTACATCGGTATCGAGCTCAGTCAGAGCGCGGCAGCTGGCGGGGGATACGCAAAGGAGCTATCGGAAGATGACCGCCGGCGGCAGCGGGAGTTGCTGGCCGACCAATGCGCCCAGTCGGACGCCGTCATCACGACGGCGCTCATCGGCGGCGTATTCGCTCCCCGGCTGATCACTGCCGACATCGTGCGATCCATGAAGCCGGGAGCGGTCATCGTGGATCTCGCTGCGGATGGCGGCGGTAATTGCGAGCTCTCCCGCCCCGGAGAGACCGTTGTGATCGGTGGTGTCACCATCATTGCTCCACTCAACCTTCCGGCCACGATGCCGTTCCATGCGAGCCTGCTGTTCTCCCGCAACCTCACGGCCTTCATCCAGGCCTTCACCCGGGATAACGCCTTCCAGGTAGACCTCAACGACGAGATCCAGCAGGGCGCGGTGATCACCCACGAAGGCGTCGTTCGGCACCAACGAACCCACGAGGCTATACAGAAGGCGGATTCATGACTCAGCCGCTCGATTACTGGTCCATGCTGTTCGTGTTCGTGCTCGCCTCGTTCATTGGCATAGGCGTGATCCGGCGGGTATCGCGGCTCCTGCACACGCCGCTCATGTCGATCACGAACGCCATCTCCGCTATCGCCGTGGTCGGCTCCATCATCGTCACTGGGGCAGATTACCCCCGGCCGATCCGGATCCTAGGTGCCATCGCCCTGTTTGCGTCGATGACCAACATCGTCAGCGGTTTCCTGATCACCGACCGGATGCTGAAGATGTTCAAGACGGAGCGGAAGCCCGGCCCGGACGGCCATCCATGATGCACGGTATGGTCCAGCTCGCCTACCTGTTGGCGACAGTTCTCTTCATCTTCGCGCTCCACTGGATGAACACGCCGGCCACCGCGCGGAAGGCGGTGTACGCCGGTGTGGTCGCGATGGCTATCGCGATCATCGCTACCTGGGCTCAGCCGGAGGTGGTTCACCACGACTGGATCATCCTGGCGATCATCGCGGGCTTCATCGTCGGCGTGCCACTCTCCAGGGTCCCGCTCACCGCCGTCCCCCAGCGAACCGCATTGTCCCACGCCTTCGGCGGTCTTGCCGCCGGCTTGGTCGGCACCGCCAAATACTATCTCTGGGTGAATGAGGGCCCCGAGAATCTGACCACCTTCAGGATGGTGGCCATAATCGTTGAAATACTGCTCGGTTACCTAACTTTTACCGGGAGCCTGATGGCGGCGGGCAAGCTGCAGGAAGTAAAGTGGATACCGCAGCGCCCGGTGACGTATCCGTTGCAGAACGTCACCAATTTGGGGCTGCTGGGTCTGGCGATCATTGTGGGAGCGGCCCTCGCCACCCATCCCGCCGCCTCCTGGGCCCCGGCGGTTTTCCCATTCCTCATCGCTCTCTCGCTCGCATTCGGGGTCCTTCTGATCATTCCGATCGGGGGCGCCGACATGCCCACCGTCATTGCCATCCTCAACTCCTACGCCGGGCTTTCCGCGGTGGCGATGGGGTTCGTCCTAGATAACAAACTCCTCATCACTGCCGGAGCACTCGACGGCTCCAGCGGGCTCATCCTGGCTATCATCATGTGCCGGGCAATGAACCGCTCCTTTACCAACGTGCTGTTCGGCGCCTTTGGACAGACCCAGCAGGCCAAGACCATCGGAGAGCAGAAGCTCTACAAATCCGAGACGATCGAAGGCGGAGCCCAGGTGCTGGAGCAGGCGAATCTGGTTGTCGTCATACCGGGATACGGAATGGCCGTCGCGCAAGCGCAGCACAAGGTCCGCGAGCTCTACGACCAGCTCAAGAAACGCGGCGTGACGGTCAAGTTCGCGATTCACCCGGTCGCGGGACGCATGCCCGGGCACATGAACGTGCTGCTGGCCGAGGCCGATATTCCCTACACCGACCTGGTGGAGATGGACGAGATCAATCCGGAGATGCCCCAATGTGACGTGGCACTGGTGGTAGGGGCGAACGATGTGGTCAACCCGGCGGCCCGCACCGACAAGACCAGCCCCATTTTCGGGATGCCCATCATCGACGCCGATAAGGCTCGAACCGTCTTTGCCATCAAGCG
>JBKPAO010000123.1:0-84757 GCA_046726475.1 Gemmatimonadota bacterium | reverse complement strand
ACCGATGACGATTACGCTCACAACGCCCGCTGGGGCGATGGGAACGGGTTCGCTCACGTCCGCTCGGCGCTGCTGAAGACCAGTCTCTCGATACCAGTTGTGGAGGGGCAGCTCGCGCTGGGTACCTGGCAGCAGGTGGTGGCGCTCAACCTCGACAATCGTGAACGAGTACGTGAGCTGATCGCCGTGTTGGTTGGCTTTTCCTAGGGCGTCATCCTTCGCTGCGCTCAGGATGACAGCTCATTAGCTTCTAGGGGCATCCCCACACGGGTGATCCCTGACCGATATCCGTAGCGCACTGCAACTAGCGTTGGGCGACGCCTTCCTGCTCCAGCGGGAGCTCGCCGGCGGAATGTCTCGCGTGTTCGTCGCGCGAGAACGGGCGCTGGGCCGCACAGTGGTGCTCAAGGTGCTCCCTCCGGAGCTCGCCGCCGGGCTCAGCAGCGAACGGTTCCGCCGCGAGATCCAGGTGGCGGCCAGCCTGCAGCATCCCCACATCGTTCCGCTCCTGAGCGCCGGCCAGGCCGGTGCCTTCCTGTACTACACCATGCCCTTCATGGAGGGCGAATCGCTGCGGACCCGGCTTGCCCAGCGTGGCGAGCTACCGGTCCGAACCGCGGTGCGCATCCTCGGCGAGGTCGCTCGGGCTCTGGCCTACGCCCACCGGCACGGCATCGTCCACCGCGACATCAAGCCCGACAACATCCTGCTGACCGAAGACGAGGCGCAGGTGGCCGACTTCGGCATTGCCAAGGCAATCGCCGCCTCGACGGAGCAGGGGGGGCTCACTTCCGTCGGTGTCGCGCTTGGCACGCCGCTCTACATGGCACCGGAGCAGGGCGCGGCTGATCCCACCGCCGACGCACGAGCCGACCTCTACTCTCTCGGTGTGGTCGCCTACGAGATGCTCGCCGGGCAGCCACCGTTCCAGGGCCGGACCGCAGCCCAGCTCCTCGCCGCTCACGCTACGGAACGCCCGGTAGAGGTTCGTGAGCGGCGTCGCGCGGTGCCGGTTGCGTTGGGTGATACGATCATGCAGCTCTTGGAAAAGCGTCCAGCGGATCGGCCCCAGAGCGCCGACGAGCTGCTTTCGGTCCTGGACGTGAGCCAGGCCGCCTCAGATCCGGTTGCCACCACTCAGGTGCGTTTGTCGGGCTCGTCGACAAGATCCGCCGCATCTGCCAACCGCGGGCGCTGGCTCGTCGCGGGCGGAGTCGCCACCCTGGCACTTGTCCTGGTGCTGGCATCGCTCAGCCGCCACGTGCCATCGGTGAAGGTGGACAGCGCGGTCGTCGCGGTGGCGCCGTTCCGGGTCAGCGGCGCCGACTCATCGCTCGGGTATCTGCGCGAGGGAATGGTGGACCTCTTGGCCGCCAAGCTGAGTCGAACGGCGGGCATCAGAGCGGCCGATCCGCGAAGCTTGCTTGCAGCGTGGCGAAGGAAGGCGGGGTCGGCCGGTGACCTGGCCGAGCAAGAAGCGGTCGGGATTGCGGAGGGCATCGGCGCTGGACGGCTGATCGAGGGCAATGTGGTCGGTACCCGGCAACAGATCACCATCAACGCCGCCGTTCTGGACACGCGGGACCACAGAGTGACGGCGCAGGCGAGCGTCAACGGATCGCCCGATAGCCTTCCTCGGCTGGTAGACCAACTCGCGATCAAGCTGTTGGCGCTCCAAGCCGGCGAGGGGGAGCAGCGCCTCGCCAATCTGACGAGCACGTCGCTCCCTGCGCTCCGCGCGTATCTCGAAGGTCAGCGGCTAATCCGTCGAGGCGAGTTCAGGCGCGCCGCCGACCAGTTCAAGCTCGCTCTGCAGCACGACTCGACCTTTGCGCTCGCTGGGCTGGGTCTCACGCGCGCTGGGTTATGGTTTGGCCAACCGTTTGAAGGACCGGGGAGCATCCTCGCCTGGAAGTATCGCGACAAGTTGCCCCCGGCAGACCGGGCGCTGCTGGAGGTATTTCTCGGCAGTCGCTGGCCGGCTCCCCGTCAATGGCGCGACGGCATCGCCGCGGCCGAGCGTTTCGTTCAGGTGGCCCCGGACAACGCGGAGGCGTGGTCCGAGCTGGGAGACAACCTCTACCACTGGGGTGCGCTCGTCGGCATTCCCGACGCGCATCAGCGCGCCGCCCAGGCATACGCCCGGTCGCTCGCGCTGGACTCGAGCTACGCCCCAGCGCTCGAGCATGGGAGCTCGCTGGCCATGTCATTGGGCGATACCGCCGGAGCACGCAAGGCGCTCGCCGTCATGTCTAGCATCGACTCGCTCTCGAGCACCGTAATGTCCGAACACTGGCAGTTCGCCGTCGCGGTCGGTGATAGTGCGGCACGTCGTGACGTGCTCCAGAGCGACAGCTTATATGGCCCGTACATGATGTCGATCGGTATGTCTTCTGGCTTGCCGCTCCAGGACGCCGACGAGGTACTCCGGAAGACCCGGGCACGCGCGGCGACCCTCGACGATCAGACCTGGGCGCAGCGGTTCTTACACTACAATGCTCTGATGACCGGCTGGCCTAGCCGGGCCGGCCCGTTACCAGCGGCTATTCCGGAGCAATCGCGACTAGCCCAAGAATATCTCGAAGCCCGGATAGCCGGCGGTGACTCCATAACGGGCGCGATGGCCGGCACCGTTCTCGCAAACAGGATTGGAGCTCCGCTCACCGCAGAGCCTGCATCGGCAGCAGGTCGCTACGCGGCCGGCCAGTGGGCGCTTGATCGCGGCCGGCTGGACCTGGCTCAGCGTGCAATCGCGGATCTCGAGGCCGCGAGGGTGCCACCCGACAGCGCCTGGCTTCGCGAGATCACCCGGTCGTACGGCCTGTTACTTGGAGCACAGCTTGCCGCCAAGCGACGCTCACCCGAGGCGCCCATGCTGCTGGCTCAGCTCGACTCGGCGCTGGTCAATGGGAGCTTCATTCCGGCTTTCATCCTGGCCGGCAACCTGATCGCCAGCAGGTTGTACGAGGAGCAAGGCGACCTGCCCCGGGCGCTGGCTGCGATCCGCCGGCGCGTGTGGGATCTGTTTCCGAATCCTTACTACGTGACGTACCATCGGGAGGAAGGCCGGCTTGCCGCCTTGAACGGCGACCGTGAGGGGGCGATCCGGGCGTATCGGCGCTATCTCGCGCTTCGCTCCGGGGCAGAGCCGCGGCTGCAACGGCAGGTGGCACAGGTGCGCACCGAGCTCGAGGCGCTGGAGCGGGAGGGTACGGATAAGTAGAGCCGGCTAGAGCCGGCGTCATCCTTCACTGCTGAGCTCCGCGAAGGGATCTCTCAGCTTACCTCGCCCCCGACACCTCCGTCATCCAGACGTCGCTCTGTGGGTCGGCCCGAGTGAAGCACATCCGGTTTCCGTTCACCTCCAACCAGGGCCGCATCACGTAGCGTGACGGGTCATCGAACGATACAGTGAGCCGGGGGGGGGCCACCCGCTGCAGGTACCCGCCAGATACCGAGCTTCTTACCACCGGACCCTTTCCGATGTAGTAAACGAACCGGCATCGGGCGACCACGCCCAAATCATGCCTGATTCTCATGAGGTCGGCGGTACGGCTCTTAGCTCTCGGGAGATCACAACAGTTCCGGCGGCTGGAACCTGATAGGCCCTTCACACGAACATCAATGGACCTCACGATTCCATACACCTTCTATCCTCTCGCGCTGCCTCACCGGATCGCATGGACCCTCTTCTTGCTTGCATTGCTGGGCGGAGCGGCGCTCGGAATGACACGGGGACTGGAGCAGGGCTGGCTCAGGGGAATTCTGACCGGAGTGTTTGGCGCCATCGGACTCCTAGCCGTCACGATGGTCGTGTCGATGGTGATCACGTTCTTCGTGCACGATCAGTAGTACCGGGCGGCTGATGCGTACTGTGTAGCCATCTCTGATCGAGCGTCCTGAGCGGCGCATGCGGCTCACCTGGTTCAGGTCAAAGAAAACGAGCTCACCGATGCTTTGGTGAGCTCGTCGTACGATCGCTGATGACGATGGAGTTTACGAAACTGGCTGCATCTGCGAGAAAAACGCCTCGCTACGTTTCTGCAGCTCCTCCGGCGTCAGGTCCTCGATGTGTTGCGCCAGCCACCAGCGGTGGCCGAACGGATCCTCAAGACAGCCGGTGCGATCGCCCCAGAACTGGTCGGCGAGGGGCATGATCTGCTTGGCGCCCGCGTCGACCGCACGCTTCCAAGCCGCGTCCACGTTCTCCCCATACACGAAGAAGGCGACCGGCGTGCCACCGTACGATTTCGGGCTCCTGCCGCCCTGTTCCGGCATCTCGTCCATGAGCATGACGACCGAGTCTCCGATCCGGATCTCTGCGTGCATGATCAGGCCATCCGGGCCGGGGAACCGCATTCGTTCTTCAGCCCCAAACGCCTTTCTATAGAAGTCGATGGCTCTGGCTGCCCCGGCAACCACGATGCTGGGGGTGACCGTATGATAATCCTTAGGAACCGCTTGCGCCTTCTTGGCCATGTTAACCTCCCTGCTGTGACGAGGTGGCGGCCAGCAATATTGGAAGCCGGACAGCTTCGGGCAACCTCGAATGTCTCGGATGGGAACGTCTCAATGTCACAATTCCGTGTTCGATTGCCGACGGTCTAAGCAGCACTACGTTGGGGAGTTGCGGGTCCGGTTGTTAGCATCTTGGGGGTTTGCAGGAGGCTGAACAATTGTCGCGTGAGTCTGGGGAGCGGAACCATCGGAGTAGGAGCTATACCCTCAAGGTGTACCTGGGGGTAATTCTCGCACTGCTGGCCGGTAGCTGGGGGCTCGCCCGGATTCTGCACGTCCAGTTTGACCGGGTCTTCCTCATTGTCGCCGGTTTCCTGACGATGGGCGGCACCTGGTGGCGCCCGTGGTGGTTCTGGGAACACCCGAAGGCCCGGTTTCTCCGAAGGATCCTCGGCGACTCCGGAGCCACCCTGATCTATATGGTGATAGGAATGGGCATGGTCTATTTGGGTTTCTTCACGACCCTTCGCGTCACCCACTGATCCGGAATTTCATGACCCCCGCAGGAATTGTGGACGATGCCGGCCTGCGGCAAAGGAGTGCCGAACACGGTTTCTTAGTACAGATTGAGACGTAAATCGTTCGACCCGGAGCTCTGTGTGTCCAACGACGAGGTCTATGCCGCTGGGTTACTGAACCGGGCGCTCGACCCGGCGACTCAGCCTGCCGCCATCCAGGCTTTCCTGCGCGCCGAGCTCGATGTGATCAGGAATGCCATCAGGGAAGGCATGCGGGTCATCGATGTCGGCTGCGGCACCGGACGTCATCTGCACCTGCTGGCTGAGCGCCTTCGCTTGGGTGTGGGGGTGGATTACGAGCGAAGCTATGTCGCCCAGGCACAGCGCCACGCCGGAGGTCGCGTCCTCCACTTCGTTGCCGGGGATGCCACCGCGATTCCCCTCGTGGCCGACTTTGATCTCGCTATGTGCGTCACGAACACCTGGGGAACCATGAGCGATAAGAGCGGCGTCCTGGCAGAGATGCGGCGGCTGGCTCCCCAACCGGGCACTCGGCTCCTGTCGGTCTATTCGGCGGCCTCGGTGCCTGCTCGGCGAGAATGGTATCGGCGCTTGGGCCACGATGTGTCTGATGAGACCCCGGACTACCTCGAGACGGAAGCCGGCTTTCGGTCCGAGCATTTCTCCGAGGCTCGACTACGTAGTCTCGTGGGAGAGTGCACCATCAGCCCGCTGGCCGATATCGCGTACCTCGTCAGGTTTTGACTGTGCATCCGCCAGCTCATGACTCTCGGAGCAATCCCAGCTGAAGATCTGGATTGACGCCGACGCGGCACCGAGGGATGTGAAGGAGCTGGTGTTCCGGGCAGCGAAACGCCTGGCGATCGAGACTGTGCTGGTCGCGAACCAGCGGCTGCAGACGCCGCCGGGCAATCCCCTGGTGAGTGCGGTGCGGGTCGATGGTGGGCCGGATGTCGCGGATCAGTACATTGCGACCCATGCGAGCGCCGGAGATCTGGTGGTGACCCAGGACGTGCCGTTGGCCGCGCTACTGGTCCCCAGAGCGGTGGCGGTGCTGGATCCCCGGGGCGAGGAGCATACCGACGAGACGATCGGCGAACGGCTGTCGGTCCGAGACTTCATGGAGCAGGCGCGCATTGCAGGAGTCGTCACCGGTGGTCCGCCACCCTACGACGGTCGGGCCAAACAGAGGTTCGCGGCTGCGCTGGATCGGGTGCTGACGCGGCTTCGTCGATCTGGGTGAGGGTCCTACACCACCCTAGCGCGTTGCCGGACTCGACGAGATCGTAAGTAAACGGAGATCCCCGCCGCGCTCGGCAATTCGACCTGACCCAGCTGATTGAGATCGCATGACGCTGCAGACAGGCACTGAACTGATCCTCGCTCTTGGCGCGGTGCTCCTCCTCGCCCGTGATCTGCGGCGGGCCTGGATCGATCAGCTTCGCCGTCCGATAACCCTTTTGGTTGCTGCCCTGGTTGCGGTCTTGTTGATCGCAGCCTTCGGTAGCCGGTCCCACCCGAGCCCTTGGTGGCTCGCCTTGCCCGGAAGCCTCCTCGCCTGGGAGGTGGGGCGGGGCTGGCGCCGCGCGCCACGCTGCCATCTCTGGGAAGCGGGTGTCGGAGCGTTTGGGGCGAGTCTGCTGCTTACGGCAGTCGGGCTGGGTATGAGAGGCGGCAGCATCTCCGCCGTTTTACTCACCGCAGCGGCCGGAGCGGCCAGTGTCGGGACAGGTCTCCTCTGGCGATCACGCCGGCGAGAACCTCGACCGTGGCGTGCCGGCGACCGGAGTCACTATGAGCGTCGAGCCACACTAAGGAATTCTCGATGAGTCTTGGACGAATTGCTGGCGTCGCGCGAACCCGCAAGTCCTTCGTCGGTCAGTCGGTCAGTCGGTCAGGATTCGGGAGGCTGAACGACTCGCCGGCGTCCAAGATCCGAAATTGCTCCGCCGGCACAGCGCGATCGCGCAAGGCAGTCGCCAGTTCCCGAGACGGGTCGTCGATTCCCTCCGGTGTCAACTGAAAGGTGCCGAAGTGCATGGCGATGCTCTGCCGCGCCGCGAGGTCGAGGTGTGCCTGCACTGCTTCCGCCGGGTTCATATGAATGTCTCTCATGAACCAGCGCGGCTCGTAGGCCCCGATCGGAAGAAAGGCGAGATCGACCGGACCTAGCCGAGCGGCGATCTCCTGGAAATGGGGGCCATAACCGGTATCTCCGGCGAAGAGTATTCGGCGCCCACCGATCTCGATCAGAAATCCACCCCACAACGCTCGGTTTCGATCGAACATGTGCCGCGCCGAGAAGTGTTGGGCGGGGGTCAGCATGATCGGCAGCGGTGCGGCGCTCGCGGTCTCCCACCAGTCGATCTCCTCAACCCGTTCGACACCCGACGTCCGGAGCAGACGGCCGTTGCCCAGCGGTGTCACGACCCTCGGATGAAAGCGGCGCTCGAGTTGCCGCAACGTACCGAGGTCGCAGTGATCGTAGTGGTTGTGACTCAAGAGCACGAGGGAGATGGTGGGCAGATCGTCGAATCGTACGCCTGGCTCCCGAGCGCGGCGTGGTCCTGCGAACGAGACCGGGCTCGCCCTCTGGGAGTACACCGGATCGATCAATACGCTGGTTGCGCCAGCCTGAATTAGAAACGTGGCATGGCCGATGAAGGTGACGATCACCTCGTCCGGTCGGGGAGTGGGGGGCCGCCGCGGGTCTACCGGAACCAGCGCCGGCCACCGGGTTCGTGGCGTGAGCAGCAGGGCGGGTACCTTCCAGAACGGCTGGCCGTTCGCGCCGCTAGGATTGAAGAAGCGGCGGCCGTCATAGTGATCGCTGGGTTTACCGTTCTGCACAGTTGCCGATTTGCTTTCCGAGTAGGCGAGACTCCTTGAACCATATTACCGTCGGTCCTATCTCATACCGGTCCAGATCGGATATCGAGGACTCCCTCACTGCCCGAGGTTGCGTGAACCGGCATACCCTCCCGTTGATGATGCTCATAGTCTGCACCTTTCCAGCAGCCGGACAGGTCGCTCCAGTCGCCGATCACCATCAGCATCTGTTCAGCCCAGCCATGGTGGCGCTACTGGATACTACCCACACTCAGCCGCCCATCATGGCGCATGATGTCGTGCAGCTGCTCGATTCGGCCGGCATTCGTCGGGCACTGGTGCTATCGGTCGCTTACATCTACGGGAGCCCATCGCGCACGGTCGAAGACGAGTACGCCAAGGTTCGGGCTGAGAACGACTGGATTGCGGCCCAGGTGGCAGAGTATCCCGACCGGTTGCGAGCGTTCTGCGGCTTCAATCCGCTGAAGGAATACGCGCTAAAGGAGCTTGAGCGCTGCGCGAAGGATCCCAGGCTCAAGGGCGGCATCAAGCTCCACTTCGGCAACTCGGACGTGCGGCTGGAGAACCCGGCGCACGTCGAGCAGCTCCGCCGAGTCTTTCGGGCGGCGAACCAGCACCGTATGGCGATCGTGGTGCACCTCCGAGCGTCGATCTCGAAGAAGCGCCCCTACGGACCGGTACAGGCCCGCGCGTTTCTGGAGGAACTGCTACCGGCGGCTCCCGACGTGGCGGTGCAGGTCGCGCATCTGGCGGGTAGCGGGCCCGGCTATGACGACCCGCCGGCCGACAGTGCGATGGCGGTGCTGGCCGAGGCAGTAGAGAAGAAGGATCCGCGCACCCGCCGGCTCTGGTTCGACGTCGCTGGCATCGTGGACCGCAATATCACCCCCGGGCAAGCAGCGCTGGTGACGAAACGGATCCGTCAGGCCGGCGTCGACCGAATCCTGTATGGCTCGGATGCCGCCGCCGGCGACAATCTCCGGCCAAGGGAGGCGTGGGCGGCGTTCCGCAGACTTCCGCTTACTCAGCGTGAGTTTGAGACAGTCGCGAGCAACGTGGCGCCATATCTCCGGTAAGCGGACAGGCGGGCGGCTGATATAAGGAAGAGCCCATGGAGCAGGCCATCAACGTCGCTGCTCGCTGGCGGTGGGCTCGAACTCGAAGATGCCACCGTCGGCCATCAGCGATAGAAACAGGTGGCCGTCCTTGAGCACGTACGAGCGCACATAGGGCAACTGCTTGACGATCCGATCGTGGAGCGATCCGGGCGGGCACATCATGCGGGTGAGCGCGAGCGGACCGAACTCGAGTTGAGGCGGTCCGGAAGACTTCCAGGTACCTCTTCCACGATTACAGTCGATCCGCGCGCCCAGCCGGCCATCGGGCTCGAATGCGATCGTGTACTTCGACTTGTCGTCCGGCTTGAGGATGGTCCCGTCGCTGCTCTGGAACTTCACCAGTCGCCACGACGTGCCGCCGAGACCACTGGGTGCGGGCCGGGAGGTGTCTGCGGGTTGGGAGGTGTCTTGGGCTGATGAAGTTACGTTACTGGCCTTCTTCGGTGCCGGCGTGCAATGCACGGTGCCAACGATCAAACCGGCAACCAAAATGTCGGCGAATAGTGGGCGACGAGTCAGGGTGACCTCCTTCCAGGCGCCGGGCCTGTTCGGCCAATACTAGGGCAATGCCATGGGTCGTCAAGCGACCTTCGCGAGTGGCCCGCCGCCCGCCCGCTGCCCCGCTGCCCCGCCGATAGTTACACTTGAGACCGTCGTAACCGGTCGTAACACCGTAAGCCCCGGATCCCTCATGACCGCTGCCACGCTTGAGAGCCGCACCTATCCATTTCTGCTGGGCGGTGAGCTCAGGACTGGTGGAGAGTTGGTGGAGATCCGAAGCCCCTACTCGGGGGACTTGATCGGTCGGGCGGAGCTGGCCAGTCTCGTCGATGTCGCGGCCGCGCTCGATGCCGCAGTCACTGCAGCGCCCGCAGCTGCAGCCCTCCCCTCGCACGCCCGGGCCGCCGTGCTCGACCGGATCGGCGTCGGCGTGGCGCAGCATCGCGAGTCGTTGGCCCGTCTCCTCGCCGCCGAGGCAGGGAAGCCTCTCGCGCTGGCGCGAACCGAGATCGACCGCGCGGTCTTCGTGTTCCGGCAGGGTGCTGAGGAGGCGGTGCGGATGGGCGGAGACATGATCCCCATGGACCTTCAGCCCCATGGCGAGCGGCGCTGGGGTCTCACCCGCCGGTTTCCACTCTCGCCGATCTCGGCAATCATCCCGTTCAACTTTCCCGTCCTGCTCGCCGCCCATAAGCTGGCGCCCGCTATCGCCTGCGGCGCCACCATGGTGCTCAAAGTGCCGCCGCAGGACCCGCTCGCAACTTTGCTGCTCGGCGAGATCGTCCGCGAAAGCGGCTATCCGGCGGGCGCGCTCTCCATCCTGCTTTGCAGCAACGAGGTCGCGGCTCCGCTGATCGACGACCCCCGCGTCCGGATGATCACCTTCACCGGCTCAGCCCGCGCCGGGTGGGCCATCCGGAGTCGGGCACCCACCAAGCGCGTGACTCTCGAGCTGGGCGGCAACGCGGCCGTGATAATCGAACCGGATGCCGATCTGGAACACGCCGTGCGGCGCTGCGTGGCCGGCGGGTATCTCTATGCCGGCCAGTCGTGCATCTCGACCCAACGGATTCTGGCCCACCAGTCGATGTACCCGCGGTTCACCGAGCGGTTCGTGACGGCGGTGGGGGCCCTCCGCACCGGTGACCCAATGTCCGAGACGACCGACGTGGGCCCAATGATCGACCAGGCGAACGCCGTGCGGGCGGAGGAGTGGATCGGCGAGGCGGTCACAGCCGGGGCGCGGGTCGCTACCGGTGGCCGGCGGGACGGCGCGATCCTCCAGCCTACGGTTTTGCTCGACACCACCGGCGGCATGCGCGTCAACTGCGAGGAGATCTTCGCGCCAGTGACCACGGTCCGTCCCTATGCCGATTTCGACGCGGCAGTAGCCGCGGTGAATGATTCGCGCTACGGCATTCAGGCGGGACTCTTTACCAACGACATGCGAATTATTCTCCGCACCTTCGAGCGACTCGAGGTGGGCGGGCTGGTGGTGAACGACGTACCCGGCTTCCGGGTGGACCACGCGCCTTACGGTGGAGTCAAGGAATCGGGGCAGGGGCGCGAGGGCGTTCGCTACGCCATCGAGGAGATGACCGAACTCAAGCTGTTGGTGCTCAGCGAGAGTTGAGAACTCGAAAGCCCAGGGAGACCTGATGAGATCGATCGTCCTACCCACGCTCCTATGCCTCGCGTCGGGGCTGCAGGCCCAAACGCCGGCGCCACCGCCGTCCTCCGCGCCGTTCCGCGACAAGCAGATCCCGCACGAGGCGGGGTTCCGGGTGTTCATCGTACCCGATATGGAAGGAATGGGGAGCGCGGTGGACATCCACGAGGTGATCGCCGGGAACGAGGGCGAGCGTTACAAGGAGCTCACCAGCCCGGACTACTGGGACCGCTTCCGCATGCTGCTCACTCAGGAGGTGAACGCGACCATTCGCGGGGCTCGCCTGGCCGGTGCCCGGAGCTTCGTGGTGAACGAGGGCCACGGCGGCAACCTCTTTGCCAACGTGCTCCCCTGGCAGCTGGACAGCTCGGCGATCCTGGTGCGCGGTTTTCCCAAGCCGCTGGTGATGGTCACTGGGATCGACAGCAGCTTCGGGACGCTGATGTTCACGGGAGCACACGCCAACGCCGGGAGCCTGGGAGTGCTGGCGCACAACTTCGCCTTCGATTCGTTCACTGTTAACGGCAAGCCGCTCAACGAAGTCGGCATCAACGCACTCATCGCCGGTGAGCTGGGGGTCTCGGTCTCGCTGGTAAGTGGGGACGATGTCCTGATCGCCGAAACCAAGAAGATGGTCCCCAACGGCTTCGTCGCAATTGTGACCAAGCGCGCGGTGGGCCGGAGTGCCGCCATCACCTACAGCCCCGCGAAGGTGCGGCGGATGCTGCAGGCCGGCGCGGCGGAGGCGGTTCGCCGAGAGCGCCGCGGAGACTTCAAGCCGTTCACCATGGAGGGGCCCTACCGGGTCGAGTTCAAGCTGCGTAAGACGTATCCGGACAGCATCGTAAAGGCGGTTTCCGCCCTCCAGGAGTTCAAGCTCGAGCCGACTGGGGACCGCGGCTTCCGCTACGTCACCGACAGCGCACGTCAGATGGGTTGGCTGCTCGACGCCATCGAAGAGGCCGTGCTGCGATGAGCCGCCTGCTCTTC
The DNA here is from genome assembly GCA_046726475.1 of Gemmatimonadota bacterium. GTDB lineage: Bacteria > Gemmatimonadota > Gemmatimonadetes > Gemmatimonadales > GWC2-71-9 > CAVVWJ01. Next base: position 72,632 of record JBKPAO010000123.1, on the reverse strand, counting down.
GTCGCCACACTCCTCCTGCTGCTCCCCGGTCGGGCGCAAGGCCAGGCAACGCGCGACACCACGCCTCGGGACACTACGCCGCCCGCAGCGGCTTTTGGGGTGACCGAGTATCAGCTGGCCCGACAAAAGCTGGAGCAGGACATGCAGCGCGGTGGCTTCAGTGTCTACATCATCGCCGATATGGAGGGGCTGGCCGGGGCGGTGCGGAATCAGACCGAGATGCGGCCGGTGAGCCGAGGCGGGTCGCCCCAGCACGAGCGGTTCCGCGTGGAGCTGACTGATGAGGTGAACGCGCTCATCGCCGGAGCCCGGAGCGCGGGAGCGACGCAGTTCATCGTCAATGAGGGGCACGGTGGCACTCTGTTCCGCAACATTCTGGTGGACAAACTCGATTCGGAAGCGATCCTGATCCGCGGTTATCCGAAACCGATCGTGATGTCCACCGGACTGAACCCGATGGTGGACGCGATGATGATCGTCGGCGCGCACGCGAACGCGGGGAGTCCCAGCGTCATCTCGCACAACTTCGCCTTCGACTCGTTTACGGTGAACGGGAAGCCGCTCAACGAGGCGGGGATCGCCGGGTTCATCGGCGGCGAGATGGGAGTACCGATGGCGCTCGCGAGCGGTGACGACGTGTTGGCGGCGGAGACCCGGGAGATGCTGGGTCCGCTGGAGACGGTCACCGTCAAGACAGCGTTCTCCCGTTCGGCGGCCGCAGTGCTCCCGCCCGCCACCGTACACCGGCTACTGCGCCAGTCTGCGGCCCGCGCCGTCCGGCGAGTCAAGGCCGGCGAGCTGCATCCGCTCAAGATGGACAAGCCCTACCGGGTTCGCTTCTGTCTTCGGCGCTCGTTCACCGAGGACAGCTGGGTGCGGGAAACGGTGGGCCGGCTGGAGGGCGTGACGGCCGATGGTGGGCCAGGGTGCTTTGCGTACACCAGCGACTCTGCGGAATCAGTCGGCAACCTGCTCAACGAGATCGAGTGGACAGTGCTCAAACCGTGAGTCGTTCAAGCTTCGGTGCGATACCGGCCGGTGCTCGGGATCGCATCTCTGCTTCCAGGACGCGGCGGGCACCGTCTGGTGGGTAAGGGTGGCTCCAGTAGACCTCTGGAATCGCCCCTCGAATGACCGCTAACCAGCGATAGGGGAGAGGTCCGCTGTGGATCGGCTCCTGAGCGTGATGGCAATCTTCATCGCGTACCCGTTTCTGGCGGCGGTGATCGGCGGATTCCTGCTGGTGCTGGGACGGCGCACGCGCCGCCGCGCGGCGATAGGAATCGGAATCCTCTGGCTGCTCTATTTTGTTTACGAAACGGGTATGCAGCAGCGCTGGCTCTGCAGCGGGGAGTGCAACATTCGAATCGACCTTCTGCTCATCTATCCCGTGCTCTTGATCCTGCTGGTTGCGGCCGTAGTAAGTCTCTCCCGAGCCTCGCGGCTGTAACTGCCAGGCTGATACGATGGATATCGAATCAATGGCCGTGGAAACCGATCTCTTCGAGCATCGAGAGGTGAAACCACATTTCATCAACCCGTGCTGTTTCGGCGAAGACTTCGCTCTCTGGTTGAAGGAACAAGTCGCCGACCTATCCGGCGCCGGCTTCGAGCTCTCCCAACCGATCCAGGAGGATTACGGCTGGGGTTTCTGGGCAACGCATGGCCAGGACCCGTTCTGGGTCGCGCTGTCATTCTGCGGCGAGGGCCCTACAGAAGAGCCGGCGGAATGGTCGGTGTCGGTCGCCTACGATCCCGGACTCAATGTGGTCAAGCGACTGTTCCACAAGCCGAACAAGGAGGCGCTTACCCGGTTGCGTCGTCGGGTGTGGCAGGTGCTCGGCTCCACTCCCGGGATCCGGGTGCTCACCGATGAGGGCACACCCTAGGTGCGTTTCGCCATCACCTCGCTGGTGCTCCTCGCAATTCCAATACGATCCGCGGCCGTCGCTCAGTCGCCGGGCTATCCCGCCACCCGGCGTGACACCGTCGTTGCCGACTACCACGGTATCAAGGTCGCCGATCCCTACCGCTGGCTCGAGCGGCTCGACGATCCAGCGACCAAAGCATGGATCGAGTCCCAGAGTCGGCTCACGCGCGAGCGGCTCGATCGCCTGCCCGGACGCGACGCCATCGGGCGGCGTCTAGAGTCGCTGTGGAGTTCCAGCCGCACCGAAGTTCCGTGGCGGGAAGCCGGCCGCCTCTTTTACCTGGAGAACCCGGGCGGCCGACCGCAGTCGGTGCTCTACTCCCGACGTGGGATCGGTGCACCGCCGGTGGTTGTGCTCGACCCCCAGAAAATTTCGGCGCACGGCTCGACCGCGGTGAGCGACTTCGCGGTCTCCCCCGATGGACGTTGGCTCTCCTATTCGACTTCGCCCGGTGGCGCCGACGCGGGCGAGACGCACGTGCGCGACCTGAGCACGGGCCGCGACCGGGCGGACGTGGTCCGCGGCACCTGGAGCAACGCATGCTGGACCTTCGATGGGGGCGGCTTCTTCTATATGCGGCCGCCTGCGGCCCAACCGGGCGCGACAGCGGACGCAGCGCGAGTGGAAAAGCAACTCTGGTACCACCGGCTCGGCCGGCCGCAGTCGGCGGATACCCTGCTGCGCCGGTGGACCGACAACTATCGCTGGCTCTACTGCATGCTGAGCGACGACGGACGCTGGGCGTTGGCCGTGGCGGAGCGCGGTGCCGCCTCGTGGATGTACGCCATGGATCTCGGGCAACCCCGCTCGCCCAATCTCGCAGCGCCGCTGGTGCCACTGCTCGGCAATCGCGAGGCCGGGCATACGCCGCTGGGTACGGTGGGCGACACCCTCTACGTGCTCACCGACCTGGACGCGCCGCGTGGGCGCGTCGTTGCCCTCACCCTAACGGACGGCTCGCGAGCCCGCGCCCGCCCGGTGATCCCGGAAGGCAAGGACGTGATCGAGACCGCCACCGTCGCGGGACATGGCCTCGCCCTCCATTATCTCGTGGACGTCACCAGCCGGCTGCGCCGGTTCACGCTGGACGGCCGGCCCCTGGGCGAGGTGCGGCTGCCCAGCCTCGGTGCGGTGGAGTGGCCGCTCAACGGCCGAGCCTCGGCACCGGAGCTGCTCTACGCATTTACTTCCTTCCTCACGCCGACCACTGTCTTCTACGACGATCTCAGGAGCGGCGTGACCGTGCCGTTCCAGCCTCCTCATGTTTCGTTCGATCCCGCGGGGTACGAGACCCGCCAGGTGTTCTACCGGTCGAATGACGGCACTCGGGTGCCGATGTTCATCACCGCGCGGAAGGGACTCCAGCTCGACGGAACCCATCCCGTGATGCTCACCGGCTACGGTGGGTTCGGTAGCGTGCAGCAGCCAAGCTATGAGTCGCAAGTACCGTGGTTGCTCGAGGCGGGCGGGATCTATGCGGTGGCCAACATCCGTGGTGGCGGTGAGTACGGGGAGGCGTGGCACCTGGCCGGTAGCCTCGCGCGGAAGCAGCAGAGCTTCGACGACTTCATTGCTGCGGCCGAGTACCTGGTTCACGAGGGCTACACCTCTCCCCGGCGGCTCGCGATCTACGGCCATTCTAACGGCGGCCTGCTCATCGGTGCCGTGCTGACCCAGCGTCCCGATCTGTTCGCCGTCGCGGTGGCGAACGCGGGTCACTACGACATGCTGCGGTTTCACAAATTCACGGTGGGGGCAGGCTGGATACCGGAATACGGCTCCCCCGACGATCCCGTCGCCTTCCGCTGGCTACGGGCGTACTCACCACTGCAGCACGTACGGGCGGGAGTCTGTTATCCGGCGACGCTGCTCCTCACCGGCGACCACGACGATCGGGTGGTGCCGAGCCACGCATACAAGTTCGCAGCCACGTTGCAGGCGGCGCAGGGCTGCGACCGGCCGGTTCTGCTGCGAGTGGCCAGTGACGCGAGCCACGGCTACGCCTCGGCATCGGGCGCCATCGCGGAGTGGACCGACGTGTGGGCCTTCGTTGCCGCGCAGCTGGGCCTGACTCGGGCGACCCACTGAAGCCCCTCGACCATAGCAGCCTGACTCACCTCTTTGGCTTCGAGTGGCTAGAACCCACCGAGCATCCGCTTGCGGTTGACCAACGGACGAGACTCACCATGGCACGCGCAAGAGAGATTGCCGAACGCATCCTGCATTCCCAAGGGCCGCAGAAATAGATGTGCAGAGCATTGCATCCGGGGAAAGCGCAATCCCGTGGCCAGTTGAAGGGTCTCACGTTAGATTCTCGCCTCCTCTCCTACAGCCGAAACGCTCGATGATTAACCGACTGCTGGCTGCACCCGGCCACAATTCTGGCGTCGTCCTGATTCGACGCATGGTAACCGTTGCTCCCCTGGCTCTCGTGCTTGCCCTCCAGGCCTTTGCTCCGTCCTCGGTGACGTCGGAGAGCGAGGGTGGAGTGAGTCCCGCTGATTCCTGTGCCCGGGCGGAGGTGCCATCGCTCCCGCCGGACACGGTGCCCCGGTGGTTCTCGGATGACAGCAGCCGGTCCAACACCTATCGAAAGCACGTCATCGCGGTGCGGTTTCGGCCGGGCTCGAGCGCGTCGGATCGCGGGCGGGCGGTGGCGGCGGTCTGCGGACGGGTAGTTGGAGGGTGGCGCATGCCGGCAGGATCGGCCGACGGGTTCTACGCGGTTCAAGTCCTCGAAAGCGGGGAATTGAGCCGGCTGAAGGGCATGATCGATCGGCTGCAGGAGGAGCCCGCAGTCCGCTCTGCTTTCCTGGATCCCTTCGTGACCGCGGCACCGTAGAGGGCGGAGTGCCTCAATGAAGGCCGGCTCCGACTAACTACGGCCTGAGAACGCGTACCCGTCCGTCTTTGTCGCTCAATTTCAGCGTCGTTCTGGGACCTTCCGCGAGAATCTGAACGTAGGTCGGGTCGTCTTCGCCGGCGATAAGCATTCCGGCGCCTTTCGCACCAGTCCCGATCTTCACGTTGGGTCGCCCTTCCGACGTGATCAGCCGGAGTAGGACCGTCTCAGGATACCCGGTTGTGCCATCCGGCATCTTCGCGGTTGAGTCAGCCGGCAAGATGGTTATGCTGGCGCGAACTCGGCCTCTCTCATCCACGATCTCGAGCCCACGCCCCCGGAGCACCGGTGCGACCCCTCGCGCCGCGACGGCGCCAGTCCAATTCACCGAGATCAAGAGGAGCAGAACATTGAAGACCATGATTGCCAGCAGAGAACGGTGAATTTTCATCGGTCCTCCAGTGGAAGACGAACTATTCCTCCTCGGGCCTTCCGAACATCAGTTGAATGAACCCGCGGTCTTCCGGCTGTGCGATCAGGTGGACGTGATCGCCCGGTTCGAGCGCGGTTCCTGCTATCGGTGGCAGTAGACGATTGTGCCGCACAATCAGCGTCACCGCCGCGCCCTCCGGCAGCGACAGCTCCTCCACCGCCATCCCTGCCACTACCAGCGCTTCATCTATATAGAAGGACATGAGCTCGCCCTGGAGCGGCTGGCGCGACTCGATCGCCAGCACCGGCTGGGGGGCTGGCGGCTGCTTGCTCTGAAGACCGAGCCTTCGGGTCACCCACGCAACCGTGGCGCCGGGAACCAGGGCGGTCGCGACCACGATGAAGAAGACCAAGTCGAAGAGTCGATCCGCGCCGGGAGCGCCCGCCAGCACGGGGAACGTCGCCAGCACGATCGGCACCGCACCGCGGAGTCCTACCCACCCTATGTAGAACACCTCGTTCCAAGGATAGCGAAACGGCAGGAGACAAAACGCCACGACCAGCGGTCGGATGAAGAAGGCGAGCAGCGCCGCAATGCCGAGTCCAATCCAGGCCACGTCGAGTAGGCGGGAGGGATACACCAGGAGACCGAGTATGAGAAACATCCCGACCTGGCTGAGCCAGGCGAGCGCGTCGTGCACCCGGAGAAGCCCGGTGTGATACGGTAGCGGGCCGTTTCCGAGCACCAGGCCCGCGAGATACACTGCGAGGAAGCCGCTTCCGTGCAGCAGCGTGCCGGCTCCGAAGGCAAATAGCGCCAGCGCCAGGCTCACGACGGGATAGAGGCCGCCCGTCCGGAGACTCAACCGGGCGAGGAGCTGCCGTCCACCGTGGCCGATCGCAATGCCCACCACGGTCCCGACCAGAAGCTGGACCAGGACTTCGATCACGATCCGGATTCCTGATGCCGCCCCGGGGGAGAGCAAGTTCTGAGTCAGTGTCGTGGTGAGGATGACGGCGACCGGATCGTTGATGCCGGATTCGACCTCGAGCGTGACCCCGACCCGGCGCTTGAGCTGGAGACCGCTGCCCCGAAGCACAGCGAAGACGGCGGCGGCATCGGTGGATGAGACCACCGCTCCGAGAAGGAGCGCCTCGGGCCAGCTCAGCCCCAGGGCGTGCGCGACGACGGCGACCAGCACGGCGGTACCGGCCACGCCGACGGTGGCGAGCACACCGGCGGGAGCCGCCGCCTTTCGTACGGTCTGCAGGGGAGTGTTGAGTCCGCCATCGAACAGAATCAGCGCTAGGGCAACGGTCCCCAGCCGAAAGGCGAATCGGTAGTCGTCGAAGGCAATGCGGCCCACACCTTCGGAGCCGGCGAGCATCCCAACCACGATGAACAAGAGCGCGATTGGAATGCCGGTTCGCTGCGAGGCTCGGCTGAAGACGACGCTGACGCCGAGGAGCAGGCCGCAAGTGGCGAGGAGAAGAGCGGTAGCTTCCGGTTCGTGGGTCATGCGCGAGGTTAGCGGACCGCTCACGGCCCCGCAATGACTGAGGAGTCATCGCTGTTGGCTCCTAGCTCCTAGCTCTTAGCTCCGACATACTTCCCGCATGTCTCCCGAATCGCTCGCCTCCGCACTCGCGCTGATCGGGATCGTCATCCTGGTCTCGTCACTCCTCTCCGGGCTGATCGAGCGCACCGGAGTTCCCCAAGTCGCCATCTTCCTGCTGCTCGGCGCAGTGCTCGGCCCCGCCGGGCTCAACCTCGTAAACCTCACACTCGGGTCGCCCACGCTCGAGTGGATCGCGACGCTCGGTCTGGTGCTGGTTCTGTTCACCGATGCCATCGCCATGGATCTGAGAGAGATCAGGCGGCCACGGCGATTGCTGCTCTTGATCCTGGGTCCGGGGACACTGATCCCGGCCGTGCTCATCGGGGTGGCTGCGTGGCTGCTGCTCGGTCTCCAACCCCTCCACGCCACCATGCTCGGGGCGGCGCTGGCCTCGACCGATCCGGTGATGCTCCGGAATCTGATCCGGCGGTCCAGTCTCCCGCCCGCGGTGCGCGAGGGGCTCCGCCTGGAGGGCGGGATCAACGACGTGGTGCTGTTGCCGATCATCGTGTTGAGCATCCTAGGGCTGACTACCAGCGACGGCGCTTCAGAATTCAGCCGCCATGCGGTGGGACTCTTCCTGCTCGGTCCAGGACTCGGCGCCCTCGCCGGTTTCGTCGCGATAACTCTGTTGGAGCAGGTGCGAAAGCGGATCGGGGTCCGGCGCGACTACGAATCGCTCTACGCGCTCGGCGTCGCGTTCACTGCCTATGCCGCGGCCGAGTCGGTGGGCGGAAGCGGGTTCCTGGCTGCATTCGCGGCGGGCGTGGTCATTGCCAAGCTGGACGTGGAGCTGTGCGACTGCTTCCTCGACTATGGTCAGGCCACCGCCGAGATGTTTCTGCTGTTCACCTTCGTCGCGTTCGGCGCCGGGCTCATCTGGAGGGGGGTCAACGTCGCCGACGGGCGCACGCTGCTCTTTGCCCTGGTCGCGCTGGTCATGCGGTCCGTGGTGCTGCTGCCGGTGCTGGCGCGCGAGGGCTTCGACGTGCGCACTCGCCGGATCATCGCCTGGATCGGGGGTCCGCGAGGGCTCAGCTCGCTGCTGCTGATCCTGCTGCCGGTGTTCGCCGGCGTGCAGGGCAGCGACCGACTCTTCGCGATCACCAGTCTGGTGGTACTGCTTTCGGTGGCGCTCCACGGCACCGGGATCGCCCTGTTCCTCAGTAAGACCGAGGGCTCGCTCACTGAAGCAACGGAGATTAGCGCCGCTCCGGTCACGACTCAGCCGGATCCCGATGTCCGGGTCCCCGAGCGCATCACGCTCGGCGAGCTACAGCAACTCCGCGACTCGGGCGAGCCAGTGATTCTGGCCGACGTGCGCACCGAGCGGAGCCACGCCGCCGACAATCTCAAGGCTGCCGGCGCGATTCGGCTTCCGCCGGAGGACGCCGTCCGTCGAGCCAGGGAGCTGGGTCTCGACCACCACGCGACGGTAGTGCTCTACTGTGCGTGAAAGGACGAAGCCACAAGCGCCCGGGTGGCGCGAGAGCTTCGAGCGGCAGGCTGGCCCAAGGCGCGTGCCCTGGTGGGCGGCTGGGCCGCCTGGCAGGCTGCGGGGTTACCCGTGGAGGATAGGAGTCAGGAGCTGGGAGCTAGGAGCTAGGAGTCGGGAGCGAGGCCATCGAGCGATCCCGTCTTCCTTTCGACATTCGGAAGCTGCTCGACGCCAGGCAGGTAACGTTCAGCTCAGCTCAGCTCCCAGCAGCGCCCACCTCCCGGCTCCCAGGTCCTAGCTCCTAGCTCCCAGCTTCCAACTCACGTACCTGCAGCTTTTGGCATAGCCGTTGCCTTATCCCGCATCAGTCCTGGGCCGCCGCTTCCGCGGTGGCCTGCGGCACCCCCGAAAAGCGCTCAAATCCCCCGTTTGACGGCTTTCGACCGGTAGTCCGACGACCGGACTGCCTCAACTGGCTCCTGAGGATGGAGGCGGAACCCATGCGTGTGCTGCAATTCGCCAAGCGATCTGTCGTGGCGGTGGCGCTGGTCTCTCTTACCCTGACAGGCTGCGGCAGTGAGTCGAGTCCTGACGCGCCATTCAATCCCAATGGTACCTCGACCGACCTCGAGGCGATGAATTCGACATTCGCCTCCCCGGCCTTCGCCAGCTTTTCAACGTTCAGCCTGATGTTCGATGCGGCGCTAGGCGGTGCACCCATCATCTCGACCTCGGCGGTCGCGATCGATGTGCGGGGCGGCGGAGCCCAAGGCATCAGGGTGGCGGCGGCTCGCGCAGCGCGGCGGCTGGCGGCGACACTCATCAAGAAGGACCGCGACGGGCTGAGCGCTTCGATGATGGGGGTCCCGACAGCAGTCGCGGGGAAGACCTTCGTCTATGACATCGGCACCGGGAGCTATGTCGCTTCGGACATCACCGGCGCCCCATCCAATGGCGTGCGCTTCCTGCTGTACGCGGTAGATCCGGTGACATATCTGCCGGTGGAACCGCTGGTCGAAACCGGCCACGTGGACATCACCGATGTGAGCGTCGGAACCACCCAGGCGGCACGAGTGCAGGTGATATCGGGGTCGACGACCTACATCGACTACACCGTGAGCGCCAGCAGCGGCGCGACCAGCGGCCGGGTCACCGTGATTGGGTACGTCACCGACGGTGTCACCCAGGCCAACATCAATCTCCAGTCCACCATCACGGTCACCGCCGGTCTGACGCTGACCTACTCGCTCACTATGCCGGATCGCGACGTCTCGATCAGCCTGACGGTGAGCGTGGCCGATGTGAGCGTGCCGGACAGCCCGATCAACATCAATCTCTCGATGCGCGGTCCCAACGGCACGGTGACGATGACCGGACAGTTCGCGGAGACTAGCGGCACCCTCAACGTCCGGATCAACGGCACTGCCTTCGCGACGATCACAACCAACGGCACCACCACGACGATTACCCGCGCCGACGGAACGCCGCTTTCGGATGACGAGCTGGTCGCGCTAGACGGCGTCTTCCAGCTGCAGGCCGCCGCGTTCATTGCGTTCGATCAGATGCTGGCACCGGTCGGAGCGTTTTTCTCGCAGCCGGCGTAAGCGGGGAAGCGGAAAGCGGGGAAATAGTTGGTTGGGCGGTCTAGATGTCAGATCAGTGAACGAACCGCCTTACCGCGAGCCGAGGAATGTGCTCAGAACAATCGAGAAGCCCGGTCAAGTTGGCCGGGCTTCTTTCTTTACTGATGATCTATTGATCCTCGGTCCCGCTTCCCCGCTTACCCCAACCATCCCTTCCCCCCCATCAGCTCGCGCACCAGATCGTCACTGGTACGGTCGGCTGCTTCGGCGGCGAAGTTAGTGACCAGCCGGTGGCGTAGAACCGAGGCAGCGACGCCGCGCACGTCCTCAAGGTCGGCCATGGGACGCCCGGCGATCGCGGCGCGCGCTTTGGCGCCGAGTACCAGGTACTGTGACGCGCGCGGTCCGGCGCCCCATTCCACATATTCCTTGATGAACCCAGGTGCATCGCCGTCGCCCGGCCGAGTCATCCGGGCCAGGGTGACCGCTGCCCGGATCAGTCCTCGCGAGACCGGGATCCGTCGCACCAACGACTGCATTGAAAGCACCGATGCCGCGTCGAGGACGGGATGCAACCCTGCGCGGCTGGTACCGGTAGTCTGCTCGACGATCGCTTCCTCTTCCTGCTTGCTGGGGTAGCTCACCCGGAGCTCCAGCATGAAGCGGTCGAGCTGCGCCTCGGGCAGCGGGTAGGTACCCTCTTGCTCGATGGGGTTCTGGGTCGCGAGCACGAAAAAAGGGTCGGGCAACCGGTAGGTCGTGCCGGCGGCGGTAACCTGATGCTCCTGCATCGCCTGGAGCAGCGCGGCTTGAGTCTTTGGCGGCGTGCGGTTGATCTCGTCGGCGAGCACGACGTTGGCGAAAATCGGACCCTGTACGAAGCGAAAGGCGCGCCGGCCGGTGGTCAGATCCTCCTCGATGATCTCGGTCCCTGTGATGTCACTCGGCATGAGATCGGGGGTGAACTGCACCCGGTTGAAGCTGAGGTCGAGCGCCTCTGCCACCGTCTGGACCATGAGCGTTTTGGCCAGGCCGGGAACGCCGATGAGCAGCGCGTGGCCGCCGGCAAGTACCGCGGTGAGAATCCCGTCTACCACGTCTTCCTGCCCGACGATGCGCTGCGCAACCTGGCTCTTGAGCCGAGTAACGGCACCGACCAGGCGTTCCAGCTGCTGGACGTCGTCATGCGGCGCCGCTTGGGTGGCGGTCATGGGTGCATTCTCGGATTCATGGCTGAGATTTACCCGGGTCGGGAGGCGGATGCTAGTTGGGGTCAGTCGTCAGAGGTCAGTCATCAATCGTCAGTCTGCAGTCGTTATATCCGTCAGCTGGGTTGATCCGGCAGTCCGGATGGTTCGAGCGTCTCGGTGTTCGCCATCCGGCAGGCCAGCGAGCTGTTGGAAACTAGGACCACCACTCGGGAGCCAAACCGACACTGGCGACTGGTGACTGATGACTGACGTCAGACGACCGACATCTGACATTGCGAAACTTTTCACAAGCGGATAGGTTAGCGCCCGTGAACACCCCCGAAGGGCCCGGCAAACGGGCGCCGGGTGCGATGAAGTACGCCGGTCTCGGCGTCCAGCTCGCGGTCAGCCTGCTGGTCTTCGTCTGGATCGGCCAATGGGCCGACCGGAAGCTGGGCACCGGTGGAGTGCTTACGGTGGTGGCAGCGTTCCTGGGTTTTGGCGGTACCATGTATTGGCTGATACGGTCACTAGGACGAAAGGATGGGGGCGAGTGACCGCCTCTCGCCAGTATGTGATCGGACTCCTGGCGGTTGCCGTCCTCGGTGCGTTCGTGATGGTTTTCGCCCCACCCCGTTTTCGCCAGGAGATCGCCGCCGGCGTGGTCGCTGGACTTCTGGTCCAGGCTCCACTCGGCTGGTGGACGCTACGGAGTATTGGGACCGAGCGGTTCCAGTTCGCATGGGTCGGGGGGATGCTCATCAGGCTTCTGATCGTGGCCGCTGCAGCACTGATCCTTGCTCCGGTCTACCGGTGGGACAGCGGGTCAATGCTCCTCACATTAGTGGTGACGCTCTTGGCGCTGCTGCTGGTGGAGGCAGTCACGGCGGTGCGAAAACATTCCAGGGACAAGGGATGAGGCAGCGATTCAGCAGGATAATGACAATAGGCGCGTTGGCACTTGCCAGTGGGGGTCTCAGCGGTTCGGTATCGGCTCAGGAACCGGCCCACGAGGTTGGACGTGAGGTGGTTGCACCCAACAACCAGCACGAGGCGAACCAAAACCAGATCGACATCGCCCACCATATAGGAGACGCGCACGAGGTAGAGACGCCGTTCGGGGTCATTCACCTGCCCGAGAACTGGAAGATCAGGCTGGGGACCGATGCCGAGGGGCAGCCGCGCTATCTCGACCTCTCGCCCACCCGCCATCTCGTCTACATGCTGTTGGCTGCCGCCCTGGTCGCCCTGGTTTTCATTCCCAGCGGCCGGGCGATCGCTCGAGCCCAGGCTCGAGGTCGGCCGCCCATGGGATTTGCCGGAGCGATGGAAGCCATGGCGCTCTGGGTCCGGCAGGAAGTGGTCCTTCCTAATGTCGGGCATCACGGCGAAGGCTATGCCCCCTTCCTGCTGACGGTGTTCTTCTTCATTCTCGCGATGAACCTGCTGGGGCTTTTGCCCTGGGGTGCCACCGCGACCAGCAACATCGCAGTGACCGCAGCGCTCGCGCTCATCGCATTTCTGGTCATCGAAGTGACCGGCATGCGGGCCCTGGGATTCAAGGGCTATATGAAGACCATCTTCTACCTTCCCCCTGGCTTGCCGGGCGGCGTGGGTGGGACCCTTCTCAAGGTGCTCTTGCTGGTGGTCATGACCCCGATCGAGATCATCGGCAAGCTGGCCAAGCCGTTCGCACTGGCGGTGCGACTCTTCGCCAACATGACTTCGGGTCACGTGTTGGTGCTGGCGCTGCTCGGCCTGACGTTTCTATTCCAAAGCTACTTGGTGGGAGTCGGCGCATCGCTGCTCGCCACCGGCGTCATGTTGCTCGAGGTCTTCGTGGCGTTTCTGCAGGCGTTCGTGTTCACCCTGCTGACGGCAGTGTTCATTGGGTTGATGAGGGCGGAACACTAGCGGGGCAACAACGCAGCAAGGAAGCAGAACCTTTCGGTCGCTAGGGCGCTCCTGCCGGCCGAACTAGAGTACTCCGCCGAATGGCGGACGAAGCCCGCTGTTCCGACTCGAGGGTTGGGACGATGGCGGGTAGCCAGGGCAAATCCGGTTTGGGAGACCGGCGATGCATGGCGAGCGCAGAGAGATTTCGGGTCTCCCGCACACGCTATGGAGTTCACACATGCTGTCCATGCTCGCTCTGCTTCAGGAAACCGCCGCGGCGACCGCCGGCAAAGGCTACGGTCTCATCGGCGCCGGTCTGGCTGCTGGACTCGCCGTGCTGGGCGCCGGCATCGGTATCGGTCGTATCGGTGGCTCGGCGACCGAGGGTATCGCCCGCCAGCCCGATGCCACGGCAAGGATTCAGACCGCCATGATCATCGCGGCGGCACTGATCGAAGGCGTTGCACTGTTCGTGGCGGTTATTGGATTTCTCATTCAGAGCAAGATCACGTTTTAGATCGTCCAGGGTCCAGGGTCGAGAGTCTGCGGGATCGGGATGTATACCGCATCCAATGACTCTAGACCCTAGACTCTAGACTGGAGTCACCATGTCACTGTTCGTCACCTTTGCCCTCATGCAGGAGCCCGCGGCCCGCGGTCCGCTCTCGGTCGAGCCTGGGCTGATGATCTGGACCGTCGTCGTCTTCGTGGCACTGCTCGTCATCCTAAGAAAGTTCGCCTGGCCGGCGGTACTCGGTGCGGTCGAGGCCCGGGAGCGCGCGCTAGAGGAGCAGCTGGCCGAGGCGGAGCGGAATCGACGAGAGGCGGCGGAGCTGCTGGCGCGACATGAGAAACTGCTGGCTGAAGGCAGAGCATCGGCCCACGCATTACTCGCGGAGGCTCGCGCTGCGGCGGAAAAGGAGCGGGCACTCGCAATGGAGAAGACCCGGCAGGAACAGGAGGAGCTCCTGGAGCGGGCCCGGCGCGACATCCAGTTGGAGCGCGAGCGGGCGGTGGTCGAGCTCCGGCGTGAGGCGGTTGACCTTTCACTGGCGGCGGCCAGCAAGCTGATCAGCGAGCGGCTCAACTCGGAGAACGATCGCAGGATCGTCCAGGAATATCTCTCCGGCCTGGGCGCGCAGCATTGAGAAACGAAACGATCGCCCGCAATTACGCGGAAGCGCTATTTCAGCTCGGCGAGCGCAGCGGGAACACCGAACGGTACGTGGACCTGCTCGACGCGGTCGCAGCGGCGGTGGAGCAGACACCGCGAGTGCAGGCGGTGCTTATGTCACCCAAGGTTCCAAAGACGGAGAAGGCAAGGATCCTGGGTGGCGCGCTGCGGGAAGCGCCTCGTGAGTTCGGGCTATTCCTCCAAGCTATGGTGAAGCGTGGCCGGCAACAGCTGCTGCGGGAGGTTGCTACGGAATACCTGAACCTGCTGGATCGAAAGCTCGACCGGGTGCGGGCGGGTGTGACCTTGGCGAGGACCCCGGACGAAAAATTGAAGCGAACCATCCAGGATTTGCTCAGCCGGCAGCTCGGGAAGCAGGTGATTCCCGCGTTCGCGGTGGATCCGGAGATTCTCGGTGGTGCGGTCGTGCGGGTGGGCGAGCGTGTACTGGACGGCTCGGTGCGGCGGCGAATGACGAAGCTCCGCCGGCAATTGGTATCGTAGGCGACGGTACGCACGCGCGACGCTTCGCGTCTCATCGCAAACATATCGGATGTCATCCAAGGGCCACCCTCGCGGGTGGCCCTTTTGTGATCGAATGCGCCGTGCGCGTCGACTTGGTTCAATCGATCAAAGCGGTTCAATGAATTTGGCGTTCAATCCGAGATGTGGGCAGGATCATACGTGACCCCGTGGCGGTCGAGAATGTTACGGTATTCCCCGGCAAAGCGATTGTCCTTATGGTGCAGCTCCTGGTTGCGGATGTAATCCCGGATGTACGCGTCGTCAAACGGCGTGACGCTGAATGCGCCATAGCCATGCTGCCACCGGAAATCGCGCCGATGTGGGAAGCTGTCATGGATCCACTTGGACGTGGTCGCCTTGATGCTCGTGACCAGATCAGCCAATGCCAGAGTGATGGGAGGCTCCAAGTAGAGATGAATGTGATCGCGCGTACCTCCGGCGGTAAAAAGCTCTCCGCCCCGCCGGGCGATCACCGCTGCCGCGTACGCGTATAGCCTGGGCCTCCATTCCGGATCGAGCCAGGGTCTTCGATTCTTGGTGGCCCACACCAGATGAACCCGCAGCGAGAGATAGGTATCTGCCATCGTTTGATCAATTGATTTCCGGCTGAGCTCGAGGCCAACGCTACTGCGGCAGGCGGCACCGTGTTGAATCCGAGCCGCGCGCGATGGTGCCAAATTCTCCAGTCGGCACCTATGTTTCCGACCGATGTGTAATGCTTCCAGCAACACCCGACTTCAAGCGCCCGCGTGATCGTCGGGTTGCTCCTGCTGGTGCAGCAGACCAGCTCCAATCCCACCGGCTATTGGCAACAGCAGGTCGCGTATGAGATCTCGGCGCGACTGGACGAGTCCCGCGGGGTGCTGAGCGGAACCGAGAGGATTCACTACGTCAACCGCTCTCCCGACACGCTGACGACCTTCTCTCTCCATCTCTATCTCAATGCGTTCCGGCCCGGCTCACGCTGGGCCGATGCCGACTCCGTCGAGGGCCGCCGCCGCTTCAATGACCTAAAGGATCCGGATTTCGCTTACAACCACGTGCGCCAGGTCCGGATCGGTGGGACGCAGGTGCAGGCGATCTATCCCTTTGCGCCGGACAGCACGATCGTGCGCTTTATCCTGCCCCATCCCCTGGCTCCCGGCGACTCGATCTCGGCGGATCTCGCCTGGGATGCCCGGCCCTCCACCACACCGCGGCGGCAAGGGCGGCAGGGACGCCGGTTCGACTTCGCTCAGTGGTATCCCAAGGTCGTGGTGTACGACCGCTACGGGTGGGAGGAGCACCCGCTATATCCGGCGGGAGAGTTCTACGGCGAGTTCGCTTCGTTCCTCGTCGATCTCGACGTGCCGCAGGACCAGGTGATCGGCGCCACCGGCGTACCGGTCTGTGGCGATCCCGGATGGGAACGGGCAAACCAGGATCAGTCCAAGAAGGTCGAGTACCAGCGAGACTTTTATGGCGCGCGGACCCCGGTCTCCGACTGCGCTGGCGCAGGCCCCGGGCGAAAGCGGATCCGCTGGTATGCCGAAGACGTTCACCACTTCGCGCTCTCGTTGAACCCGCAGTACCGCTACGAAGGCGGACACTTCGGTAACGTGGCGGTGCACGTACTGTATCAGCCGGGCGACGAAGTAACCTGGGGCAACGGGTTCGCAGTTCAACGAACCGAGACGGCGCTCACCTGGCTGGATCAGCTGTTCGGGCCGTTCGCCTGGCCGCAGATCACCAATGTCCATCGCATCGAGGGAGGCGGCACCGAGTTTCCCATGATGATCATGAACGGTTCGGCCGATCAGGGGCTGATCGTGCATGAGCTGGGTCACAATTACACCATGGGAATTCTGGCGAACAACGAGTGGAAGGAGGGCTGGCTGGACGAGGGCTTCACCAGTTTTCAGACCGACTGGTTCTGGGAGGTGATGGGACGGCCCCCGGCCTACCAAGCGATCGAAACGGGAATTCTTCAGCTGGACATCGACGGCTACTCCGAGCCTCCCAGCCTGCGCGGCGAAGCCTATCGCGACTTCAACTCGTATAACACGGCGATTTACACCCGGGGCGAGCTGTTCTTTATGCAGCTCCGTTACATCGTCGGCTCCGGCACGATGTATCGGATTCTCCAGACGTTCTACCAGCGTTGGAAGCTGAAGCACGTGGATGAGGCGGCATTTCGGGAGGTCGCCGAGGAGGTGTCCCACCGGGAACTGGGCACCTTCTTCGCCCAGTGGCTGCATTCGACGATGCTATATGACTACGCGGTGGGGAGAGTGCGGACGGAGAAGGTGGATAGTGCGGCGGAGCAGCGGGACAGCGGAAGAGCGGGGCAGGGTTGGACGACCCGAGTCGAGGTTGTGCGGAAGGCGGAAGGGCGGATCCCGGTGGAAGTCGCTGTGGTCGCCGCCCGAGACACCGCGCTTGTACGCGCGGACGGTTCGGCGGAGCGCGAGTGGGTCGAGTTGGTCACCGAGAGCAAACCGATGGAAGTGGTGCTGGACCCGCGGCTTCGAACCCATGATTGGAACGTGCTCAACAACCGGAAGCGGCTGGGTTGGTCGCCGAGCAGACTGCTTTCTCCTCCGGGCACCGACTTCTACTTCCATCCGTACTTCTCTACCCGTTCCCGGCGCGACCAGCTGACCGTCGGCCTGCAGCCGACTGTGTGGTACAACGATGCCGGGGGGGTCACCATCGGAATACGGAGTCGGAGCGATTATCTGGGACGCTTCGAGGAGAACCAGGCACTCCTCAGTCGGAGTACCGGCTGGGGCGCGGACGACGATGTCAAGGATACCGACTTCTTTCTCCGCGCCCGCAATCCGGTCTTCCTTCGAGCGCCCAACCTCTCCCAGACGTTCGATGCCTTCAAGATTGAGGGTCGCTATGGGGCCGCTGCGACGATCGAATGGTCGCGACGTGACCATCTGAGCTTCGGGCCGGAACGCACTCGCCGGGTGAGTCTCTTGTGGGTCGCCACCGACGACCTTCGCTACCTGGATCCCGGCTTCTACGACGATGTTGGCATCGTCGAGCTGCAACTGGGGAACGGCGTGACCAACCAAAGCGGCAAATGGCAGCTCAGCGCCCGGAGCTCGCTCGGCGCTGGGCTGGCCTACAATCGGCAGGGCCTCGCCGCCAGCGGCCGGCCCGACCTGAGCCCGTTCTACTTTCGCGGGTTTATCGAGGCAACCGGCCGCCGCGATCTAGGCCATGGGCTCGGGTTCGGCGCTCGGGCATACCTGGGCGCTGGGGTAGGGAGCCAGGACGCGGCTAAACAAAGGCAGGTCTACTTTCAAGGCTCCGACCCATTGGACCAGTTATACAATCCATTCCTTCGCTCCCGCGGCGCCCTGCTGGTCGGCGACGACTTCAATTACCAGGCCCCGGGGGGCGCCGGGGTTCGCGGGGTTGATCCCCATCTTTCCACCGCGGCGATCGTCGCTTTCAACCTCGAGCTGGAGCACACTCTCCTCACCCAACCGTCCGCTCATCTGTTCAGGCGGGTGAGTGCCGCACTCTTTACCGATCTCTCGCACGGCATTGGTGGAATGAGCCAGGCCCCCCCCGATGGCCCTGTGCGGTTCCTCGGCGATGTCGGTTTCGGCCTTCGCGCCGAGCACCGCATCGGCGACACCGAATTCATGACCCGAATCGATTTCCCACTATACATCAGTCGCCCCGAGCTGGCTCGGGACCAGGCTCCCGGTGATGACAAGTTCGAGTTCCGGTGGGTGTTCAGTTTCGAGCCGGAGTTTTAGAAGCGGGGAAGTGCGGAACTAGACGAGGACTCGAGCGCTTCGGTACGGAAGCGACGCGACTCGCCTGTCATTCCGCACCACGATATGAGTGTCTTGCTTCCCGCTTCCCCGCTTCCCCGCCATATTCCCGCCGAGGATAAACCTCCGACGCAGGAGACTGAGTGCCCGACGTGCCATATCGAGTAGACAAGCCATGGGGCTATGAGCTGATCTGGGCCCGCACCGATCGCTATGTGGGGAAGATTCTCCACGTGAAGGCCGGCCATGTGCTCAGCCTCCAGTATCACAACTTCAAGGACGAAACGATGCACGTGCTCGCGGGCGAGCTCATCCTTCGAACTGGAAGCGGCGACACCCAGACAACGCGCTCGTTCAAGGCAGGCGAGACGGTGCACATTCCCCCCAAGATGATTCATCAGATCGAGGCGGTGGCGGATAGCGACGTACTCGAGGCCAGTACTCCTGAGTTGGACGATTTGGTGCGTCTCCAGGACCGCTACGGAAGAGGATGAGATGCAAGTAATCATTCCGCTGGCCGGGAAAGGCACCCGGCTGAGGCCGCATACCCACCTGGTTCCCAAGCCGCTACTGAAGGTGGCAGGTCGCCCGGTGATGGATTGGGTGATGGACCGGCTGAAAGGGCTCGACGTGACCGAGCTGATCTTCATCACCGGTCATCTGAAGGAGCAGGTCGAAGAGTTTACCCGAGCCCACTATCGAATCCCGTCTCGCTTTATCGAGCAGAAAGTGCAGGACGGCACCGCCGGCGCGATCAACCTCGCGCGCCCCTACGTGAAGGAGCCGGTGTTGATCATCTTTGTAGACACGGTATTCGAGGCGGACCTCACTCTCATCAACCGGACCGACGCTGACGGGATTATCTGGGCCAAGGAGGTGGAGGACTATCAGCGTTTCGGAGTCGTCGTCACCGACGCGCAGGGATACATGACGCGGATCGTCGAGAAGCCTTCGACGCCCATCTCGAAGCTCGCCAATATCGGCCTGTACTACATTCGCGCGGTCGACAGTCTGTGGAAGGGCATCGATCACGTGCTCGCCAGCCCGGCGAACAAGGGAGAGTGGTACCTGACCGACGCGTTCCAGTGGATGATCGATCACGGCAAGCGCATCTTGACAGCAGAGGTAGGTGGCTGGTACGACTGCGGCAAGCTCGACACCTTGCTGCAGACCAACGAGATTCTTCTGCGGAAGGGCGCAGCGCGCCGGCGGGACTTTCCCGGCGTTACCATCCACGATCCGGTGTACATCGAGGATGGAGTGACTATCGAGCGGAGTGAGATCGGCCCCAACGTATCGCTGGAGCAGGGGACTCGGGTGACGGAGAGTCGTATCCGCAACTCGATCATTGGTCGCGACACTAAGCTGAACCGAGTCGCGCTGAATGAATCGTTACTCGGCAACAGCGTCGTACTGGACGGATTCCGGGGGAGCGCCAGCCTGGCAGATAACTCTGAGTTGACAGTCGATGGGTTTGCTCCTGACGGTAAACGGGGTGAGCTCTGAGCCACTCCCCGTCTCAGACCTCCGCGACATCGGTGGACGACCTCTGCCGATCGTATCTGGACCTCAAATATCATTTCGATCCCGCTGCGGCGAGCGCCGCAGGATTGGTTGCCGAAGACGGCAGACTCGGAAGCTTCGACGCGGAGACCACGCGAGCGCACGTCTCCGCGCTCCGTTCGGTGGCAAATGCTATCGAAGAGCTGGACCCGCCCGATGTCCAGAGCGAGATCGAGCGCACTGCATTGCTGGGAGAGATCCGCAGCACAGTGGATCGACTGGAGCACGAGCAGCCGTACGTTCGTAATCCAACGCTCTGGCTGACCCATCTCCTTCAAGCTTTGTACTCGCTGCTGACACGGAGCGAGGACGACCGAGCGAGCCGGGCATCCGCCGTGGTCTCGCGTCTGGAAGCGGCTCCGGTCTTCCTCGACGCCGCGCGTGCCACCATTGACTACCCTGCATCCGTGTTCGCGGACACTGCTCTGGGAATGCTGGGCGCGGGGGGTGAGCTGATCACGCAGGTCGTAAAAGTCTTCGGCAGCGCCGCACCGGGTTTAGGCCAGCAGCTGCAGCAGGCGGGTGAGGCGGCACTCCGCGCACTGGTCGGGTTCGGCGCAGCCTTGCGTGACGAGGTCGAGCCGAACCCCGATCCCCAGGCCTTTGCGATCGGCGAAAAAGAGTTCATCCGGCGGCTGCAGCACGAACATGCCTTAGCGGCCAGCCCGACGGAGCTCCGGCGCTACGGATTGCGCCTCCAGGAAGAGGTAACCGGCCAGATCAGCAGCCTGGCGAAACGGCTGAGCTCGAAGCCATGGCGCGAACTGGTAGACGAGCTCCGGGAGGATTCACCGACGCCGGAGCAGCTGCTCGGCGTCTACGGTGAGGAAGTCGGGCGCGCCGGTCGCTTTCTCGCCGAACACGATCTGTTCGAGATCCCGGAGGGCCCAGTCGAGGTCGTTCCGACTCCCGCGTATTTGGCCAGCTTGATTCCCTTCGCCGCTTACGAGCCACCTCCCGTGTACCTGCCCGAGCGAACCGGCAAGTTCTACGTGACCACGCCGGATCCGAGGCTACCGCCGGATGCCTTTGCCGAGCAGCGGCGGGGGCACTCACGCCACGGAATCCAGGTCCTGATCGCTCACGAAGTCTATCCCGGCCACCATCTCCACATTCTCACGATGGAGGGACTCGGATCTGAGGTGCGCCGTCACATCTGGAGTCCGATCATGGTGGAGGGGTGGGCGCTCTACTGCGAGCAGATGATGGCTGAGGTTGGCTATTATCAAAGCGACCAAACCCGACTGTTCCAGCTCGTCAATCTGCTGTGGCGTGCGATCCGGGTGCTGCTCGATGTCGGCCTGCATACCGGAGGCATGAGCCCTTCGGAAGCAACCGACTACCTGGTCGAGCATCTGCCCATCGACCGCCGGAACGCCGAGGCCGAGGTCCGCCGATACTGCGCCATGCCGACGTATCAACTGTGCTACGCGGTGGGACGGCGTGAGGTCCTGAGCCTGCGCGAGGCGTACCTCTCGCGGCGGGGGCCCGATGCCAGCCTGAGGCGGTTCCACGAAGACCTTCTGAGCTACGGCGGGATGCCGGTGGCTCTCGCGCGATGGGGGATGGATCTGGCGGAGTCATCATGAAAATCACCGTCCTGACCTACCTCGACAGCGAAGACGAAAACTCCAAGGACTACGAGGCAGTCGTTCCCCAGGTCGGGCGCGCGCTCCGGAGTCTGGGCCACCGAGTCTCGATTCTTGGCGTCCATGGTGACGTCAAGCGGCTCATCGCCGGGCTTTCCCGCCGCCGCCCCGACCTGGTATTCAATCTGATGGAGATGTTCAGCGAGAACGTCTTCGGCGACATCCCGGTGGCGGGACTGCTGGATCTTCTCGGTCTCAAGTACACCGGCAGCGGGCCCGGCGAGCTCTATCTCAGCCAGGACAAGGGACTCACTAAGAAGCTGCTCGCGTTCGAGGACATCCTGTATCCCCGCTTCGCGGTGTTCTCCCGGCAGCAGGCGTTCGAGACCGGGGGAAATCTGCGGATGCCGCTGTTCGTCAAACCGCTTCGCTCCGACTCCTCGATCGGCATAGGGGGCAAGTCGCTGGTACACGATGCGGTGGCGCTGATGGAGCGGGTAAACGCCATCCGGAAGGAGCTCAACGACTCCGCGCTGGCCGAGGAATACATCGAGGGCCGCGAGTTCTACGTGGGAGTGCTGGGGAATTCGCAGCCCAAGGCGCTTCCGCCAGTCGAGGTAGATTTCACCGGCTTTCCGGAGGGCGCTCCCAAGGTGCTCGACAGCAAGGCCAAGTGGGACGAGCGCAGCAAAGAGTACAAGGGGACCAAGTCGGTTCTGGCCAACCTGCCGGACGAGCTGCGGGCTCGCCTGCAGAAGGTTGCCGTCGACGCCTATCGGGCGCTGCGGGTGAGGGATTACGGGCGGGTGGATCTCCGGCTAACCGACACTGGCGATATCTATGTGCTTGAGGTCAACGCCAGTTGCTACCTGGAGCGCTCCAGCGAGTTCGCCATGTCGGCGGCGGCCGCCGGAATTGAGTATCCCAAGCTTATCGAACGAATCATCGAGCTGGCCCTGGAGCGATATAAGAAATAAGCCTCTCCGCCTGCTCCACCTTCCTTACGGCAAATAGCTTCCCCGCTGCACGTGATTCATCGCCAGCCCCGTCACCAAGGTCGTCAGCGCCATGATCGCCGAATCTTCTCGGTTAGGGGGATAGCCTTGCCCCAGCTGCGCTGCCCGTTCGGCCAGATAGCGCAAAAGCACCCGGGTCCGCTCGGGGAAATGTCCCGTCCACCGAAAAATGTTGGCCATGAGCTCCGGCTCGAGCCGTCGGATCAGCGCGGCCGCCGGCCGGAGCGGCTCGTTGCGCTGGGCTCCTTCGGTCCCGCCGAGGTCGTCGAAGATCGCTCGAAGGGCGCCGTCGAGGCCCGGTGGGAGCTCGCCCGATGAGTCCGCCGCTCTCCCGTAGTATTGATCCAACGAATATTCGATCTCGCCGACGTCCTCATCGAGCTCGCTGTTCGTGACCTCGGGGTCCCGGTCTCGCAACGCGGCCATGATTCGGCTGCAGTATGTAAGCTTTGTGTGAGCAATCGGCCAGCCGCCGTATTCCGCCCGCCAGTCGAGTCCCGGCGTCATCCACACGGCAAATGTCTCGGACCAGTCTTCGTCCGGATGCTTCTGAGCGTACCACCCCGGGAGGTGCCGGACATAGCGACGGCTGAACGGCTCGGGTCGATACTCCTCGGAATAGGGCTGGGTGATGGAGCCGAACTGTTTGACCCACTCCTCCTGGTCGTACAGCCGGTAAGCGTAGTTGACGACATGCCCCATCTCATGCCGCAGATACCTCAGGATATCTGCCCGATCGAACCCCTCCACATGCCCAACCCGCTCGGCGTGCAGTGCGGTAAGGTCTGGGCGAGCTAGGTAGAAGGGGATCGCGATCGCGATAGTTTCGAAGGGAACGCCCCATTCGGTAGAGAGATAGAATCGGGGGCGCACTCTGGTGATCCCGACCTGCCGCACCTCCTCCATGAATTCGGCCAGAATCGGCTCCAGCCGGGTTCCCTCGAGGGTCAGCCCCAGGTCCCGAATGGGCGTTGACCAGAGATTGGATTCGTGGAAACGGGCCGGCTCGGCATGCATGGGGCAAAGATATACCTCGACGGAAACGGGGTCGTGCGCCCCGGCACACCGGATCGACGGGGTAGAGCTACATTCAGCCCATGTCCCAAGTTAAGAACCCTCCCGCGACCTCGACTCGCGCCCCGGAAGCGGCAGCCGGGGTTCCTCCGACAGTCAAGGGCCTGTCACTGGTCTCGCTTTTCAACGACTTCGCCAGCGAGATGGTCTATCCTCTCCTCCCGGCATATGTCACCCGAACCCTGGGTGGGGGGGCGCTCCTTCTGGGGGCTCTGGACGGCGCCTCGGAGCTGACCTCGTCAGTGCTCAAGTGGCTCAGCGGAAGGCTCGCGGACCGGCCGGGCTGGCGTCGACCACTGATCCTGGGCGGTTATGCCACTGCCATCCTGGTCCGGCCCCTGATAGCCGTCGCCAACGCGGCCTGGCAGGTGGTCGGTTTCCGGGTAATCGATCGAGTGGGAAAGGGTCTCCGTACTCCTCCCCGCGATGCGCTGATCGCTGAAGTCACCCCTCCAGAGGCGAGGGGACGGGCATTCGGCTTTCATCGCGGGGCCGACCACTTCGGTGCAGTGGTCGGATCGTTGGCTGCCTGGTGGCTTCTACGTGAAGGCGCCGACGTGAGGAAGGTGATCGGTTGGAGCGTGATTCCAGGGTTGGTCGCCTTCGTGGTGCTGGTGGTCGTGCTAAGAGTCAAGAGTCAAAAGTCAAAAGTCGAAGCTGTGCCGAGGGCCACCGATAAGGAGTTGCACAACAGAGCCCCTCGACCCTCGACCCTAGACTCTAGACGGGCGGCATTCTGGGCACCCATTATCGCGCTTACGGCACTCGCCTTCTTCCGGCTGCCGGAGACGCTTCTCATCCTCAGGCTGCAGGATCGTGGAGTTGCCGTTGCACTGGTGCCGCTGATCTGGGCGGGCCTGCATGTGGTCCGAAGCGCGACCTCCTATCCCGGTGGCTGGCTTTCCGATCGGCTGGGTCCGCGTCAGGTCGTTGCTGCGGGAGGGCTAGTATTCGCGTTGGTTGCTTATGGTCTGGGCCGTGCGGTCGGACCAGGGACCGCCATCGCCCTGTTTCTGCTCCTCGGACTGGTGGCCGGACTCACGGAATCAGGAGAGCGGGCGATGGTGGCTCACCTGGCACCGGTTCGCACCGGCCGGGGATTTGGTGTATACCACGCGCTGACCGGAGCGGCGGCGCTCCCGGCCGGGCTGATCTTCGGCGCGCTCTACCAATCGACCGGCGGACCGGGTGCGCTTTGGGTGTCCGCGGGTGGGATGGTGGCGGCGGTGGTGTTGTGGACGATGGTGTCACAGGGCCAGGGGGGAGTCTCCTGAGCATCGGGCCGCTGCGTTCCTCGGGCCTTCTGTTGGCCGCGCTCAGCGTCTCTGCGTCTTCCGTCGGAGCCCAGGTACAGGTCCGAGTAGGCGATTCGGCGCGGGCGACCTACTCCGAGCTGCACGAGGCGTTGCAGGCAGGCACCCCTCGGGCCGATTCGATGGCCGCCATCCTTCGATCAAAGTCACCGCGCCATCTCTGGCGTCTGGCCCGGTTGTCGCTACGAGGAACCGGGGACTGGAATTCGGGCCTGGTGGCGCTCACTCGTCTTGCGGAGCTGAGAAGCAAGGCTTACGCGGACAGTGCGGCCAGGATGGAGCGCCATCTGGCGCAGGCTCCCTTCCCACCATTCCCGGCGAATCCCGGGCTCACCGCGGACGACGTGCTTCCCTCACTGCACGCCATCCTTCTGGAGCGGCGACGGGGGGTCTCGGGGGACTCCTCGGTGCTAGCTGACATCCTGAGCCGCGTTCCCAAGAAGCACTACGACCACGGCGACGCCTGGGTGCTCGGGCGGTTGGATGCTGGTGCTGCCGATTCGGTGGTGGCGAGATTCCGCAGCGCCGACTCGGAGGAGTTCCGGGTCCGATATCTGACGTTGCTCTCCTATTTCACCGATCCGAAGCTGATCCCACTGCTCACCCGGGTGTACGTGGCACCCGACAGCTTCGGGATTCCCAAGCGTTACGCCGTTCGCGCGTCCGATGGGCTACTGTGGATCGGAACCCGGGAGAGTCTTCAGGCGCTGGATGGCGCCAGGGAGGAAGCCCGCAGGCGAGGCATTTACGCCGACTCCAGCCTCGCCCGGGGGGGCTACGACTTTCTGGCCAACGACAGCTCCGCGGTGATCTCGCGGACCGGCAAATGGCTTACGACGTGGGTTGAGAACCTGCCTGCTGCTTCGCCTTCGCCCTGATCAGGGCGTAGTTCAGGGTCGGCAGGGTGTACGATTCGGCCGCCTGCTTGAACGTCTCCTTAGCCTTGGCAGTGTCGCCCTTACCCTGATACGCCAGGGCCAGGACATATAGCACATAGGGATCCTGCTGGTTGGCCTGCTCCAGCTCCTTGATCGCCTCGTCGTAGTTCTTCTCTGCCGAAGCAACGGTCCCGGCGAGCTCGTGCCCCTGCCGGATGCGGAAATCATTCTTCTTGGCTTCCGCTCCCTTGAGGTACTCCGCAGCCTCCGACTTTGCCTTCGCTAAGTCCTGCTTGGCCAGGGCTAGGCGTCCGAGGTCGTAGTGATAGCCGAGCACCGCATCGTCTTTTGCTTCTTGCGGGAGACTGGAGTTCACCTGCAGGTCCCGGGCCTGCTGGAAGCGCTTCCCGGCCTCATCGACCTTGCCGGCCGCCAACAGAATCAACCCGATTGCCTGCGCGTCCCCTGCCATCTGAGCAGGGTCGTTGATTTTTGAGTCGAGTGCGTACTGTTTCTCCATTTCTTTCTGCGCCAGGTCGGTCTTCCCCTGATCGGCATACACGACCATTCGAGTGAAGAAGGCGAGACGACGATCGCCGTCGTTCTGGGCGGCGGCGGTCAGTTTCTGCGCCTCGGCTAGGGCTTGGTCGTGCTTACCCTGGAACATCAGATTACTGGCTATGCCGTAATGCGAGTTGCTGAAGTGAGGATCGATGGCGAGTGCCTTGCGGTACTGTGCAATGGACTCGTCGAATCGCCCGGTCTTCATCAGCAGTTCGGCATAGGAGTCATACGGGTTGGGATCGTTAGGAACCAGCTCGATGTACTTCTTGAACGCCTTCTCCGCCTCCGGGTAGTTGCCCATCGGGCGATAGGCATATCCCAGGGCGTTATAAGCCGGGGAGAAATTCGGGTCGAGCTCGATCGCCTTGTTCAGCTCGTCCACCGCTTTCTGATAGTCCTGCCGACCGGCATACCCAAAGCCGAGATTCAGTCTGGCGCGTTCGTCCTCGGGATACTTCTGAACTGCTTCCTGAGCATACTCGAGCGACTTGGCGGGATCGGCGTTGAAGCCTGCCTGAAGACCAAGGATTGCCAACCGCTCTCCCTCTGAAGCGGTCCCGGCGAGATCTACCGCGTGCTTCACATGGACCTGCGCCTCCTTGTTCGAAGGGGAGGTCAACGCGAGCTGGTAATGCGCCATGGCGAACTTCGGATCCTTGGCAGCCGCCTGCTTGAATTTCTGATGGGCATCGTGAACCCGGACCTGATCGAACTGAGCGAGACCCTCGGCATAGAGCTTCTTGGCCTCGTCCGACTTCGTGGTGAGAGGGATCTTGCCCTTGTTCGCTGTGCTGCTGGCGCTCTGGTCCATGCTGCTGTCCTGCACGACCGCGCCTGTTTCCTTGGCCGCATCCGCTTTGGGTCGGTCACAGCCGGCAAGGATCGAGACCACACCACACGCCGTGAGCCAGGCACGCAAAGTGAGTGCACTTTCCATTAGGACCTCCTGGGATAAAAGCGACAAAACCCCGCGATGCCAACGGCACCACGGCAGCGGATCACAGGCTTGTTGGGGCGATTAGAGTGCTAGCCTACGGCGGGGATCGACGGGTGTCAAGGAAAAGTGTCGCGACCCGGCTCAGCAGCAGCGAGTCGGTCCATCGTGGTAGCGTGACTCGAGGAACTGCTCGAAGTACTGTCGTTCGGTGGGAATGGGGTAATCCGGATGACACCGTCGCAGATGCTCGATATGGGCCTCATAATCGGGCATTCCGGCGATTCGGCGGAGCCAGAATAGGAACGAATGTACGAGACTGTGGGCGGAAAAGGCGGAAAGAGCGGAACGGGCGGCAGGCACTGACGCAGCGAACCCTCGTCCAAGTTCAGTCCGCTCCTTCCGCAACTTCCGCTCTTTCCGCTCACCCAGCATACGCCGTCTCCACAAATGGTGATTCCTTTGCGGTCGCGGGCTTGCGCCGGGTCAAAACCAGAACCCATTCCCGGGCCGACGCGAGCACGACCAGGACGGTGACCAGCAGGAAGGAGATCGTCAGCATTGCATCCAACCGGTCATTGAAGATGAGGCGGGCTCCGCGCCCGGCGTCCACCACGCCGGAAGCCACCTGCTCTGCTGTCAGGGCGGCATGGGAAAGGAATCCCAGCCGAGGATCGTCGGCGAAGATCTTCTGCCAGCCCGCGAGCAACGTCACCGTGAGGAGCCAGGCCAATGGGAGCAGCGTTACCCAGGCGTAGCGCGCCCTCCCGCTCTTGATGATCAGCGTGGTTCCCACACAAAGCGCGACCGCCGCCAGCAGCTGATTACTGATGCCGAACAACGGCCACAGCGAGTTGATGCCTCCCAGCGGGTCTTGAACGCCTTGTACCAGGAAATATCCCCAGCCAGCGACCACGAGGGCGGAGGCGAGCACGGTGCTCGGGTACCACGAGGTACGGCCTAGAGGGCGCCACACCTGACCGGCGAGCTCTTGCAGCATGAAGCGCCCGACCCGGGTACCGGTATCGACGGTCGTCAGGATGAAGAGCGCCTCGAACATGATCGCGAAGTGATACCAGAGCGCCATCAGCCCCGTCCCGAACGCGCTGCTGAAGATGTGTGCCATCCCCACGGCGAGCGACGGTGCGCCTCCGGTACGGCCGAGCAGGGTCTTTTCCCCAACCGATGCAGCGAGCCCCTGGATCTGCTCCGGAGTCACGGTGAATCCCCAGCCGCGGATCACCTCGGCAGCTGACTGCACGCTTCCGCCCAGGGTCGTCAGCGGTGCGTTGATGGCGAAGTAGATGCCGGGATCCAGCAGGGCGGCCGCGCAGAGCGCCATCACCGCGACGAACGATTCCATCAGCATGCCACCGTAGCCGATCAGCCGGGCGTCGCTCTCCCGGGTCAGCATCTTGGGGGTCGTCCCCGAGGCCACGAGCGCGTGAAAGCCGCTGATTGCACCGCAAGCGATCGTAATAAAGCCAAAGGGAAAGAGCTTGCCGGCGAAGACCGGGCCGGTCCCGTCGATAAAACGAGTGACCGCCGGAAGCTTGAGCGGCGGAAGCACCAGAAGGATGCCCAGCGCCAAGAGCAGGATGGTCCCGATTTTCATGAAGGTCGAGAGATAGTCTCGGGGACAGAGGAGCATCCAGACCGGGAGCACACTGGCAATGAAACCGTAGGCGATCATCGCGTAGGCAATGGTGAGTCCCGATGCGCTGAAATACGTGGCCAGCGTGGGTGACTGGGCCACGTAGCGTCCCCCAACCAACGCTGCGAGCAACAACAGGACGCCGACCGCTGATGCCTCGAGCGTCCGCCCAGGGCGCCACACCTTCATCCAGAACCCCATCAAAATTGCGATGGGGATGGTGCAAAGGATGGTGAACACTCCCCAGGGGCTGTCCTTGAGCGCATTCACTACGACCAGTGCGAGCACCGCCAGGAGGATGATCATGATGGCGAGGACAGCTAGCATGGCGAGGAGGCCGGTCATCGGGCCGGTCTCCTCCTTCGCCATCTGCCCCAGCGACTTTCCGTCCCGCCGCATGGAGCCGAAGAGAATGACGAAGTCCTGGACCGCACCGCCCAGGACCACGCCAAACACCAACCAGAGGGTCCCTGGCAGATAGCCGAACTGAGCGGCAAGCACCGGCCCGACCAGGGGTCCAGCTCCCGCGATGGCGGCGAAATGATGGCCGAAGAGAACCCAGCGCGAGGTCGGCACGTAATCCCGGCCGTTCGTCAGCCTTTCAGCCGGCGTCGCTCGTCGATCGTTGAGGCCGAAGACCCGAGTGGCCAAGAACCGGCTATAAAATCGATAGCCCAGGAGATAGGTGCCGGCGGCGGCAAGCACCAGCCAGGCAGCGCTGATGGTTTCGCCTCGATGGAGGGCGAGCATCCCCCAGGCAACGGCACCGGCCACGGCGAGGAGCAGCCATCCGAGTTTCTTGAGGAGCATGGCCGAAAGGTAAGAGGTAAGAGGTGAGAGGTGAGAGGGCAGAGGAGGACGCGACCGCTGACTTTCCCGACCTTGCCACTCCCTAATTCGCCTCGTACCTTCGGATTCCATGCCATTGCCATCATTCGGCTTCGGTCACCGGCCCTCGTGGGAGTACGAGGCACCGGAAGGGGCTGGTGCCGCTCTCGAGGAACCTCGCCCGCAGCCGCTCACCAAGGGCTGGCGCGGCAAAGTTGCCATCGTGACCGGCGGAGCCACCGGACTCGGCAGGCACATATCGATCGAGTTCGGCCGGCTGGGGTGTCACGTCGCCTTCTGCTTCGTCAACATGCCGGGACGGGATGTGAGCGAGCAGGCGCTTCTCACCGAGACCGCGCTCAGCGCCATGGGCATCCAGGTCTACGCCCGCCGCTGCGACGTCCGCGACCGGGAGGCGGTGGAGCAGTTCGTCGGTGAAACCAAGCAGAGGCTCGGCGGGGTCCACTTCCTCATCAACAACGCAGGGATCGCGAACGATGGGGCACTCTGGCGACTCTCGCGGGAGGCGTGGGGCGACGTCCTCGATACCAATGTGACCGGCGCCTTCAATTGCATCCGCGCCGTCGCGCCGATCTTTCGCTCGCAGCACTACGGCAAGATCGTCAGCGTAAGCGCCCATCAAGCGGACCGGCCGGGTTTCGGCGTCGCGAACTATGCCGCGAGCAAGGCTGCCCTCCAGGGTCTTACCCGCGCAGCCGCAGTGGAGCTCGGTCCAGCCAGTGTCAACGTCAATGCGGTCGCGCCCGGCTTTATCCGGACCGAGCGCATGGCCATGCTCCCCTCGGAAGTAATCGAACGGGCGCAGAAGAGCTCGGTTCTCGGGCGCGTGGCTGAACCGGATGACGTGGCCCATGTCATCTCTTTCCTTTGCTCCGACTCCGCCCGGCACATTACCGGACAGACGATCGTCGTGGACGGAGGCCTTTCCTTAGAGTGAGAGCGTGAACAGTGAACAGTGAAGAGTGAACAGTGAGCGAGCTGCCCCGTTCACGCTCGCTGGTTCACTGTTTTACTGTTCACTGTTTACTGTTTACCGCCTTCCCGTTTACGTTTTTGCATGCCTTCCATCATCCGAAGACCTTCGCCCACGCTGTGCGTGGGGGTCCTGGCGCTGTTCGCCTGCCGAGCCCAGGCCCAAAATGATCCCAAGCCCGAACTCAAGCCGCTGCCGCCGGTGGCGGCTCTGCCGACCCCGCAGCTGGCGGGGCAAACCATCGCGGTCCTTCCGCTGACCCTTGTGGTTGCCGATCCGTCTCTTGAGTCCGACTCCGTCTACGCTCCCTACCGAGAACATCGGGCCGCGCTCTCGCGGGCCGACTCGCTGATCAGCGAGGGATTCCGCACTCGAAGCCCGGAGGTGAATTGGGTGCTTCCTCCCCAGCTCCGAAAGATCGCCCGGCGGTCGGCGGGGTTCGTCGAAGACCCCGATCAGATGGGGCAGGCGGTCCTTCGCTCCCCCGGACTCACCAAGATTCCCGATCCGCTGCGGTCGTCGCTGCGGGGTTTGGTGGCGCTCACTGACGGGCGAATGGCTCTGGTTCCCGCTTCACTCGGCTTTGGACCCGAGGCCGATGGTCAGATACGCGCCGATCTCACCTTGGTGTTGGCTGACGCGCGCAACGGGAAAGTCTTGTGGCGGTCGGTAGCGTACGGGCGGGGACGCTCGCTCGACCAAGCGCTCGGTGCCGCGATGGCAGCGGTACTTCCGACCACCGCCGGACCATGACATACGATGTGACGCTCATCCCTGGGGACGGTATTGGGCCCGAGATAACTGCCGAAACAATGAAGGTGCTGAAGGCGACCGGGGTGCGGTTCAATTGGGATGAGGAGCTGGCCGGCATGGCGGCGGTCGATGCAACCGGCACGCCGCTCCCGGACGCCACCGTCGATAGCATCCGCAAGAACGCCCTCGCCTTGAAAGGGCCACTCACCACCCCAGTCGGGACCGGCTTTCGCTCGGTCAACGTTGGCCTTCGGAAAGAGTTCGAGTTGTTCGCCAACATTCGGCCCGCCCGCACCATCATTCCGGGCGGCAGGTTCGAAAACGTAGACATCGTCCTGGTGCGGGAAAACCTCGAAGGCCTTTACATCGGGGTCGAGCATTTCGTCGCCATCGGCGACGATCCCCGCGCAGTAGGGGAGTCGATGGCCATCGTGACCCGCCGCGGGTGCGAGCGGATCATTCGGTATGCCTTCGAATACGCGTTGAAGCACGGCCGGAGGAAGGTCACCATCGTCCATAAGGCCAACATTCTCAAAATGGTCAGCGGACTGTTCCTCGAAGTGGGCCGCGCAGTAGCTCAGGAGTATGCGGGACGGGTCGAGTCCAATGACATGATCGTCGACAACACCGCGATGCAGCTGGTGCTCCGGCCCGAGCAGTTCGATGTCATGGTGACCACCAACATGTTCGGGGACATCCTGAGCGACGAGGTGTCAGGCCTGGTCGGAGGGCTCGGTCTCGCGCCTGGAGCCAACATCGGGACCAAGGCCGCCATCTTCGAGGCGGTGCATGGCAGCGCGCCCGACATCGCAGGCAAAGGCATCGCCAATCCGTCGGCTCAGATGTTCGCGGCTGCTATGATGCTGGATCATCTGGGCGAGCTCGACCGCGCGGAGCGGATTCGCAACGCGATCATCACCACCATCGTTCGCGACGGGATTCGCACTCGCGACCTCGGCGGGACGGCCACGACCCAGGAGTTCGGCAATGCCGTCGCTCAGCGGGCTGCCTGAGGTTCCCTGCGTTCGCTGCGGGCGCAGAATCCGAGGGCTGGGGTGGGGTGCGCTCTGCCCGGACTGCCTTGCTGAGAGAAAAGGCCGTGCAAGAAGGCTGGCCAACCGCATCTCCCTCGCCGCAACGGTTCTCATGGCGGGATACGTCATCCTTCGGGTGCCTGCCACCCCGATGGCACGGTTCTATGGGGCAATCGCCGTGCTGGCCACGTACATCATCGTCCGGCGGATCGCGACCGCGATCGGGATGGAGTATTTGAAATGACAGACGGGAAGCGGGGAAGCGGGGAAGCAGGGAAGCGGGGCGGGGCTGCGGGAAAGTGGGAATGCGGGAAAGAGCTGCGACTGACAGCGATTCTGCTGGCGGCGGCTTTCCCGCTTCCCTGCTTCCCCGCTTCCCCGCTTCTGGCCCAGACCTCCCTCACGATCTACAACGATGGGAGGGTACTGGTACGCCGGACGGTTACCACGAATATCCCAAAGGGGAGCTCAACCCAACGTCTTGCCATGGGAGCGCTGGATCCGGCCAGCATCTTTTCGCTGGATTCGTCGATCGACTTGCAACGCGTGTCGTACGATGGTGCGGTCGACGAGGCGAGTGTTCTCCGCCGATCGGTAGGCAAGCGCTTGGTGTTCCGGCTTTCCGATCCGAGGGACACCGTCAGCGCGCTGGTGCTCGGGGTCGATCCGCTGCGGCTGCAACTCCCCGACGGGCGGATCAGCTTCACCCCCCCTGGACTTGCCCTCTACCCGAGTGACGTGGTAGTGGTGGACCCGACCGTTGCCCTTGGGGTGCGCAGCGCGCGAGCTCAGGATCAGATCCGGCTGGGTTATTTCACAACGGGCGCTTCCTGGCAGGCGAGTTATCAGGTGGTGCTGTTGGATCGGCAGAACGCGCGAGTTACCGGTATGGCGGTGTTAGCGTCCGAATCCCTCCGGGCAGAGAACGCGGAAATTCAGCTCCTCGCCGGATCGGTCGGCCAGGCGCAGCCTCCTCCCGGTCCGCCCCGGCCGCTGATGCGAAAGGAAGCCCGGGTGGCGGCCGAGATGGCCATGAGCGACGTCGCGACCGAGCAGCGGGTCGGTGAGTTTCACTTATACTCACTGCCGGGACGCAGCACGCTCCTCCCGGGGCTCACCACTTCGGTGGCGCTGTTTGAACCGGCCCAGACGAAGTACGAGCGAACCTATGTGGTGCACGGTGATGTCCCGTACTGGGGGTTTCTGCCGCAGCAGGGCGAGGAAACCCAACCACCCGTCGAGGTGACCTACACCCTCAAGCGCCCCCGCAAGACCGAGTTTGGAGATCGGCCGCTCCCCGGCGGCGTGGCGCGCATCTATTTGGCGGACAGCGCCGGCAGTCTCCAGCTGGTGGGCGAGGCCTCGCTGGACCATACTCCCGCTGGCAACGACCTACGAATGAATGCCGGGACTGCGTTCGATCTCACCGCCAAACGCGTCCAAACCAGCTACGTCACCCGGCGGGATAGTACGGCGTCGCGTGGTGTGCATACCGTCGCGACCGCCGACTACCGGGTCACCCTGAAGAACGCGACTGATAGTGCGGTGACAATCGACGTTCAAGAGGAGCGGGCCGGCGAGTGGAGTGTGGTCTCGAGCTCGGTACCGCCCGAAAAGGTATCGTCAACCATCACCCGGTTCCGAGTTCGGGTGCCAGCGCGAGGGGAGGCGGTACTGACCTACCGAATCAGAGTCATTTGGTGAGGCCATGACCTCAGTCGTCACGATTGCCCACCTTTCCGACCTCCACTTCGGAGGATATGCTGACCTCCAGCAGATCGAGGCCCTCGAGGAGTTCCTTCCTACCCTCCAGTCCACAGCCATCGTCATCTCTGGGGACGTGAGCCAGCGCGCCCGACACGGGGAGTTCCAGGCGGCTCACATTTTCCTCCACCGCATGCGGATGAAGACACCGGCACTCATCGCCCCCGGCAATCATGATGTGGAGTGGTGGAAGAGTCCATTCGGATTGCTGGGCGAGAAGCGAAAGTACGCCAAATACCTTCGCTACTACGGGGAGCTGCGGCCTCAGCTTGAGGTACCGGGCGCCATGATTGTTGGGGCGGTGAGCGGCTATGGCGTGGCCTTCGGATCCCTCACCTGGAATCTTCGGGACCTTGCGGTAAAGGGTCATCTTCCCCGGTCCGAGACCAACCGGGTCAAGAAGATCTTCGCCCAGGCTCCGCCCAGGCTGGCAAAGGTTCTCGTCGTGCATCACAACGTTCTGGCCGGCGGGACTGGACGGATGGGTCTGGCGCGCTGGCGCTCAGCCCATCGGCGTCTCGTCGATACCGGTGCCGACGTCATCCTCTGCGGCCACGACCATTACGAGGGCGCCGGCCAGATCGAAGGCGGGGTCGCGGTGAGCACCTCGGGCACTCACAGTTATCGCCAGCGGGGTGGCAGGCCATCGGTGTTCAACCTGGTTACACTCGATCCAGATTCGGTTCACATCCAGCACTTTCGCTGGGTCTCAGCGGACCGGCAGTTCATCCCCTCCGACAAGTTCTCATTTGCCCGCAAGGGCGCGCCCAAGGTCGCGGTCTCGGTTGCTGGAGGAGATCAGGGACTTTGAAGGCGGGGAAGCGGCGAAGCAGAGAAGCGGGGAAGGCGCGACATCGTGAATCGGTGGGGGCGGAGCAGTGTTTTCTCTTCGAGGATTGGCTCCCGGCCCGACTTCGGGGACTCGGACTGACCCAGGTCGACCGGATTCTGACGCATTCCAATAGTACCGTGATGCTCAGTTTGAGCCGCCGCACCCTTCGGCTTCATCGCGGGTACGCCTTTGCCCCTGATGAGGTCTTACGCGCGATCATCCAATTCCTGAATCCCCGAGTCCCACGCCCCAGGCGGCGTTCGGCTGAACGGCAGTTCCTGCAGTTTCCCGTCGCCTCCTATGTGGCGACGCCGGGGCGGACCATCCGCCGGGAACGAACGCGGCCGGGAGACTTGGCACTATTGCGGCGGCTGAAAGCCCTGCACTGCGCCCTCAACCAGCTCCATTTCAGTGGGGGTCTGGGCGAGATCCCTATCCGTCTCTCGAGCCGGATGAAGAGCCGACTGGGTGAGCTGGCGGTGGATGCGAAGACCGGGAAACCGACAGAGATCGGCATCAGCCGGAGGCACATCAGTAGACATGATTGGTCGGAGGTGGAGCACACCTTGCTTCACGAGATGGTGCACCAGTGGCAGGCGGAATCCGGCATGGACGTCGATCACGGTTCCACTTTTCGCGCGAAGGCCCGCGAGGTCGGTGTAATTCCCGCTGCCAAACGGAAGGTCCCCGTCCCAGCCCAAGAATTTGGACCGCAGTAACCCCTGTACGCGGTGTTTGCCGCCGGTATACTCTATATGTAAGGTGGTGGCATGCCGTGCTCGTGCCGGACTGATGGTCCGCCCACCCATCGTGTGACCTCGGGCGGGTGGAGGAGTTCCTACGATCTCACCCCGGATAAGCAACGGACACAACGGGTTCGCCTCCAAGCTGAGCATCGCGATGGTGGCAGCCTGTCCCTACCCGGCACGCCGAGGAACGCCGATTCGCATCCACCGGCTGGCAGAAGGCATGGCCGCACGCGGGCATCAGGTTCATGTCGTCACGTATCACTTTGGCACTGCTGAAGATAACCCCACGCTGTCGGTCCATCGCATTCCCTCAATCGGTGCCTATCACAAGCTGTCTCCGGGTCCAACGTACATAAAACTGGCCCTGCTGGATCCCTTACTAGCGCTTAAGGTGTGGCAGGTCCTCCGCAGATTCCGGGTGGATATCATCCACGCGCATCACTTCGAGGGTCTGTTGGTGGCGGCCGCCGCTCGTTTTTGGTCTCGCACCCCGCTCATCTTTGACGCACACACCCTCCTGACCTCAGAGCTTCCTTTCTATAGTCTGGGCCTGCCACTTCGAGCCAAGCAGCGCATTGCAGCCGCACTCGACCGTCGCCTGCCGGGGATGGCCGATCACGTGATCACCGTTACCGAGCGGATCAGGGAGCGGCTGCTTCAGATGGGCGCAGTCCGGAGCGATAAAGTCTCGGTGGTTCCCAACGGGGTCGAGTCGCAGTTTTTCCTGGAGGACGGGAACGGCGGCGGGAAAGTCACCAACGGGAGTCCCACCCTGATCTTTACCGGAAATTTGGCGCCGTATCAGGGAATCGACCTCATGTTGCAGGCGCTTCGGAAGGTCTTGAACCGCCGAAGCGACGTTCGGCTCAAGATCGTCACCGAATCCTCATTCGCACACTACGATGCCTTGGCCCGGGAGCTCGGGGTCGCGGGATCTATCGAGGTGGTAAGAGCGCAGTTTGACGAAATTCCTCGACTGCTTGCGGGAGCTACCGTCGCGGTCAATCCGAGGATGGATTGCGACGGGATACCGGTCAAGTTGCTCAACTACATGGCAGCGGGAAAGCCGGTAATCTCCTTCGCGAGCTCGGCTCCAGGAGTGTGCCACCGTCAGACTGGTTGGCTGGTGGCCGACGGCGACGTGGATGGCTTCGCCGAGGGAGCGCTGACTCTCCTGGGCAACACAGAGCTGGCCAGCGCGCTGGGCCAGAACGCGAGGCGGCTGGTCATGGATCAGCACGACTGGGGCAGATCGACCGAACTGGCGGAGGACATCTACCGGCGGGTCATCCGGGAGCGCGCCAACCCGGAATGAAGGTCTGCTATATCGTCAGTGAGTTCTTTGGGTGGGGGAAATTCGGCGGGTACGGGAGTGCTACCAGGGTCCTCGCGACGGAGCTGGCGCGACGGGGCCTGGATATCACCGTGGTCACTCCCGCTCGAGGAGCCCAGCCCCAACGGGAAAACATCGATGGAGTAACCGTACTCTCCTCCCCAGCCCATGCGCTCGGCGCCCAGGTCGAGCTGCTGCGTGCATGTCAAGCCGACGTGTACCACTCGCAGGAGCCATCACTCAGCACTTGGCTGGCTATGAAGGCGGCGCCGGAGAGCAGCCATCTCGTTACCTGCCGTGATACCAGGGTGCATGCAGACTGGCTGATCGAGCTTCGATCGTGGATTCTCGACGGCAGCTTTCGCACCGTCCTGACCTATCCCTACGAGAACAATCCGCTGGTCAAGAAGGCGGTTCGGTCGGCGGACGCGGTCTTCTGCCCCAACGAGTTTTCCCGTCCGATCGCCCAGAAGAAGTATGGCCTGTCCTCCCCGCCGGGTTTTCTGCCTACCCCCGTCCGTCCTTCCCGCATTCCGGTGCAGAAGGCGGAGCACCCTACGGTTTGTTTCGTGGGGCGGTGGGACCGGCGGAAACGGCCAGAGATTTTCTTCGAGCTCGCCAAGGCCTTTCCCGATGTGAGATTCATCGCGCTGGGGCAAGCCCGGACAGCGGCCCGCACCGAGCTGCTGCGGCGCCGATACGCCAAGGTGAGTAATCTGGAGCTACTGGGATTTGTCGACCAGTTTTCCTCGGACGGAGTAGAGCAGACTCTGTCCCAGAGTTGGATCCTGGTCAATACCGCACTGCGAGAAGGCCTGCCCCGCTCCTTCTTGGAAGCCGCCGCATTCAAGTGCGCGATCCTCAGCCGGGTGGATCCAGAGGGCTTTGCCTCGAAGTTCGGTCACCGGGTTCAGAACGACGATTTCGCGGGAGGGCTGCGCCGGCTCCTGATGAACGGGGATTGGCGCCGCCGCGGCGATGAGGGTCACGCGTATGTCTCGACCAGGTACGGATTCGAGCCGTCCATTAACCGGCATCTCGAGGCGTACCATCGTTATATTCACCGATCTTACGGCTGACCTTTCCGCGAGGGATTGATGGCGACGGCCACAGGAACATCGCAATTCACCGGGGTCGACTTTCTCAATTTCGATTCGCTCCTTTCCGAGGAAGAGCGTGCCGTGCGGGACACGGTGCGTACCTGGGTGGACGAGAACCTCATTCCGGTCATCGGGCAAGCATACATCGAGGGGAAGTTCCCCAAGCAATTGACCCCCGGCATGGCGGAGCTGGGACTGTTCGGCGCCAACTTGCCTGAAGAGTTCGGCTGCGCCGGCCTGAACAACGTGGCCTACGGGCTCATCATGCAGGAACTGGAGCGGGGGGATAGCGGAATCCGCTCGTTCGCATCGGTGCAGGGTGCGCTGGTGATGTATCCCATCTATGCCTTCGGCAGCGACGAGCAGAAGCAGCAGTGGCTTCCGCTGCTGGCATCCGGCCAGGAGATCGGCTGCTTCGGTTTGACTGAGCCG
Organism: Gemmatimonadota bacterium; assembly: GCA_046726475.1. Lineage (GTDB taxonomy): Bacteria > Gemmatimonadota > Gemmatimonadetes > Gemmatimonadales > GWC2-71-9 > CAVVWJ01. The sequence continues at coordinate 33,822 of JBKPAO010000123.1, read as the reverse complement.
GACTATGGATCCAATCCGGGCGGCATGGTGACAACGGCCCGGGAGACGAGAGACGGCTGGGTGCTTAACGGCACCAAAATGTGGATCACCAACGGCTCGCAAGCGACTGTCGCTATCATCTGGGCCAAGACCGGCGAGGTTGCAGATCCCAAGTCGATCCGCGGATTTATCGTCCCGACCGATAGCAAGGGCTACACCGGAAAGGACCAAAAGGGGAAGTTGTCGTTGCGGGCGTCGGATACCAGCGAGATCCACCTGCAGGACGTGCACCTACCGAAGGACGCCGTGCTACCCAAATCCGGCGGGCTCAAGAGTCCCCTGATGTGTCTCACCCAGGCACGTTACGGGATCGCCTGGGGCGCCATCGGCGCGGCCATGGCGTGCTACGATGAAGCGCTTCGCTACGCAGGCAGCAGGATCATGTTCGACAAGCCGATCGCCGCCACCCAGATCCAGCAGGTTCGGCTGGTGGAGATGCTAACCGAAATCACGAAGGCGCAGTTCATGACGCTGCAGCTCGGCAAGCTCAAAGATGCCGGGACCATGACACCGTATCAGGTCTCGCTCTGCAAGCGCAATAACGTGAATATGGCGTGCGAGTGCGCCCGGGAAGCCCGGCGGCTGCTGGGAGCCAACGGCATCCTGGCCGAGTATCACTCCATGCGGCACATGGCCAACCTGGAGTCGGTATATACCTACGAAGGCACCCACGACATGCATTCGCTGATCGTGGGGGAGGCGATCACCGGACACGGCGCCTATACGTGACGTTCGTCACGGCCTGATGGCGCTTTTGGTGCCACCCTGGGGTGGTAAAATGACTCAGGGAGCACCCATGGCCAACCGGGTAACGGTGTGGTGGCAGGGCGAGGAGTACGATGCAGTTCGGAAGCACGGGGAGGAATCGACACCCGCTGCTGGTCCGACCTGGCAGCTGCTGCGTGACGGAGCACCATTGACCAGCTTCAGCGCGGAGCCGGGTGAGTCCGCCGTGTCGGTCAAGGAAAAAATCTTTGGGTGGCTGGAGGCCAATCGGACGCGTCCCGCTCTGGATGTGGGCCGGCAGTAAATCCAGACCACCGCCTGATCCAGCCCTCCGTTGGCCATTCTTCGGGGGGCTTTATTTATGGAAGCTTGCGGCTCGCGAGTGAAGCTGATCCTGGTCCTGCATACCGAAGCACGTCACCCAGTCCCGTGAACCATCACAGACTACTTCGCATTCCCGGGCTAATTGCCATCGGCATGGCTGTTCCTGCACTGCTTCTGGGGCAGAAGACCGACAGCACACGGACCGATACCGCCAAGGTGACGACACTCAAGACGATCGAGGTTACCAGCTCGATTGCTCCTACGGCGGGCCCCGTGATCGGATCGGGCATTCCCGCAAGGATTTCCACCGTCACCGGCCAGGCGATCGAGGCCTGGGAGCCGCGGCTGCTGGCCGACGCCCTGGGGAGCCAGGCCGGGATTTCCCTCTACGATGATCTCGGCTCTCCATTCAAGCTGAACCTGAGCACTCGCGGCTTCAATGTGGGTCCGGTCGTGGGTCTCCCCCCCGGTGTATCGGTGTTTCTCGATGGGGTGCGTCAGAACGAGCCCGACGCGGCGGAGGTCAATTTCGACCTGCTTCCGATGGAGCACGTGCAACGGGCAGAGCTCCTCAGCGGGTCGGGCTCGCTGCTAGGGCCCAACTCATTGGGCGGGGCAATCAACCTGATCACGCGAAGGGGCAGCGGACCCCTGGAGGCGGAGGCCGAGCTCTCCGGTGGTTCCTTTGGGTCGTATTCCGGTGAAGCTTCGGTGGACGGAGTAAGTCACGGCGGCTGGGACTACTATCTGGCGGGTGGGTACGAGAATGAGGATGGGTGGCGCCAGGCGACAGGGGCCGAGAATCTCAACGGCTTCCTGAATGTGGGACGGCGCGGACCGGAGCGCGGAATCAGTCTCCAGGCGTTCGGTGCCGAATCCCGAGCCGAAACCGCCGGCTCCCTGCCCGAAAGCATTTTCGCGACTTCCCCCAGTACCAACTTCACCATTGGCGATTTTGAAGACCTGAATCAGCTGCAAGCATCGGTCTCGGGCTACACTACGCTCGGTAAAAGTCGTGGGACCTTCACCGGCTACATCCGGCGAACCCACGCCGAGCGGTTCAACGTCAATCAAGCGCCCGACAACAACGTGCGCTCCTTCACCAATAACCGCACCCTCGGCGGGAATCTCGACTGGCGCTGGACCAAGCCACGAAAAAACGGCAGCCTCTCTCTGCGGCTCGGCGCGGATGGTGGCGCGAACCGGGTGCACATCGAGCTGCTGGAGGAGACTCCCACGGTTCCTTCCAGCAGCACTCTTACGACCGACGTCCATAGCCCCAGCTACGATCTTGCCGGATATGCTCTGGCCGATCTGCGAATCGACCAGGTCACCTTTTCGGGGGGGCTCAGGTACGATTACATCCACGTCCCGTTCTCCAACGCACTCGATCCCAGCACCGACACGACCAGTACCTTCACCCGGCTGAGCCCACGAGGCGGCATCAACTGGGAGATCTCGCCCGGTGCGTCGGCGTACGTCTCGGTGGGACAAAGCTTCCGGGCGCCAGCCATCCTGGAGCTGGCCTGCGCCGATGAGACCGCGGCTTGTCCACTGCCCTTCGCCTTGGGCGACGACCCGCCGCTGGACCCGGTGGTCGGCACCACGTTCGAGCTGGGAGGACAGGTTGTCCGCGGACCAGTGATCGTCAATGCCTCGGTGTACCGCACCAATGTCCGGGATGACATTTCATTCATCCAGTCGGAGAACGCTGTCTTCGAAGGCTTCTTTGCCAACATCGGGAACACTCGGCGCGAAGGTATCGAGCTGTCTCTCCAGGTCCTTCCGAGTGAACGCCTGTCGCTCTATGCCAACTATGCCTACACCAACGCCACGTTCCGCGACCCGGCGGAGATCTTCAGCATCAGAGCCGACAGCAGCTTCACCGGGGCTTCGTTGGCCGGCTCTAATGCTGTGGCCATTGGTGACCGGTTGCCCCTGGTGCCGGACCATCAGATCAAATTCGGCGGACTGTTGGCGCTGTCGGGCAGGCTTCAGTTCGGGGCTGATGCGAGATACACCGGGAAGCAGTGGCTCCGTGGCGATGAGGCGAATGAGACGACGCCCCTCGGCGGCTATTTCGTCGGCAACCTGCGGTTGGGGTTCAGTCGCGCCCGCTGGCAAATCTCAGCGGTGGTATCGAACGTATTCGACTCTCACCACCCCATCTTCGGCACCTTCAACGAGAACCGCCAGACGGGAGAGCTGGAACGGTTTCTCACCCCGTTGAATGCACGAAGCTTCAAGCTGATCGTACGGCGCGCCTTCGGCGGCGCCACTCAGGACTGATTCCAGGGTGACCTTGGTCACCGACCGTCACACCTCACCTCCCCATCCTGTCTGCCGGGTTCCGTCTCGTCAAGCTAAAGGGTGGAGGCTTTATGCAGGCTACAACCGTCGCGGTGCCGGTGCAGGACACCGGTGACGCCTTCAAGGCGTCTTTGGCAGGAGCACTGAACACACTTCTGTCGGCGATCCCACGCGTTATCGGGTTCGCCGTCGTGCTTATTGTCGGTTGGATCATCTCGTCGCTGTTCGCTCGGGGTGTTCAGGCCTTGTTGCATGCGGTGAAGTTCAACGAACTGGCCCGCCGCTCGGGGTTTGCCGACTTCGTCCAGAAGATGGGTGTTAAGGATGACCCCGCAGGCGTGATCGCCGGAATCGTCAAGTGGTTCGTACGGTTGATCACCCTCGTGGTGGCATTCGATACGCTGGGACTGCCGGCCGTATCGAGCGTGCTCCAGCAGCTGCTGCTCTGGTTGCCGAACCTGGTAGTTGCCCTCGTGGTACTGGTCATCGGCGGTCTCGCCGCAAAGGCACTGTCCCAGCTGGTCCGAGGGGCGTCGGCCGAAGCGGGATTCACCAACCACGAGATGCTCGCGGCCGTGACCCGAGTAGCGATTTGGGGATTCACGATTATCGTGGCCGTGAACCAGCTGGGCATCGCTACCACCCTGGTCAACACGCTGCTGATCGGTGTAATCGGTGCGCTATCCATCGCCTTCGGCCTCGCGTTCGGCCTTGGCGGGCGGGATCGGGCGGCCCAGGTACTCGAGTCGATCAGCCGGAACGTGCAACAGGCAGGACCGAAGCTGGAGCGCGCGGCCACTGCGGCGCAGCACCAGGCCCAGGGAATGGCGCAGCAAGCGCAGGCGGGCTCGAGCACTCAACGGACCGCGATGGGCAACGGCTGGGTGGAGCGCGCGATGATCGACCGGCGCAGAGTCGATCGTCCGGGGCTCAAGGATCGCCGCGGGGATGGCGGGACCCGCTGACGATTGAGTGTGATATCGTGCGCGCGAGGCCACCGCTGGTGGCCTCGTTTGCGTTTCTGTCCGGGGAAGGGCTAGCTTTGCCGCGGGTTTGATTCTTGGAGCTACACATTGAAGATCGCCGTTTGCATCAAGCGCGTGCCCGATATGGAAATGAGGTTTGCCATTGCGGCCGACCAGAAATCTCTGGAGCAGGCCGGAATGAAGTACGAGATGGGCGATTTCGACGGCTATGCGCTCGAGGTTGCTCTCCAGCTCAACGAAAAGCAGGGCCCGGGTGAAGTTGTGGCCCTCTCTGTGGGACCGGATGGTGTGCAGGAGACGCTACGAAAGGCTTTGGCCATGGGGGCCACCCGGGCGGTACAGCTGAAGGCCGACCAAGTCCCCGTCGATGGGCTGGCGATTGCCGAGGCGCTTGCGGCGGAGCTCCGGGACGGGAAATACGATCTCATCCTCTTTGGCCGGATGGCCACCGATACGGCGCACGGCACCGTCGGACCCATGACTGCCGAGCTGCTCGAGCTCCCCTGCGTGACCGCGATTTCCCAACTCGACATCCAGGGCACCCGAGGCACCGCTCGGCGGGACCTCGAAGGCGCGTCGGAAACTGTGGAGTTCCCGCTGCCCGCGGTGCTGACTATCGATGAAGGCATCGCGCGTCCCCGTTTGGCCTCGCTCAAGGGGATCATGGCTGCCAAGAAGAAGCCACTCGAGGTGAAGCCCGCCCAGCTCGGTAAGTCTCAGTTGACGATCGAGAGGCTGGAGCTGCCGGCGGAACGACCGGCGGGAAGGATCATCGGGGAAGGCGCCGACGCAGTTCCCGAGCTGGTTCGTCTCCTCCAGACCGAAGCCAAGGTGCTGTAATGGATCCGATCCTGGCATTTGCCGAATCGCGAGGTGGCGAGCTTCGCAAGGTGGCGCTGGAGACGGTCACCGCCACACGCGAGGCGGCCGACTCGGGCTCTGGAGGTGAAGTGCACGCGATGGTATTTGGGGCCCCCGGGACCGCTGCGCGAGCGGACGCGCTCGCTCGCCACGGCGCGGACGTGATTGTTGCCGTCGAGCATCCCCAGCTCGATCGTTACAACCCCGAGGTAGTTGCCGCGACCGTCGCCGAACGACTCAGATCCACCCGATATCGGGCCGGCTTCTTTGCCGCATCGGCACAGGGACGGGATCTGGCACCGCGAGTCGCGGCCCGGCTCCGGGTAAGTCTCGCCTCCGATGTCACCGGTTATGAGCTGGGAGAAGATGCTACCGTGGTCCAGCATCCGGCGTATACCGGCAAGGTGATCGCCACGCTGCGCCTCACCAGCAGACCTGCGCTGCTCTCGCTTCGTCCGGGGTTCGTGACTCCGAAGGAGCATCCGCGCACTGCCCGGAGTGAGTCGATTCAGCCCGCGATGGACCCGGCTGCCGCCCGAGTTACCGTCTCCGATCTCGCCCAGCGAAGCGCCACCAAGCTCGACCTCGGCGAGGCACCCATCATCGTGAGCGGAGGTCGCGGTCTACGTGCGCCGGAGAATTTCAAGCTGGTAGAGGAGCTCGCAGCTGCCATCGGTAACGCGGCGGTCGGCGCTACTCGAGCGGTGACCGACGATGGCTGGCGACCGCCCACCGACCAGATCGGGCAGACCGGACGTCTGGTGAGCCCCGATTTGTACATCGCGGTGGGCATCTCGGGAGCGATCCAGCACCTTGCGGGTATGCGCACGGCAAAGACGATCGTCGCGATCAACAAGGACAAGGACGCACCGATCTTCAAGGTCGCCGACTATGGCATCGTGGGAGACCTGTTCGAGATTCTCCCTCGTCTCACGGCGGAAGTAAAGAAGGCGCGGGGCCAACAGTAGAGCTGCCCCAAATGAATCATAGAACCCTCCGTCGCACGTACTGCATATAGCCCTGATACTCAGGGAAGCGTTGGATCAGCCACCTCTCTTCTGCCTTTGCTTTCGCTTCGAAATACGTGCGAGCCACCACAGCCACCAGGACGGCCATTGTCCAGTTGCTCCAGCTCAAGGCATATCCAGTCAGCAACAGCACCGCGCCGGCATAAATCGGGTGGCGCACGTGAGCGTAGGGCCCGGTGGTGATCAACTGGCCCGTTGGCAACGGCTCAATGCCCGGAGTGAGGCTCGGTCCTAACGACCGGACTCCCCAGGCCAGCATCCCTCCTCCTGCCGCGATGAGGATTGCACCCAGCCCTCGGATCCATGCGGGATCAACGCGGTTCAGTAAGAAGTCAGCATCACCGAGATTCACATAGCGGGGCAGGAGTGGCGCGGCCAGTAGAATTACCAGCATGAGAATCGTCTGTCCCCATACCCAGGGATCCCGCGCGGCTTTACTCAAATCCATCGGCTAACCGGGCCCCCGTTATATTTGACGCGCTTCATCCCAGCCAGGAGCACATTCCGTGTCGACCATTCTCCCTCTCCGCCATCAAGCGCCCCTTCCGCTCGATCGGCTGATTCTGCGTGAGGAACCAGGCGCCGAAGCGCTCGAGATGGACGTGCTCATCGTCGGCGCGGGTCCGGCAGGCCTCGCCTGCGCCATCGAGTTGACTCGGTTGGCCAGCCGCGACCGGGAAGCGGGTGGAAGCATGCCCGATCTCAATATTGCGGTGTTGGAAAAAGCCGAAAGCCTGGGTGAACACAGCCTCTCCGGGGCGGTAGTCAATCCACGCGCCTTCCAGGAGTTGTTCCCCCAGGTCGCGCCTGAGGATCTGCCGTTTCGCCAGCCGGTTACGTCGGAGGCAGTTTATTTCTTGACTGAGCGCAGGTCCCAGCGGATCCCGACCCCTCCCACGATGCACAACCGGAACTACTTCACTGCTTCACTCTGCGAGATCGTGCGCTGGCTGGGTGAGCGCGCTGAGGCCGCCGGCGTGAACACTTTCACCGGCTTTCCGGTCGACGCATTGCTGGTGGAAGGCAACACCGTGCGAGGCGTTCGTACCGCGCCCGCCGGCCTGGACCGGGGAGGAAGTCCCGGCAGCGGTTACACCGAACCAACCGATGTCACCGCGCGGATCACAGTCCTGGCTGAGGGAACGCGAGGGCTCCTCTCGCAGGCGTACCTGGAGTGGCAGCAGATCGAGTCGGCCAACCCTCAGCTGTACGCATTGGGAGTGAAGGAGGTCTGGGAGACCAGGCACCCTCTCGATCGCGTGGTGCATACACTGGGATGGCCGCTCCCAACCGATGCCTTTGGTGGAAGCTTCATGTACCCGCTCGGGCCAAAACACGTCGCCCTGGGACTTGTGGTGGGCCTGGATTATCACGATGCCAGCCTGGACGTGCACGAGCTGTTGCAGCGCATGAAGCTCCATCCCTTGTTTCGGCAGCAGCTCGAAGGGGGTCAGTTATTGGAATGGGGCGCGAAGACGATACCCGAAGGGGGGTATTACTCCCTTCCTTCTCGACGGTATGGCGAGGGAATCCTGCTGGTGGGAGACGCCGCGGGATTCGTGGATGTTCCCTCCCTCAAAGGGATTCATTATGCCATGCAGTCCGGCATCTATGCGGCACGGGCGGCATTCGCGACGCTGAAGCCCGGCAGCAGCCAGGCCGACGGCCTGGCGTCGTACGATCGGATGGTCAATGAAAGCTACCTCAACGACGATCTCTACCGCACCCGCAACATGCGACTGGCATTCAAGGATGGATTTGTGCTCGGAGGGATGAAGGCCGGGTTGATGACAGTGACGGGAGGCCGCTTTCCCGGAGGAAGAATCAGGATGCAGGGGGATGCCGAAGTTCCCCGCAGCGTCAACGCAGGCCACACGGGGGTGTCGGACAGTTCCCTCACCATCAGCAAGCTCGACGCGGTGTTCAAGTCCGGTAACGCGACCCGCGACACCATCCCCTCTCATCTGCTGATCGGCCCTGATATTTCCCCGGAAGTTGCCGACTTCTACTCCCACGTCTGCCCGGCCGGGGTCTACGAGCGGGTAGGCGATCAGCTCAGGGTGAACGCACCGAACTGCATCGATTGCAAAGCCACCGATGTGTTGGGACCGAGGTGGACCCCGCGTGAAGGTGGTAGTGGACCGAAGTACCGAATGATGTAGAGCCAGCTGCAACCTTCGGTTGCGAGCGATTGCATCAGCTAGACGCTCGGGCCGTAAGCGATTCCGACGTCAGCTCCCCCCTGCAATTTTCTGCCTGCCTGAGTTGTTGACGCTGTCGCAATCCTATGAATTGTGAGTTTCCCCTTTTCTACCGAAAATAGATGTGCCTCAAGGCCTTCGGAACATGAGGGACGGACGAACCGGCTCAAGCTACGCCACCGTCCGACACTGGTCCCGAAAGCAGGGGGAACGATGTCTCGAGCTCGATACATGACGACCCTCGTGCTCGGACTGAGTCTCGGTACGCCTATCGCCGCCGAGGCCCAGAACGCGGCCGCGTCGTGGCAGTCGACTCCGGCGTCGGTCCTCAAGAACTCGTTGCGCAATGTCGTCGCGGCCCAGGATAAGTACCGGGCATCACACCCGGCCTTTGCGAGCACGATTGAAGCGCTCCAGGTCAATCCTGGCCCCGACGTGAAGATTCAGATTGTCGGCATGACGCCGAATGGTTGGCGAGCCAAGGCAACTCACCGGGCGCGCCCGGGCCGCAGCTGCGTGGTCTTTGTCGGAACGCTGGCGGCCTCGGAGCTCCCCAAAACGGACGGAGATGGAGAAATGGCGGGAGAGGAAAGGGTGCCGCTCTGTGACCGGATGGAGTAAGCCTGCACCGGTAGTCGGAGCCAAGCCACTTCCTCAGACCATGCGACCCCACGGCCTGATCAGCAATGCTTGGCGCTGGGGTGCTGGTTTTATCTCCGCCGGAGCGGGATTGGTGTCGATTCTGTCGTACACCCACTCGCTCAAGTCCAAGTTCGAGGCGGACTCGTTAGCGACCGGGTCGCTGGCCAGTGTCCGGTGGATCGGCATCTCACCGACGGTGGATACGGCGACGGCGATTGGCGACACAATTCAGTTGGCGGTCACCGCAACCGACGCGCGGGGGAACGCGCTGCTCGGAGCCCCGACGGTGTGGAACAGCACCGATACGATGGTGGCCACGGTCGACAGTGCCGGGACCGTCGTTGCCCGGGGTGGCGGGGCAACGGCGATCATGGTCACGATTGGTGGCAAGGCGGCTCGAGCTCACGTCTTCGTCCGGCAGCGTCCGGCCGAGCTCCAAATCGTGGGAGACACCCTGTTCCGGACTCCTGAGGGCGGCCGCGGCAGGACGTTAGCGCATGTGGTCGACATCCGAGGAAACGAGATCGGCGGTTTCGCCACTCGGTGGCGCTCTGCGGATCCGTCGATTGCGGCAGTGGACAGCATCGGCAACGTGACGGCGATCGCGCCGGGCCGGACGGTGTTCACAGCGACCGCGGATGAAATGGTCGCTCAGCTGCCGGTCGAGGTGTACCCGGTGGCCTCGTCGCTGACGCTTCTGTCGGGAGACGGACAACGGGCTCCGGCGGGACGGAAGGTGTCGCAGCCGGTCACGGTGCAGGTGGTCTCGCGCAGCGGCAGGCCGATCCCTGGAGTGCCGGTTCGCTTTGCCCTGGAAGAGGGCACTGGCCGAGCCGAGCCGCTGGCGGATTCGTCCGACGCCCAGGGTATCGCGCGGGCTTCGTGGACGCTCGGTGGGTTTCCGGGACGGCAGACTCTATCGGTCGTGGCTGAGGGAATCGCGACGCCGACGGTGGTCACCGCTGAAGCGGAACCGGTGGCGGCGAATACCAGGATAACCGTCGTCAGTGAGGGCTTGCAGGGCCCGGCCGGTGAGAACCTGTCTCAACCTGCGGCGGTCCGGGTGACCGATACCAGTGGGGTTGCCCTGGTGGACGTTCCGGTCGCGTGGTCGGCCACTGATGACGGTAGCGTGCTGGCGTCGGAGGCTCGCACCGACTCACTGGGAGAGGCGCGGGCTCGCTGGACGCTGGGCCCCAAGAGCGGAACGCAGCGGGTGTACGTCCAGGTGGGTAGCGCGCGCACCGTGCCACGCTTCGCAGTAGCCGCCACCGCGCTCGCCGGCACTCCGGCCAAGGCGTCGGTTGTGGGCAATGCCAAGCACGAAGGCGCGGTCGGATCGGCGCTTCGCCCGGTGGAGATCCGGGTCCTGGATCGAGCGGATAACGAAGTGCCTGGCGTGCCGGTCACGCTCCAGCCGGCGAGTGGTACCGTGGCGGACAGCGTTGTCACGACCGACTCAGCTGGACGGGCGATGGTGGTCTGGACCCTGGGACGCACCGCTGGTGTACAACACCTGACGGTCAAGGTCGAAGGGGTCGACCGCCCGATCGAGATTGTTGCCCGAGCCCGCGCAGCGGCCCCCGCCAATCTGGCGTTCGTGGCGCCGAAGCCGGGGATGGAGAAACGGGCGGTGCAGTCGCTCGACGTGGACCTGACCGATGCGTACGGCAACCCGGTCGCGGATCAACCGGTGGTGTTCAGTACCAAGTTCGGTACCGTCAGCCCAGCGCGAGTCATGACCGACACGCGTGGGCGAGCCCACACCCGCTGGACGCCGGCATCGAAGGTCGGCAGGCGTACGCTGGTAGCTGCGGTCAAGGGCAGCGATGCCCGCACCACGTTCGTGCTGGAAGCGCCTGAGGCCGCGACGGTGGCGAAAGCTCCGGCGGCCGCTAAGAAAGCAAGCAGCAAACGCGCGTCGCACTAGCGCGAGCTGGTTAGTAAGGAGCTGTCGGCGGGACGCTGGTCTGGTCCCACCGCGGCGATCAACAGGTTAGTACAGGACCCAGGGTAGTCCGATAGACAACACGTTTCGCCAAGTCCACTGGAGTCTGAACAGGTTCACGTCCAACGAGAGGGCTCTTAACCGTAGTCTCACCTTCGCGGCACTGGAGGAAATTATGACCGGCCCACGTACTACCACTGTGCACCCGCACCGTCGCCGGGGTCGGCGCCTCCTGCCGTTCTTACTAGCCCTGACGCTCGGGCCGATGGCGTGCAGCAGCGATCAGCTAACCGAGCCGATGTCTTCTACCCAGCAGCAGGTCGCCGCCGCGACCGGCGCACACCCGCGCCCACTCCTAAACGGGGCCCGGCTGGTGGACCTCATGGCCAGCTCGAGCCGTACGGCCAAGTCCGGGGTCGCCTTCAGCCTGGGCGCTGCTAGTAGCGTGTCTGGCACTGGCGCCAGCTTGCTGATTCTGGCTGACGCCGACGTCGGCTCGACCAACGCTTTGGCGGACACTCTGACCGACGCTGGATTCCAGGTCACCGTCCGGCCCGCTCCCGAGTATACCTGGGATGGGACCAACCCCGTGCTGGCCGGCTTTGATGCCGTCATCCACTTGAATGGTGCAGGTTACGACGGCACCTTGAACGATGTCGCGCAGCAGGCGCTGAGCGACTTCGTGGCCAATGGCGGTGGGTACATCGGTGCCGAGTGGAACGGGGTCGAGTTCACCCCATTGATGGCGGACCTGGTTCTCCAGACTGCCGGCGGCGGTGCCGATGCCGCGGCGCAGAACTGCGCCGTGTGCGAGATCAGCTACCAGACCGTGAGCGGGCAGGAAGGACACCCGGTACTCGCGGGTCTCAGTGGCGGCTTCACCTTCATCGCTGACGCGAATGATGCCGGGCCGCAGGTTGGGTTCGCGGCCAACCCCTCGACCGTCCTTATGCAGCTCTCCACTGGAGCACCTGGAGTGCTGGTTCGCCAGTTCGGGAGTGGCAAGGTTGTGAGCTTCAGCTTTGCGCCCAACTATCCGTTTGATGATGCCGGCGAGCTCCGCAACCCGACGACGCTCACCGACAGCAACATCAAGCAGCTCTATATCAACGCAGCCCGCTGGGTCAGTGGCACCGCTGCGGGCAGCGCTCAGCCGCAGACTATCACCTTTGACCCCCTGGCTGACAAAGTGTACGGTCAGCCGGCCTTTTCCATCAGCGCGGTGGCCAGCTCGGGTCTGCCCGTCAGCTTCACCGCCAGTGGCGATTGCACCGTCTTGGGCAGCACCGTCACGATCACTCGTGCCGGTGCCTGCACCATTACCGCGCACCAGGCGGGTAACGACAACTATCAGCCGGGGGAGGATGTGTCCCAGTCCTTCACCATCGCCAAGGCTCTGCCTGACCTCCATTGGACGCCGAGCTCGCTGTCGACCGGTACCCCATTGGGGCCGTCGCAGCTCAACGCGAGCGCGACTGGTGTTGGCGGGATTTCGCTGAGCGGCAGCTTTACCTACACGCCTCCCGCGGGCACGGCATTCGACGCGGCCGGCACCGTGTCTCTGTCGGTGCAATTCGCGCCCAGTGACCCGAACTACTCGTCTGCGACGAAGACGGTATCGATCAACGTCTCCGGCGCGATGAGCTTTATCGGTTTCTACGCGCCGGTCAGGAACATGCCGTACCTCAACTCGGCATTGGCCGGTAGCGCGATCCCGATCAAGTTCTCAATCGGTGGATATCGCGGCTTGCGGGTGCTTCAGGTAAACTCGCCGACCTCGATGCCGATAGCGTGTCCTGCGGACGCTCCACAAAACGTGGTGCGAGCGATGATCGCCCCGACCAGCGGCCTGCAGTCTCTAGGTTCCAGCTATACCTATGTCTGGAGGACTAACGCGGGCTGGGGAGGCACTTGCCGGAAGTTCGTGCTGACTCTGTCCGACGGCAGCACCCACGAGGCAATGTTCCGCTTCGTGAATGCGCCGAAGGTGAGCGCCGCAAGGCGGGTTCTGGGCAAGTAGGAGTCACGCACACCGGCGAGGCCAGGGGAGCTACAGTGGCTCCTCTGGCCTTCGTCGTTTTCAACTCTCTCCCATCACTTTGATTATGACGCGCTTTCGCCGCTGGCCGTCCCACTCGCCGTAAAACACCCGTTGCCAGGGCCCGAAATCCAGCTTGCCGGCGGTGATGGGAACGATCACCTCGTGGCCGATCGTGAGGCTTCGGAGATGTGCTGCCGCGTTATCCTCACCGGTCTCGTTGTGGTGGTATCGGTCTGGGTCCCAGGGAGCAATGGTCTCTTCCAGCCATCTCAGGATGTCCTGCCACAGCCCAGACTCGTGGTCGTTGACAAAGACGGAGGCGCTGATGTGCATGGCGGATACCAGGACGATACCCTCGCGGACACCGCTGACCTCGACCTGCTCCGCGACTTGGTCGGTGATGTCGATGATCTCCTGGCGGCGCTTGGTCTCGAACCAGAGATAGTGAGTGTGAGTGGTCATCTTCGTGTCAAAGCGTAAACAGTAAATCAGTAAACAGTGAACAGTGAACAGTGAACAGGGCTTCTACCGTCCATCATTTTCACCGTTCACTGTTCACTGTTCACGATGCTACCTGAGCAGCTCTTCCAGTTTGACCGCGGTATCTGTCCTCTCATCCCGGTACTTCACGACGATCGGGGCATAGAGCGCAATGCCGGCGGCCGTTCCGGATCCCGATTTTACCGGCCGGGTGCCCGGCACTACCACGGCTCCAGCGGGAATTTCTAAGGGCTCGTCGCCGTTGCGGCGGTACACTCGATCTCGCACCAGATCGAACACCGCAGTGCCGGCTGAGAGTACGGTACCGGGAGCCAGGACCGCCCGTTCACGCACGATGGTTCCCTCGTATACCCCGGAGTTCCCGCCGACCAGCACGTCATCTTCGATGATCACGGGGAGAGCACCAACGGGCTCGAGCACGCCGCCGATCTGAACTCCGGCGGAGAGGTGAACCCTCCGGCCGATTTGGGCACAGGATCCGACCAGGGCGTGTGAATCCACCATGGTGCCTTCCCCGACATAGGCCCCGGTGTTGATGTACATCGGAGGCATGCATACGACGCCCGGCGCGATGTAGCTGCCATCGCGAATCGCCGACCCGCCCGGTACGATTCGGACCCCGTGTCCGGGGCCGAACCTACGGAGCGGGAAAGTATCCTTGTCGAAGAAGGGGAACGCTCCACGCTCCGCCGCGGGACCGACCCTACCCAGCTTAAAGCCGAGGAGGATTCCGCTCTTGACCCATGGGTTCGGTCGCCAGAAACCTTCAGCGTCCCGATCGGCGGCACGCACTCTTCCGGCATTGAGCGCCGCCTTGAGTGCCTGGAACGCCTGGAGTGCGGCTGGCTTCTCACCGGGCGGGATCTCACGAGCATAACGCTCGATGGCCGCGCGCAGCTCGTCTATGGAGACGGTAGTCTTTGGTCTCCCGTCGCCCCGCCGCGCCGCGGCTCGCTTCTCCGGTTTCCCGCTTCCCCGCCTCCTCTCAGACACCTGACACTCCCGCCTGGCGAAGTGCGTCACGGAGCGCCGCAGCGGTGGCGTCACTGGCGGGCACCAGCGGCAGCCGGAGGACGTTCTGTATCCGTCCCATGGCATGGAGGGCAGCCTTGCAGGGTGCCGGGTTCGTTTCCAGAAAATTGGCGTCCATGAGGGGGAGCAATCGGTAGTGCCAGACGCGGGCGTTCTCCAGATTCCCGGAGAGCAGGAGGTGAACCAATGCGGTCATGGCGGCGGGCACTTCGTTGGACACGACGGAAATCAAACCGTCTCCCCCGGCACTGAGCGCGGGAAGTGTCAGCCAGTCGTCTCCTGACAGGAGCGTGAAGTCGTCTGGCCGCGCTCTCAGAATGTCCATCATCTGCTTCAAGTCCCCGCTCGCCTCCTTGATGCCCATCACGTTGGGGTGGGCCGCCAGTCGAAGGGCGAGCTCCGGCCGAAGATTGACGGAGGTTCGGCCCGGCACGTTATAGAGGCAGACTGGTTTCGTGGCGGCGTCCGCAATCGCCACAAAGTGGCGGTAGAGGCCTTCCTGGGTTGGTTTGTTGTAGTAGGGGGTCGCGCTGAGTATGTAGTCCGCCCCGAGCCGGCACATGCGCTCGGTCTCGTCGACCGCACGCGAGGTATCGTTGCTGGTAGCTCCTGCCATCACCGGGACTCGCCCTCCTGCCACCTCCACCACTGCCGCGACGACCCGTTCTCGCTCAGCATCGTTCAGGGTCTGCGCCTCGCCGGTGGATCCGCAGGCGACCAGGAAGTCGATTCCCTCGGCGATCTGCCAGTCGACTAAAGCCCGAAGTGCTGGGAAATCAACCAGACCCTGATCGGTGAACGGGGTTACTAGCGCGGTGCCACACCCCTGCAGCCGGCTCACGGCTGCTCCTCGAACAGCATGTCTTCGAAGGTGAAGACGCCATGGTGCCCGGGGAGCCATTCCGCAGCCGCCAGGGCTCCAGCAGCGAAGACATCGCGACTCCGGGTCACGTGCCGCAAGACGACCGTCTCATGCGGCGCTTCGTACGTGAGGGTATGGGTCCCCGGTACATCTCCGGCGCGAACCGAAGTAATGGGGAATCGCCGGCCGGGCTCTACCTCCCAGAGCTGTCGCTGGAGGAGCAGCGCGGTTCCGGAAGGAGCGTCGAGCTTGGAAACATGGTGCTCTTCGTGAATGGTGACCGCGAATTCCGGCCGTTTTCGGAAGCACTCAGCCAGCGCCCGCGCGGCCCGAAAGAACAGGTGCACTCCAACCGAGAAGTTCGCTGTGTGAAGCAGGGCTCCATCCTGGCGCTGGACCAGTGCCTCGATCTTCGGAAGATCTCCGCTCCAACCGGTGGTTCCCGTCACCGTTGGAATGCCCAGTTCGATCAGTCGCTCCAGATTCGTTGGCGCGGCATCGGGACGGGTGAATTCAACCGCAACGTCGGTCCCCCGGAGCCGCTCGGCAGTCAGCGCTCGCCCTGAAGGATTCTCTACCCGGTTGACGACAGTATGGATCGCGTGGCCGCGCCGCTGTGCAAGCGCCGCGACCGCTTTGCCCATTTTTCCGTTGCCGATAATTGCAATCTTCATTGCGGGTTAGGAATCGAAAGTCGATAGTCGAGAGTCCAAAGTCGAACTTCCGCGATGCGGTGTTCCCGATTCACCATTTCGGCTCCTGACTCTCGACTCATGACTCTCGACTTATCTCAATCCGACCCGAAGAACTCACGATGCAGCCTCCGCACTACGTCAGGGCCGTCCTCCTCCCGCACCACGAAGGTCATGTTGATCGAGGACGAGCCCTGCGAGATGACCTCGACGTTGGCCGGCCAGACGGCGTTGAACACTCGCGCGGCTAATCCGGGAGTATTCCGAAGACCGATGCCAACAACCGCCACGATCGCGCGACCCTCCTCGATCCAGACCTCGCCGAGGTCGGCCAGGTCTCGTACCAGCGAATCCAGCCGGGAGCGATCCTCGATGGTGAGCGAGACGCTTACCTCCCCGCTGGCCAGCACGTCCACCACCGTCTCGTGCCGCTCGAAGATCTCGAACAGCGTGCGCAGAAATCCATAGGCGCCCAGCATCCGCGGCGCCCGAATGTTGATGACCGTGATCCCTTGTTTCCAAGAGATGGAGCGGATCGGTGAGTCTCCCACCCGCTCGACCACCGATTCGGGTCCCACCGTGGTTCCAGTTCCCTGGGGGCGTTTCGAGTTCAGGATCACGATCGGAATCCCCGCGCGCACCAGCGGCAGTGCTGTCGCCGGATGAAGGATTTTTGCGCCGAAGGTCGCGAGCTCGGCTGCCTCCTCGTAGCTGGCTGCCTTGAGAGTGCGGGCACTGGGAACGATCCGGGGATCCGCCGTCATGAGCCCATCGACGTCGGTCCAGATCTCGACCCGTGTCGCGTCCAGCGCCGCGCCGAGGAGAGCGGCGGTGAAATCAGAACCTCCCCGGCCCAGTGTGGTGGGGACCCCAGTCGCAGTCGCCCCGATGAAACCTTGGGTCACCGGAATTTTGCCCGCCTCCGCCAGAGGCCGGAGGCAATCCCGCGCTCTCTTGTTGACGACCTGGACGTACGGCATGGCACGGGTGAAGCGCCCGTCCGTAATCATGATCGGCCGGATGTCGACCCAGGCTGCATCGAGCCCGGCGCCCTTCAGCGCCGCGGCCACCAGCCTCGAGCTCCAGAGCTCGCCCCGGCCGGCAATCGCATCGAGCTCCGCCGGGCTGGTTGCCCGTCCCAGACGGGCGTGGAGCTCGCGACGCAGCTCGGTTGCTTCCGCGTGGATTTCCTCCAGCGCCGAGGGAGCGCCCGGCAATACGGCAGCGATCTGTTCGTGCCGCTCCAGCAGTGCGGCGACCGCCGCGTCGGTCCCGTCATCGGTATCGGGCTGGTGCGCCAGAGCGAGCAGGGTATCCGTCACTTTGGCCATCGCCGAGACCACGATGACGGGGTGATCGGTCTGCCGGGCTCGAACAATCTCGATCAGCCTCGAAACCCCTGCCGCATCGGCCACCGAGGTGCCGCCAAACTTGGCGACAATCATCGGCCCGGCTTCCCTCCCACGCCCGGTCCGACTCGATGGTCGGCGACGAGCAGCTCGGCGATCTGAATCGCCTGGCCCGCCGCTCCGCGGACAGTGTTGTGACCGAGCACGACCATCCGAAGGTCGAGAACTGGACAAGGGCGCAGCCGTCCTACGGTGACCGCCATCCCGCCGCCCCGTCCCAGATCGAGGCGGGGCTGGGGACGGTCGATGCGGTCATCCAGCTCGATCGGAGGGTTCGGAGAAGACGGCAGCTGGGCGACGATCGGACTGGATCGGAAGTCCCGCAGAGCCTGAGCTGCGATCTCCGGGCGAACCCGGTTGCGGAAACCCACCGAGATCGTTGCCATATGCCCATCGACCACGGCGACTCGGTTGCTGTGAACGCTCACCGAGAAGTCGCCCGGTTCCACCGCGCCGCTCTCCAGCCTCCCGAGAATCTTGCGACTTTCCCCTTCGATTTTTTCTTCTTCGCCGCCGATGTAAGGAATGACGTTACCGATGATGTCGAGGGATGGGATCCCGGGATAGCCAGCACCCGACACCGCCTGGAGGGTCGAGACGAAAAGCCGCTCGATCCCGAACGCGCGGTGTAGTGGGGCGAGTGCCAGGGCAATTGCCGCAGTGGAGCAGTTGGGATTTGCCAGTATGGCCCCCGTCCACCCCCGTGAATCTCGCTGACAGTCCATCAACGGCAGGTGATCGGCGTTTACCTCGGGGATGAGCAGAGGTACGTCGGAGTCCATCCGGTGTGTCCTCGTGTTGGTCACCACGATTGCACCGCCGGCCGCAAAAGCCTGTTCGATTGGGCCAGCGATATCAGCGTCGAGCGCGGAGAACACGATTGACCCGGGAAGGGGCGGGGTGCACTCCCGGATCTTCATTCCCCCAAAACGGGCCGGGAGGGACGTCGACTCTCGCCAGCGCACGACTTCACCGTAGAGGCGTCCGGCGCTGGCTGCGGAGGCTGCCAGCGCCACGAGATCAAACCACGGGTGCTCGGCCAGCAGACGGACGAACTTCTGGCCGACGGTCCCCGTCGCGCCGAGGACCGCGACCGGAATCTTCTCAGTCATTGGACGCTTCTCGCCAACAGGTCGGTCGCCAGGCGGGTGTAGAGCTCGACTCCCCGCAGCAGATCGGCCTTCCGAATGTGTTCCTGGCTGCTGTGGGCCACCCGGATGGTCCCGGGTCCGAGCTGGTAGCCCTCGCCCCATGCGGACAGAAAAGGCAGATCACTGGCATAGCTCACGACCGTGGTTTCCCAGCCGGCAGGGGCGGTTCCACCCTTGTGGAAAGGCATTTCCACCGGAAACTCCACGGTGACGCCCGGACTCAGAAGGGATCGAATGGCCTGCTTCAAAGGATCGGTCGGTTCCACCGTCCGGATGAGGAGCTGCGCGCTGGCGGCGGGAGGAATCACGTTGGGGGCTACTCCGCCGCCGATCAGCCCCAGATTGAGAGTGGACCGGCCCAGCAAGGGGTCACTCGGGAGTGGCATCCGACGGATGCGTTCGATGGTATCGAGCAACGCTGCAATCGCGCTGACCCCCTCCTCGGGATACGCCGAATGCGCCGCTCGGCCTTCGGCGGTGAAATCCACGCGCAGCGAACCCTTCTGTCCGATCGAGAGCAGATTTTCGGTCGGCTCACCGTTGATCAGGTAACGCCCCTTCGGGCCGAGTTCGCCAGCGACCCGTGCGCCGTCAGACCCATTCTCTTCCCCGACCAGAAAGAGAAGTCCGATGCGTCGCTCGCCACGGCTGGCGAGCCGCTCGGCGGCGGCAACCATCGCCGCCGCCAAGCCCTTGGCGTCGCAGCTCCCCCGGCCGTGGATGGAATCACCATCCTCGCTCAACGGTAGGTACGGCGGTACCGTATCCAGATGAGTGGAGAAGACAACCGCCGGGGCTTCCCGGAAGGCGTACAGGTTGTGGCGTCCTGCGGAGACCGGCTGGCGCACGATCTGGTACCCGGCACGACGCAGCGTGTCATCCAGGAAATCAGTCGCCGCCGCTTCGGAGCCGGTCGGGGTTTCGAGGGCCACCAGGGCCCGCGTCAATTCCAGCGCATCCATGAACGAGACGCCCCGCCAGCGGAATTTCGCGGCGGGGCTCCTGGTCGTGGGACGATTGTCAGGGACGCCGTCATCCTGACGACGAGTGGCTGTAAGCTAGGGAAGGAGGGTAGGAGCGGCAAGAGGCGATCACGACTGCCATTCACGATCCATTCACGCGGTACTCGTAATCTCCATATCAGTCGACAACGCGGTGTAGCGTTGCGGCACAGAGCTCTCACCGGAGGTTACAATGGCCGCCAGCACTCTCTCCCGTCTCGTTACCGCAATGGCCGTTGTAGCAGGCAGCGCCTGCTCCGAGCCATTCAGTCCGCCACCCAATACTCCCTCCCAGCCGAGCGGCCTGACCGTGGTTCCCAGCAGTGCTACCATCATCTCGGGACAGGTCGTGGCGCTGAAGGCCAGCATGCGGGATCAGTTTGGAGACCCAGTGCTTGTGACGGTCAGGTGGAGGAGCAGCAACGAAAGCGTCGCAACGGTGGCTGCGACCGGCGAGGTTCTGGGACGTTCGGTGGGAAATGCAACTATTGTCGCCGACGCCGATGGAAAGACCCAGATGTCTGCCATCCACGTCCTCCCGCGGCCCGGAAAACCAGGTTCGGAGTCCAACTAGTTGGTTAGCCCGCGCTGGTCGTCAGGTCGACTGCGCGGGCAGCCCGCTGGCCCTCTTCCACGTCTACTGGATAGAGAAGTAGCGCGCCGATCGCAAAGAACACGATGACCGAAAGTATGGCGTTGCGGCTCGAGCCGGTCGCCGCGATCGTCCCGGCGAAGATCAACGGTCCAAAGATGCCGGCGAATTTTTCGAATACACTGAAGAACCCGAAAAACTCGCCTGACTTGTGGTGCGGAATCATGCTGGCGAAGAGGGATCGGCTGAGCGCCTGGGTCCCGCCTTGTACTGTGCCCACGAGTGCCGCCAGCGCGTAAAAGTGAGTGGCAGTCTTCATGAAGTATCCCAGCACGCTAATGGCGGTATATGCCAAGAGGCCGAGAAACAAGGCCCGCTTGGCGCCGATGCGCCCCGCCACCATGCCGAACAGGAACGAACAAGGGATACCAACGAACTGCACCAGCAGGATGGCTCCGATGAGCGCGCTCTGCCCGATTCCGAGCTCGGTGCCGTAGGCCGTCGCCATCTTGATGATGGTTTGAATTCCATCGTTGTAAATCAGGAAGGCCAGCAGCATCAGAAAGGCATTCCGATAGCTCCGGAGCTCTCGGAACGTTTCGCTCAGACGGATGAACGCCATCCGGATGGGACGGGCGTCGCGCGATTCGTCTGGCTCCAGAGTGCGAGCCGGTTCTGGAACTCGTCGAAACAGTGGGAGCGAGAAAACCAGCCACCATATCGCTACCGATACGAAGGCCAGCCGGACAGGCAACGTCGCCGCTGAGGGACTGAGCCCCGGGCCGGAGGGAAGTCCAAACCAGTCGGGCCGCTGGATCCACGCGAGATTGAGCGCCAGCAGGATGCCCCCGCCGACGTAACCCAGAGCATAGCCTGCGGTGGACACCCGGTCGATCTCGCCAGGTCGCGCGATGTGTGGAAGCAGAGCCTCGTAAAAGACAAAGCTTCCGGTCACGCCGATCAACGAGATAGTGAAGAGCCACGAAGCCAGGTCGAGGTCGCCCCGATCGATGAAGTACATCCCAAGCACCGCCACTATGCCGATCGCCATGAACACCCCGAGGAATCGCTTCTTGCTCCCGCGATAGTCCGAGACTGCGCCGAGAATCGGCGAGAGCAGCGCGATGATCACCAGGGCCAGCGTATTGACCGTTGCCAATCGCTGGGTCGCACCGCTCTCGGCCAGATTGGCACCCGCAACCTTCACGAAATAGATCGGGAAGACCGCGACCATGATGGTGGTCTGCATGGCGGACGCAGCCCAGTCGTACATCGCCCACGCCCGCAGCTCGGGCCGGTCGAGTCCCAGCCGGGACAACAACGAATGAGAAGACATGGTCGGGGAAAGTAGGGAGAGCGAGCCAGACTCGTAAGAGCGGACGCAACCATTTGCCGGTCGGCGCGGTCCAACGTGCCATGACGAACGTTCTACGCGATGCCGCGATCGCCTGCGCCTTCGCCTTCGCCTTAAGTCCCAGTACCGCGGGTGATAGCCGCCTGGCCAGCACACCTATAAGTGCTCAGGCCGCGAGCCGCGCCTCCCGAGAGCTATGGCGGAGTGACAGGATGACGCTGATAGCCAACGTCGTCACGATTACTGCCAGAGAGATCAGGGTCGGAAGGTGGACCCAGGCGCTCACCAGCATCTTCAGGCCCACGAAGACCAAAATGAACGCTACCCCCGTCTTCAAAAATACAAACCGGTCGAGCATCCCGGCGAGCACAAAGAACAGTGCCCGAAGACCAAGAATGGCGAATACGTTCGAGCTGTAAACCAGAAAGGGATCGCGGGTCACCGCAAAGATCGCGGGAATGCTGTCGATCGCGAACACCAGGTCGGACCACTCGACCACCAGTAGAACCAGCAGCAGCGGCGTCGCGAGCACCCGGCCGTGAATCGTCCGGGTGAAGAACCTGGTCCCGTCATATGAGTGGCTGAACGGAAGAAACCGGCGAGCCAGCCGAACTACGGGATTCCGCTCCAGATCTACCGCCGCGTCCTTCTGCGTGAACATGCGGATGCCGGTCAGGACCAGCAGGCCGCCGAACACGTACACGATCCAGGTAAACCGCTGGAGCAGGAGAGCGCCCAGTCCGATCATAATCAGGCGCATGACGATCGCACCCAGGATGCCCCACTTCAGTACCTTGGGCTGGGCGTCGGCGCGGACGCCGAAATAAGAGAAGATGAGGAGAAAAACGAAGAGATTGTCGACGCTGAGCGAGAGCTCGATCAGGTAGCCGGTGTAATACTCCAGCGCATGCTGGCTGCCCTCCTGCCAGAGGACGAATAATCCAAACAGCATCGCCAGCGCGACGAGCCCGCCGCTCCACATCCCCGCTTCTCTCATGGTCAGCGTGTGGGAGCGGCGGTTGAGTACGCCGAGGTCGAGGACTAGTAATGCTACGACCAGGCCGGTAAATCCCAGCCACACGGCGAGCTCGTGCTGACCCACTCAGCGCCCCGGCGTCATGGCTTGCAGGCGAGCTACCCGCTCGGCAGTAGGCGGGTGGGTGCTGAAGAGCCGGCTTAATCCGTTGTGTCCGGCCAGTGGATTGACCTGGGCCAGGGGGGCCGCCGCCGGGGCGACCTGCATCGGGATGCGGTGGGCCAGATCGTCCAACCGCACCAATGCGTTTGCCAATGGCGTCGGGCGACCGAGAATCAAGGCACCGACTCGGTCGGCCTCGAACTCCCGCTGCCGGGAGACTGCGAATTGGATGATCATCGCGCCGATCGGCGCGAGCAGCAGCAGGGCCAGGCGAGCGTACGGATGGCCACCCTCGTCATCGCGGCCACCGCCAAACATGAGCAGATACGGGAGGTTGCTCAGAGCTCCGGCGATCCCGGCCGCCACCGTGGTGATCAACATGTCCCGGTTCTTGATGTGAGCGAGCTCGTGAGCGAGGACGCCTTCGAGTTCCTCTTTCGGCACGTGCTTGAGAATTCCGCTGGTCACGGCGAGGACTGCGTGCTCCGGGTTCCGGCCGGTCGCAAAGGCGTTGGGTTGCTCGTGGGGCGCGATGGCCAGAGTGGGCATCGGCAGCCCCGCCCGCTGGCGCAGGCGATCGACCATGGCGTAGAGCTCCGGCGCCTGCTCGGCGCTGACGACCTGGGCTCGATACATCCTGAGCACCAGGCGGTCCGAGAAGAAATACATCACGAAGTTGAACAGACTGCCGACGAC
Organism: Gemmatimonadota bacterium; assembly: GCA_046726475.1. Lineage (GTDB taxonomy): Bacteria > Gemmatimonadota > Gemmatimonadetes > Gemmatimonadales > GWC2-71-9 > CAVVWJ01. The sequence goes on along the minus strand of JBKPAO010000123.1, from coordinate 10,288 downwards.
GAGGGCTACCAGCAGGCCGCTCGAGCCCCCCAACAATTGCCCGGCCAGCAGGAACAACCCGAAAAGCCCTGCCAGCAACACGAAGGTCTTGAAGTTGTTGTGCATATCTCCCCCTGGTGGGGCCTAATAAAAAAAGCGAGACCCCGTCCGCTCCGCTTTCGCGTGGACGAAGGTCTCGCTCTAAGGCGCCGCGGGAGTGTGACCCGCTGCCGCCTCCCGAATGAACCGTGCTCGCACCTGGCGAACAGTCTTGACGATTCATCCGTCCGCCCTCTGGGCGGATAAGCTACTCCCCTTCTTGCGAGGAGAAATGTAATCGATGAGTGGTAGAAGGTCGAGGGCTAGGGTCTAGATCACGAGCCTGTGATTCTCGGCTCGGGAGTACTCCCAGTCGCCTTATCCGAAGCGGCAGACCCTAGACCCTAGACTCTCGACCCTTCCTAAAACCCCGGCTGCCCCTGATGCACCGGGTCATTCAGCATCAACGCCTGGAGGGTATTTCCTGCCAGGGTTTCGAACTGACCCTCGGGAACGATCAGCAGCGCGTTGGCTTGGACCATCGAGGTGAGAATCCCGGACCCCTGCGGACCGGTAAGCCGCGCTACCAGCTCGCCGCCCGTCTCACTGACCACTCCGCGCAGAAAGTGCTGCAACCGCGGCTTGACGTTGACCGGCTCCGTCAGGCGGACCGGGACCGAACGCCGGTAGGGCAGCTTCAGTCCCATCATCTTCCGTATGGCCGGCCGCGCAAACAGCTCGAAGGTCACCATCGTGCTGACCGGATTGCCCGGCAACCCGATCCATGGCATCTCTCCGAGCAGCCCGAAACCGACCGGGGCCCCGGGTCGCATTCGCAGCTTCCAGAACCGGAGCTCACCTCCCAGCGACTCGAGCACCTCCCGGACGAAGTCATGCTCCCCGACGCTGATGCCCGCGGTGGTGATCAATAGGTCACAGTCGAGCGCGCTCGCGAGGTGTTGCTTGAGACTCTCCCGAGTATCCGCCGCGATTCCCAAATTGATCGGTTCGCCGCCGGCTTCGCGAACCAGTGCGACCAACGTGTGCGTGTTGCTGCTCGCGATCTTGCGCCCGCTGAGAATCTCCTCCGGCTGATCGATATCCACGATCTCGTCGCCGCTCCCGAGGATCGCGACCCGCGGCCGCCGGTACACCAGCGGGTGGGCCATCGCGAGGGAGGCGAGCACACCGAGGTGTGCCGGGCCCAGCTCGCTGCCGGCTGCGAGGACCTGCGCGCCCCTACGGATGTCCTCCCCAGCGCGCCGGAGATTCACACCGGCGTCGCGATCCTTGAGAATGCTGACGGTCTCCGCCCCTCCATCGGTATCCTCTTGCCGAATGACACTGTCGCTCCCGTCGGGGAGGGGGGCTCCGGTAAAGATTCTGGCGCACTCGCCGGCACCGATCGGGCGAGAAGGGAAGCGGCCGGCCGGTAGATGCTCGATGACCCGGAGTCGCACCGGATGCGTCTCGGACGCTCCCCGAACGTCCGCCGCTCTCGCGGCGTATCCATCCATCGCCGAGTTGGTCCACGCGGGAATGTCGATTGGGCTGACGACATCCTCGGCCAGCACGCTTCCGAGTGCGTCGTCGAGTGGAATGCGAAGGGCTGGTTGCCGGCGGGCTTCCGCCAGGATTCTCTGGGCGGCCTCGGCCGCGGTGAGAGGAGGGCTCAAGGCTCGAGGACCAGCGAGCGCTCCCAGGCCAGATTCGCGAGGAGTTGCAGCCAGATCGTGTCGTGGAAGTGGAGTATGCTGCAGTCGGCCTGGAACTCAGGATCGTCAGTGATCACCGCGACCCACTGGTCGGCATTGGGAGCGGCGGGATCGTACAGCGGACGGGAACCGGCTGCGCGGCGGTACACTTCGATCTTCGGCAGCGGCGCCGACTTATAGCCCTCGGTCAGAACGATGTCGGCTCCATCCATGTACCGTCGGGCCAGATCCACTGGATCATAAAGGTCCGGACTGCGCTCGAAGAGCACCCGGAGGTCCGGGGAGGCAATCAGCACCCGCTCCGCTTTCCCCTCGTGAAAGTGACGCCAGGTGTCGCTACCCGGCCGGTCAGCATCGGCGGGATGATGGCCGTGTTTGATGGTCATGACGCGATGACCTCGGCGCACGAGCTCGCTGGCCAAGGCGACGGCGAGAGTGGTCTTCCCTGCGTTTTTGCGACCGATTATGGAGATGATGCGCGTCGACGCCACAGGTCGTCCGCTTTTGTGAGATCGTCCGCGGTGTTCACATTGAAGAAAAGGAGGTCCGGGTCCGCGAGAGCCCGCACCTGCTCCAGAGGGAGGATACCGACCCGAATACGATCGTGGAAGCTGATGGCGCGGAGATCCCCCGATTCGAGGCTGAGCTCGATTGCCTGCTGGCAGGCAGGGCCATAGGCGGCGCAGAGCGGTTCCAGGCCGCGGCGGCCATCACTCTGGGGGAGGACCGCGTCGTGCTGTGCCAGCCTGTCGGCAAGCGCTCGGATGAGGAGTTCGGAGACGAACGGCATATCCCAGGCGACGCACACCACGGGCGCCGGCGCGCTGACGACTGCGGTGTAGATCCCGCCCAGAGCGCCGAACCCGGGACGTGCATCAGGAACGGTCCGGAGATCCGGACGCCAGCTTCCGGCGTCGGGTGCATTGGCCACCAGGACCGGTGGCTCCCCCAGCGCAGCCGTCATGACTCTCGCGAGACGATCCAGAATCCGTTCCCCGCCCACAACCTCGAGCCCCTTCGGCTTTCCGCCGAAGCGCGTTGCTCCTCCGCCGGCCAGGATGGCCCCGTGAACGCGCGGGGCAGCAGGGCCGCGGGGCGGGGGGGCGGTTTCCACTTAACAGCTTCTCAGTCTCAGGAGGTTTTGCCCTCGACGATGCCCCGCTTCAATACCTTCTCCCCCGGCGGCGCTCCAGCACGACATCGAAGCCGATGGTGAAGCTGAAGAGATGCTTGAAGACCAGCTCGTGAGGGGGGATCACCCTCGCCTGCGGCGTACTGCCGGTGACCTTTTGGACTCCGACGATGTTGTCCCGCACCTCCCAGCGAAGCTGGTAGCCCTTGGCAATGGCCGCAGTGACGCCTACCCCCAGCCCGAACGCCGGCTCCACGCGGGATTCTTTATCGTCGTCGTAGACGATCAGATCGACCAGACCACCGGGGCTGGGGAATTGGCCGATCGTCCTGATCGAGCTTTGGCTGCTGAAGACCAGGCCGGCATTTGCCCGGGCATAGGGAGAGAGCAGGCTGCGACTGTTGATGCGGTAGACCGGACCGGCGGAAAGAATGACCGCCGTGGCCGATTTGGTCGCGCCCTGAATCGACTGGCAGGCAGTGGCTACGTCGGCGTTGCCCGAGGCAAACGCCAGTCTACAGCTGTCCTCGAATCCCAGTCCTACGAGAAATGCTTCCACGTTGAGACCCAGATGCTCACCGCCAAAGTAGGTACCACTAAACCCAATGGCGAGGTTGTCCGTGATGCGCCGGCTGAGCGCGAAGGTGTCGGCCGGCTCAATGAACTGGACCGGTTGCTTGTCGACCGACCAGAGATGTTTGCCGATGACGACTCCTCCGGCCACGGTGAAGATCAGCCGGGCCTGGTCGCCGGTGCCCTGGGCCTGTATCGGGCGGAGCTCGGCGGCTCCTACCAGAAGCAGGGCCAAGCAGGCAAGCTCTCGAGCGGGCATTACCTCCCCAAAAATTGATGGTCGACTGCGAGGCACCGGTCCATTACCACGGTAATGCCGACGGACTCCAGCCGCCGCGCCACCTCGTCGTGGCGGATCCCCTGCTGCATCCAGACCAGTCGAGGACGGACGTCGAGCAGCGCGTCCAGGAGCGCCGGAATGTGCTCCGAGCGGCGGAAGATGTTGACGATGTCGATTGGCCCGCTGGCGGCAGCAGCGGCCCGGAGATCGGGATACACCGGCTCGCCCAGCGTCACGCCGCCGGCCGGATTCACCGGGACAATCCGATACCCGGCGCGCTGGAGATAGGCGGCGACTCCATGGCTCGGTCGTTCCGGCTTCCGACTCAATCCGACGACCGCGATCGTCCGAGCGGTGCGGATCAGCTCCCCGAGCTCCGCACGATCAGGCGGCACCCGAACCCATTGCGCCGTGATGCTGGGGGTGTCCGCTCACGGCCCGGCCGATCAGTACCATTCCGCTGCGCCGGGCAATCTCCACCGCGAGTGTCGAAGGCACCGACGGCGTGGCGATATATGCCAGTCCTGCGCGGGCTCCCTTGAAGGCGAGCTCCGCCGAGATGCGTCCCGTGACCAGCAGTCCCAGCCCTTTGATCGGTTGTCGGCTAAGCAACGCGGCGCCCAGGACTTTGTCGACGGCGTTGTGCCTACCGATGTCTTCCGCGTGCGCGATCAGCGTGGGAATCTTCTCATCCACCAGCGCCGCTGCGTGGATTCCGCCGGTGTCCTTATAGCGCTCGCCTTTCGCGAAGAGCGCCTTGAAGAGTGCTCTCAGCTGGTCCAGTTCAGGAACCGGCCCCCGAGGAGGCTGCGCCTGGACCGTCGCAGGGTCGGCTAGGAAGGTGGAGACGGCGCCGCACCCGGAAGCCAACACAGGTTTCCGGGCCTCGGCCTGGATTGCAGCGACCCGGTCTTCCGAGACATCGGCCCAAAAGCCGAGGTCGGTGGCGCACGGACGCAGGTGCACCTGGTCCACGGAGTCGATATAGCCTTCGCCGTGCAGCCAGCCGATCGCCAGCTCCTCCAGCAAATCCGGAGTGCACATCCAGGTGACGGCGGGACGCCCGTTCACCTCCAGCCACACCGGCACTTCCTCCACCGCCGCGAGCTCGGCCATTCGGCCGCCTCGCTTGGACGGTTGCACCAGGTCAGGCGAGTCCGGTGCAGTCGGCATAGAGCGTCGGATCCTCCAGAACGCGAACTCGATCGAGTACGACTCCTCCCGGCAACCGGGCAGCGATCCGGGAGAACAGGTAGGCCGCTATCGCTTCACAAGTGGGAAGCGCACGGCCATAGGCGAAGGCAGGAACGTCCAGATTGAGATGCTTCCCGTCGAGGGGGATGACGACCTCTTCAGTCAAGATCCGGTCGAGGACCGTCAAATCGAGGATCATGCCCAACTCGTTCACCGGCCCGCTTACGGTGGCCGCGCACCGATAGTCGTGGGCGTGACCAGGGGGGTCGGCGAGTGATCCGAATGCCTCCCGATTCTTCGCTTCGCTCCACTCGGGCCGGTAGTAATGGTGCCGGGCATGGAATCCGACTGTTCGGGTCAGCGAGGTCGCCATTAAGGAGAAATCGAGTATCCCAGGCCCGCCTGAAGCCACCAGCTGTTGGTCCACTCCGTGAAGGTGGTCCCCTGGTCTACTCGAAATGTGGTGGGGTAGGTGATCTTCCAGAAGGTGGCCTTCGCTTCCGCCCGCAGATGCAGTCGCTGGCTGAAAAAGAACCGGAAGCCGCCGTTGGGCGCCAGGTAAAACTTGTTTCCGAACTCGAACCGGCTCGTGTCGGCCGGGGTGTCGCTCGAGATGCCCAGCCCGCCGGCCAGGCCAAGGTAGGGAGCGATGCGATGCCAGCTCTTCCCACCACTGGGATTCATCTGCACGTCGAGCTCGATGAAGGTGACCGATTGCTTCACCGGTCCGGTACGCAAGTTGTTCACTGACGGATTCACGATAAAGCGCTGGAGATCACCGTAGAACACGCCTAGCCCGAACTGAATGGCGCGGGAGGATCGGATATCGTAGCGAGCCCCGATGACGGCCCCGTCATGCGGCGCCACGTTAAACTCGCCGCCGTCGCCAGAGAAGTAGCCCCCGAGGAGAGTGAATGTGTGGCCCTGGCGGATGTCGCGGTAGGGCGACGCTCCCGGTGGATGCCCGACCTGGGCCGTGGCGCTGCCAGTGAGGACGATCAGCCAGAGGAGCAATCCACTTATTGTCATCCCCAGAAAGCGGAGCGGTGCGCAGAGCAATGGCGACCTTCCCGCCCCGTCGCTTCGCCGCGGGTGACGGTTGGTGGCGTTGGGTGAGTGACGCCTCTCCATTCAATCGCACTCCCGTAGGTCACGCCCGGTCATCTCGCCGGGAGGTTCGATGCCGAGAAGCCCGAGAACCGTCGGAGCGACATCTCGCAACGAGCCACCGGCTCGCAGCGAGCCGGTGCTCGTCCCGACGGCGACCAAGGGAACCGGATTGGTGGTATGCGCGGTGTGAACTCCGCCGGTCGCTGGGTCGATCATCATCTCGCAGTTGCCATGATCGGCTGTCACCAGCACGCCGGCTCCCGCCTTGTCCGCGGCGGACAGGACCCGACCCAGACAGCTGTCCACGGTCTCTACCGCTCGAATTACCGCCGGCAGCACCCCGGTATGACCTACCATGTCCGCGTTGGCATAGTTGCAGAGAAGGAAGTCATGATCCCGGGTCTCGATGGTGCGGCACAGCGCATCGGTGATGCCGACCGCACTCATCTCAGGTGCGAGGTCGTAGGTGGCTACCCGCTGCGACGGAATCAGGCACCGCTCCTCCCCGGGGTAGGGCGGCTCGTACCCACCGTTGAAGAAATAGGTGACGTGTGGGTACTTCTCGGTTTCGGCGGTGCGAAACTGAGTTCGGCCATGACCGGCCAAGACCTCCGCGAGAATGCGGGCGAGGCTGAACGGCGGAAACGCCTGGGGAATCGCAAAGCGCTGGTCGTATTGGGTCATCGTGACGCACGACAGGTGGGGACGGTTGCGGACCGGGAAGCCGTCGAAGCCATCCACGGCGAGTGCGGCCACAATCTGCCGCATCCGATCGCTGCGATAGTTGAAGAAGAACACGCCGTCGCCATCCCGCATCGTCGCGACGGGAACGCCATTGCGCACGTGTACCCGCGGCTGGATGAACTCGTCCGTCTCTCCCCGAGCATAGGCCGCCTGCACCGCGAGCACGGGGTGCTCGACTGGAGTGCCCAGACCGTAGACCATCGCGTCGTACGCCAGCTGAGTCCGGTCCCAGCGGCGGTCTCGGTCCATTCCGTAATAGCGGCCGGTGAGGGTGGCGATATCGACCTTGCTTCCGGCGATTCTCCGCATGTCCATCAGCAGCGTTCGGACCACCTCGGCCCCCAGGGTGGGGGCGGAGTCTCGGCCATCGAGAAAGCCGTGAATGGCGATTGCCTGAACCCGTTGGCGAACACCCAACTCGACACAGGCGAGGAGGTGGCGGTCGAGGGCGTGGACGCCGCCCGGCCCCAGCAGGCCAACGAGATGGAGCGTTCCCCCGGTCTGCCGCAGTTTCTCACAGAGGCTGACCAGGGGCTCGAGCTGATAGAACTCACCGCTTTGAATGCTTTGGGAGATCCGCACCAGATCCTGCGGCACGACCCGGCCGGCACCGAGGTTGAGGTGGCCGACCTCGCTGTTGCCCATTTGCCCTTCAGGCAAGCCGACCGCAAGGCCGCTCGCGTCGAGCAGGGTGCGGGGGTAGGACTGCCAGAGCCTCTGCCAGTTCGGAGTCGAGGCCAACGCAATGGCGTTGCCCTCGCGCTCCGGCCGGTAGCCCCAGCCGTCCAGCACCAGCAGGACCACCCGGGGAGCGCTTCCGTTTGACATGGGTCTCCGCGTGTTCTACAATGCGCCACTGTGAGTTACGCGCCGCAATCTAGTCCTGCCCTGCATTGGCTTCCAGCCTGCGCAACGGTGCTCTCCTTGCTGGCAGTACCGGTGCTTGTGGCCCAGGAGGTTGGTGAAATCTCCTCCGACACCCGGCTTCGGAAGGAGCCGGATGGGGTACCGCTGGTCACGCTGCCGGCGGGTACCGAAGTCGAGACCAAGGCCTCCCGGGGCGACTGGCACGAGGTGGTGGTGGAAGGATGGATCTTCAGCAGCTCGACATCACCGACCAAACGAGACGGTTTCGACCTGGTGGTCAGTGCGGCGGACGGGGAGAATCTCCGGAATTCGCCCAACGGCCAGGTCGTAGGACGGGTGCGAAACGGAGCGCTCCTCCGGAGGCTGGAGACCAGTGGCGGCTGGACCCACGTCAGCCGAGCGGGATGGGTGCCGCGAGACGCGGTGGTCGCTCAGGTAACGGCGGACACCCCGGCCGTTGCCCAGGCACCCTCAGCTCCGCCGCCATCAGCCCCTAGCTCAGCGCCGCCGAGTCAGCCTGTAGCCGACAACGATCGTGCAGCCGTGTCGCATGAAACCGGCTTGTTGGCGACCCCGCAAGGCGGCCAATACGGAATCCTTCAAACCGGCGCCCCCATTCGAATCGTGGGTCGAAGCGGTGAGTGGGTGCGGATCCAGACCGAGGGCTGGGTGCGGGAAGGCGACCTGGAGGAGGCCTCGGGCGGTGCCCTCACCGGGATCACCGCCGCGGACGTGCGTTCCGATCCGGCTCGCTACGTGGGCAAGATCGTGGAATGGAGGCTGCAGCTCATAGCGGTGCAGATCGCGGACGAGTTGAGAACTGAGATTCCCCGGGGTCAGAAATATCTGCTCACCCGGGGTCCGCTTCCCGAGCCCGGTTTCGTGTATGTGACTGTCTCTGAGAGTCAGGCGGCGGAGTTTCGGACCTTGCCAGCGCTGCAGGAGCTAACCCTTCGAGTGACCATCAAGGCGGCGAAGACAAAGTACCTGACCACCCCGGTGGTGGAGTTCGTGTCGCGGGTTGGGGAGTGAGGCGACGGTGCTGGTGCTAAGTTTCGGCAGCATGATTCATGCGTGAGGTCTCTTGACTCTCGACTCTCGACGCCCATGAACGATCTCCTGAAGCAGAGACTCGCCCGTCTCCTGGAAGCACTGGACGACGAGAAGGGTTACCAGGCCCTGGATTACCTTGAGTTTCTCACCAGCAAATACGCCCAGCGCGCACAGCCCGACGGGTTCCTGGCAAAGATCACCAGCACCGTTGAAAGCACCATGCGGGCGGGGAAGCTGCCGATTCAGGCGATTAGCGGGACGATGAACCTGATGGATAGCGCTGCAAAGGTCATGAAGGGTCTGGCCGCCGCGGGCCAGGCCGTCGTCGAAGAAGCGGTTAGAACGGCGGAGGATGTATCAAAACGGGAGATTCCTGTGCCGCCGCGGGAGATCCCTCCGCCGCCGTCCGAGACCGATCAGCGTTCCTCCTGAGCCAACCGGCTGTTGTCCCGCGAGGCAGACATCCCACCGTGTCACTCGGTAGGGGATCTTCCATGCTCGGGATGACAATCACCATCGGAACAACATGACCACACAGGTCGAATCGACGCCACGCACATCCTCGCCACCGGCCGAGTTCATCCGGGGTATCGGGCCTCTTGCCGCAGTCTCCCTGGTGGTCGGGTCGATGATCGGCTCCGGCATTTTCATCGTTTCCGCCGATATCGGGCGACAGGTCGGCCCCTGGGGACCGGGGGCGTTGCTCCTGGTCTGGATCATCACCGGCTGCATGACCGTCATTGCATCGCTGGCGTATGCCGAGCTCGCGGCCATGATGCCGCGTGCCGGGGGGCAATACGTCTTCTTGCGGGAGGGACTCTCGCCTGCGGCCGGATTCCTCTATGGCTGGACGCTGTTCACAGTCATTCAGACCGGCACCATCGCGGCGGTGGCCGTAGCGTTCGGGCGATTTCTCGGCGTCCTGGTTCCCAGCGTTACCCCGGATGTCTTCCTGCCGCTGGGTCAGATCCATCTACCCGGCGCCGCCGACGCGATCCAGCTGGGGCTTTCTCCCCAAAGGCTGGTGGCGATCCTTCTAATCGCCGCACTGACATTATTGAATGTCTTCGGCGTCACCTTGGGTGCGGCGGTTCAGACCATCTTTAGTGTCGCCAAGATCGGCGCGCTCGCGGCGCTGGTCCTGTTCGGGCTCACCCTCTTCCGCCAGCCGGATATCGCCGCGGCGAACTTTTCCAATTTCTGGGGGAGCGCGGACTGGACGCTCGCCGTCATCCCGGTGATAGGCGCCGCCATGGTGGGCTCGCTGTTCTCCTCCGATGCCTGGAATAACGTGACCTTTGCCGCGGCTGAGGTCCGGGAGCCCACCAAGAACCTGCCCCGCGCGCTGGCGCTGGGCACCGGCTTGGTCAGCCTGCTCTACATCCTGTCGAACGTCGCGTACCTGAATGTGCTTCCGTTCTACGGTGATCCCCACGGAACCGACGTTTTGGCCCGTGGGCTCCAGTATGCCTCCCAGGATAGGGTCGGCACCGCCGCGATCGAGGTCGCGCTGGGGGCCGGGGCTGCCACCATCATGGCCGTCGCTATCCTGCTCTCTACCTTCGGGTGTAACAACGGACTGATCTTGTCGGGACCCCGAGT
>JBKPAO010000122.1:0-14135 GCA_046726475.1 Gemmatimonadota bacterium | reverse complement strand
AGCAGCGGCGCCGGTCCGGATTCCGGCATCCCCATGGATGTCGAGGACTCCACCGGACATCCCCAGGCCGGCCTCGTCCCCCACACTGTTCTCAACGATGACCATTCCTTCGCTCAGCCCGGCGCCGAGCCGGTCCATGTGACCGAGGGCGCCGACAAAACGGATTCGGCCGGCTGGCTCCCCGGTGAGCTCAAGCAGGTCGCCACAGGCAACCTGACCCTCCTGCTCCAGGTAGATCGGGCGCCGGGCGAGCTCACTGATTGAGAGCGAGCCCCAGCCCTGGGGTAGCAGCTCCGAACAGTCGGCCCGCTGACGGAGGGGCGCTCGAAGGCGCGCCTCCACCCCATTGCTCATCCTGCCGCCTCGAACATGATCTGCCGTAGGTGGAAGTGGTGAGGACCCAACTTGCCCCCGTAGTTACCGGCGCTGATCGCCACGACTCCGTCCACGCAGGCAGCATCGATTCCCGTCTTCATTGCCCGGGCGATGGCGGCGGCGTCGGTTCCGTTGATGACGATCTCGAGCACGGAATTCACCTCGTCAGGGAGCGCCGTCTGCGTAACCGCGCGCAGCGTGGGGCAAAAGGCATCGTTGGTCGACGCGATCATTGTCTTGCTTCGGCGGGACCCGACTTTACTCCCGCTGCGGACGACGCCGCCGGGGAAGGGAAGGATCACTCCCGGTTGAGCCTCCATCGAATCCGCTGCCGCCTCCGCCGCGGAGAGCGCCGCGTCATTGGAGCGCGCCAGAATCAGGAAGTTCCCACCGCCGACTCCTTTCACCATCCCAAACCGTTCCTGGACCAGGAACTCGCCCTCCATGACGGGAATTCTCCAGAATCGCTCGCCGCCGATGACTTTGCTGATTTGAAAGCCATCGCCGAAGAACCGCAGTGCCGATCCAACTCCAACGCGATCGGGCGCCTGAGGAAGACCGTCATAGCAGGCAGTCGTGGGACAGGTCAGGACGGTTTGTCCGATACGCTCGATCAGCCGCTTGGGCAAATCGTCCTTGCTCATGGTCATGAGCAGGACGCTGACGCCCGGCCGACCGTCAGGTGTTTCCTTGGCGGGAAGCTCGCGCTCCACCCCGGCCTCCACCTTGCAGCCGATCACCGATGTAGCGAATCCGGTCAGCTTTCCCGCGGCCGCGCGCACCCAGCGCAGGGATTGAGCGGTGATGATGATCCGCGCTACCCGCATGGTGAACGCTTCGGCGAAGGTGTCCTCGATGAAGACGTTACGGATCTTCATACGCTCGAAATGACCTCAGAGTCGGAGCGGCTCATCTGTGATGCCCTGGACCGGATAGTTCTCGAACGCGATCGTCGAATACGCCTCGAAATGCTTGCGCAGGTCGGTCAGCACCGCGTCGTCGTAGGCCGGCTTCAACCGGAGGCGGTGCCCTCGTGGTGCCCGTCGCAGCTGGCCCTCCTCCACCATCAGAGCGCCGCCTTTTATGACGTACCGAGGCATGGCAAACATCTTGGCGACATCCGCATCTCGCGAGTAGATGGTGATGTCGGCATCCGCACCGGGTCCGAGATGGCCCTTCTGTCCCAATCCCAGAAGCCGGGCGGGTCCCGCCCGGGTGATGATCGCGATCTCGTTGAGGGTATACTCGCGAGCCAAGCCGTCGGCGAGGGCCGATCCTGCGAGTAGCTTCTGATTGACCTGCTTGAGTCGCTCATCGCGCACGCTGCGATCCATCAGCAGCTGAATCAAGGCAGGATAGGAGAGAAAGGAGCCGCCGTTCGGGTGATCGGTGGAGAGGACCACGCGCCACGGATCTTCGCTGAGCAAGAATAGCTCCAGCCCCACCGCCCACTGCAGAGCGGCGACCGCGGCCTTGTCCTTGTAGGAAAAGGGGACGATCCCGCAGCCGGTTTCGAGCTCGATATCGATATTGACCCACCGGCGTCCGCTGCTCTTGTACAGCAGGTATTCCACCGGGCCGTCGGCCGTAATCGTCGTCGCCGGGCCAAACATCACCTGGCCGACGTCGACGCTGACCTCCGGATGCGCGTTTACGTACTCCATGATGGGACGCGCTGCCGAGCTCCAGCTCGGCCCACCATAGCTGTGGAACTGTAGGTGAGTGAAGTGTGCCCGGCGGCCGGCGAGGGCCTTCATGCTCGCCAGGGTTACCTCCGCGTTGCCGGGCAAGCCAAGGTTATTGCAATGGATATGGACCGGATGGGGAAGACCCAGCTCGTTGCCCGCGTCGGTCAACGTTTCTAGAATCGCCCGTGGGGTCACCGGTGAGCCACTCAGCGAATTATCGATGCCGTTGAGATTGCGCTGCCCGGACTTCCAGGCCTCTATCCCTCCCGGGTTCACGATCTTAATGGCGTATCCACCGGCCGCACCGAGCAGCCAGCCGGCGTAATCGCGTGCTCTCTGACGATTCCCTGCGGCGATCTGGCGCAGCAGGTATTCGTCGTTTCCCATCAGCACGAAAATGCCGCCATCCAGACAGGGTGTGTCATCCAGCTCGGTGTGGCTGTGGCGAGCCATGATCGGAGCCACAGCGGCATCAAACGCCGTGGTGTAGCCCAGTCCGGCGTAGCGATACCCGGTCGTGAACGTGCTCGGTACGGTGCCCCCGGTTCCGGAACGCGCGATCGAGCCCTCGTCGAGCTCGGGGGCGGTCATGGGGTCCGCCGCATGCTCCTCCGGCAGGAGCCGTCGGGCGTGGTTGCAGCTCGAGCTTGCGAAATGAGAGTGGATGTCGACACCTCCCGGCATCACGATCATCCCTCTCGCGTCCAGCGTGGGCGCGCCGTCGGGGAGGGCGGCCACGATTCGTCCGTCTTCCACAAACAGATCGCGGGCCTCACCGTCCACTCCGTTGGCGGGGTCGTGCACAATCCCCCCTACTACGCGAAGCTGGATCGAGCGGCTCACCGCGAGGCGCCCCGGAGCTGGACCGCGACTGCATCAGCCAGCCGGTTGAGGACGTCTGTTGCCGAGCGCGGCCCTGGCAGAGGGGGCCTGAGTTCCAACGGGACCTCGTCCATGCGGTACCCGATGCCGGCCTCGTGAATCCCAGCCACTCCGGTGTCTATCGCGAGCCACGGCTGCAGATCGGACCCGCTGGCCCTCGGCCCAATCATCAGGGTAGTCAGGTTGTTCGACCGGTTTAGCGGCGCTGCATCGGGCAGAGATCCTACGATCAACCGGACTCGATATGCCCTGGTGGACAGGCGGGCCAAGCCGCGCACCCCCGGCAGGTATCGGGGATAACCTCGAGAATAGTCTACCGCGAATGGATAGCCGCTCTGTGCGGTGAGCACCGCTTCCGCCCCCACCCGATTACCGCCGGCCCGAAGACTACTGAGTGCTGCCCGGGTTGGAGTGTTCAGGGCCTGGCCCAGCGCTATCAGCGCCTCCGCCCGCAGGGGATCGCGGCCTTGGGCAGTAGGCTCGGCATCGTGCACCAGGACCGCATAACGAGCACGAGCCAACTTGCCGGCGATCTCCACTGCCTGGGCAATCGCCGGTGATGGCGATTGAACTGGACGCCCCAGTACCGAGGCCCGCATGAGGGAGAGGGCGGGAACCTCCTCTTCGGGTTGCAGGGCCAGCGTCACATCGGCCCGGGCGATGGTTTGATCTCTCCCCACGCTGACTCCGATCACGGTCCGACCACCGTGGCCATCGCCGGCGTGCGTCCCGGTCGGATTGAGCGCGTAGCGGGCGGCATACCTCGGATAGCGTTGAGCTGGATCGACAGCCCAAAAGACGATGACATCACCGCGATTCCGAATCTCCCCTAGAGTTGCGGTGGAGCGACCGCGCCGTTGGGCCGCGAGCAGTCCCTCAGCTGCAGACGGCGATGTTGCAGTGTCGACTGTCGCCCGGAGGAGATCAGCCAAGCGCAGGGCGGCTCGCTGGGCTTGAGAAGTGACGTCGAGGCCCAGATAGATCAGGCATCGTCCCATTGAAGCAGTGAGAGTGGCAGCCGCTTCAGCGATTGCCCCTTCGAGGCTTGCCGGGCGGCCGTCCTGACGAATCTGCGTGGGAACGACTCCATCGCCGAACCAGGCTCGTCCGATGGGACAGACCGGCGTGATGTCGACGATCCGATTATCCCTCACCTGAACGGTGAGGTCGTCGCACCCACACCCGCACCCCAGACAGGTGACGTGCTCAATCCTATGCTCCCCGCTCACGAGGCCCGTCTCAACGGTTGGCCGGTGACGCGGTAAATAGCGGCTGCTTTGCGGAGCAACAATTCATGGCAGTTATCGGCGGTGGCGGCTTCCGCGAAGACGGTGCAGATCGGTCGGCCGCGCGGAATCCGTTCCCCCTCATGAGGAAGATCCGCCAGATCTCGGCCGGATTGCCAGAGAGGCGAGCGGTTGATAGTGAGCGAGCGTCGGGCAAACACGATCGCCTTTCCACGCACCGTCCCCGCGGGAGCTCTCGGGCTCGGAAGAATGCCTCGGCACGCTCTGGCATGAACGTCGAACATCGAGATCCCCTGTCCCCGCTCGATCAGTTCCATTGAGGCCGAGAATCGAGGGTTCACCTCAGTGGGATACGGGATGCCATCGCGGGCGATGAAATCAATACCGTTCAGGCCGACCAGGTGAAACTCTCGAGTTACCACAGTAGCAAGAACGGTGGCCCGCTCCAGCAGCTCCGCCTGGCGGTGAAATAAGTCGGCTCCGGCGAGGAGGCTGCCGCAATAGCGAAAACCCCGGGACCCCAATCGAGGGTCTCCCACCAGTTGCCGCGAAAAGCCGAGTACGACGGCCTGCTGGCCACTGCTCGCAAATACGATGGAGCCTGATGGGCCCAAAATCCGTTGCTGGAGATACATGGTTCTCGGGATCGCGCTACCGGGGCGCCACGCTTGCATCCCATGGCCACCACCGGAACGGCGCGGCTTGAGTATCCATCGCAGTGATGGGTGCGCAGCGGGGGCGGTTAGCCGACTTATTGGCGAGGCCACACCATGATGCCGCAGTGTGCGCATGAGCTCCACTGGATTTCTTACTTTTTCGAGGACTCGGGGTGGGTTGCCGAGGAGCTGGCGGTGCTGGGCAAGACGCGCTACGGCGGAGGGATAGTTCTCGAAGTTCGAGGTATATGCGACCAGCTCGGCGGGTACGGTCGCGCCCGCTGCGGCGGCCTGCAACGGATCATACCGTTGCCCTGGGCGACAGCACGCCACGATGACTCGGGCAATTGCTTCGAGATCCCGGTCCCCAAATGCGTCGATCGCGGTGACGGTATAGCCCGCCTTGGCTGCTGAGCTCGCGAGCGCACGGGTCGTCACTCCCGCGATCAGGACGTGCCCGCGAGGTCGCTCACTCATGCGAGGGCAAACCCAGCCGCTTCCGAGCACTCTCTGGAGACACAAAGACGAGATGATCGAGCACTGTCCCACTCGCCTCTCGGAGACGCAGCCGATCCACCAGGCCCGCGTGCCGGCCGCCTGCCAGGCCATCTGCCATAAGCGCCGCTCCCTGGGCACCCTGCTTGGCCTCGGTGGCAAACCCGGTCAGGCTGCGCACCGATCCAATGTCGGCCAAATCGCGGGCCAGGCGTTGGACAATCTCCGGCTGGGAGCTGTGGCGGCCTGACAGCAGGATAGCTCTGGCCGACGGGGCCGAGACACGGAGTTGGCGGACCGCCTTCATTGCTCCCTCAACGTACGCTTCCTGCGCTGTCCCGGCACGGGTGGGCTCCCGCTCCACCAGCGTGCTGACCCCGCCCTGAAAGAGCGCCGCCTTGGACACCTGGCCGGCGAGGAAAGCGACCTCACCGTCGAGCGCTCCAGCGGAGCGCCAGCCAATGGGACCGCTGGTGCCACCGATTCCGTCAACTATTTGGCCTTTCTCAACCGCCACCGCCGCGCTAAACGCTCCCCCTAACTCCAGCAGAATGAAGGAAACTTGTTCGGGAGAGCAACTGCGCTGCTCGCATTCCTGTTGAATCCCAAGCACAGCGGCCGAAAGCTTATCGGCGGTGCCCAGATCGACTCGGTTGAGCTTCCGGTGGTCCGGTACCGTGTCGAGGTGGATGACTCCCGGCGTGTAAACGACCGGCAGACCCGAGGTTCCCAGCAGCCGCGCAAAGTATCGGAGTCCGCCGATGCCTCCCGGCTCATCGGGTGCGGCGAGGAACGCAAGGCGAAGATCAGCATCTGTCGCGGTCGCGGAAGGGACCAGCGGGAGTCCATACCCGGAAGGACCCGCCACCAGATCGGGCATGCCGAGCTCGGTGATCCGTTGGACAAAGTCCGCAGGCTTTGCGAGTGCCACCTCAGTGGACCAGCTCCGGTCGAGGTACAGTCGGCCATCCACCAGACCGCAGACATCGATGCTCACGGTACCGGGGTCGATGCCCACTGCGCGGGTCATGGGCCTATTTCTTCTTTGCGAGCTCTTTCCGTGCTGCCGGGTCTCTGCGGCTGGCCGTCTCCTTCTTGGCCGGCGACTCCTTCCTGCCTACCAGCTCCCGGGCGATGTCCGCAATGGCTTCAGCATCGAGCACGAGATCGTTTCGAGTAAACAGGCGTGCCACGCAGGCCTTGTGCAACTTGGTCTTGAAGTTGCCAACACCGAAGGCGCCGAACACTACCACGC
The DNA here is from genome assembly GCA_046726475.1 of Gemmatimonadota bacterium. Taxonomy (GTDB): domain Bacteria; phylum Gemmatimonadota; class Gemmatimonadetes; order Gemmatimonadales; family GWC2-71-9; genus CAVVWJ01. The sequence goes on along the minus strand of JBKPAO010000122.1, from coordinate 7,537 downwards.
CATTTCGGATGACCCCCGCATCGTTCACGTCGACGCCTTCGATCCCGAGCGGCGGCACTGCATTGAGATCGACCGCGACCTTGAGTGACTTCGTGCTGGACCAGGCCTGCTTGGGAACCATCTGAACGCCTGCCGGTCCGGAGTTGAGCAGGACCTCCACTCCATCGAGCAGTTGAGGAAGTGCAGAGGGATCGTTGAGGGTGACTGCCTCGACCTGAACGTTGAAGCGGGCGCTGATGAACTGCCTCGCCTTCTCTCCCTGCTCCGGCTTGCGCGACGAGATGATCACCTTGGCGCCATCCTTGGCCAGGAGCCCTGCTGCACGCTGGCCAACGGGCCCGGTGCCGGCCAGGATCAGGACTCGCTTCCCCGCCACATCGCCAAGGGTTTCTTCGATCTTTACCACAGCGGCAACGGCGGTGGTATTGGACCCGTTGGAATCCAGCATGATGGACACCGACAACGGCGGGATTAAGGCGTCCTGCGCCATGGCAAGGAGCTGCTCCCCGGCCGACATATTATTGCCGCCGATCCAGACCGCGGTGTTGTGCAGGTCTTTCGGGCCGCGGGTGAAGATGCAGCCGTGAATGAGATCCCGGACATCCCCCTCCGTGACCCCACCATAGCTCATCACCACATCGGCGCCGGCATCGTAGGCAACCACCTGGTCGAAAGAGCTCGGCAGCCGGGAGCTGTCGAGTTGCAGCAAGAGCTTACGCATTGGACACAGCGTCTCCTGAACAGATAGTCTCTAAAAGACGAGGGGCGCCCCAACAGCGGGCCGCCCCTCGTGAAATTCGGATCGGCGGGACTGTACGATCAGCCCTCGGCGCCGCTGGCGAACGGATGGCGCGCAGCCTTGTAGCGCTGCAGCACCTCGTCCACAGTCGGCTTGCCCTGGAGCGCCCGCTGGATCGACTCCTTGGTAGCCTGATAATTGAAATCGTAGATCTTCTTGTCGTTCTCGGCCTGCCAGTGGATGAATACACCCGCCAGGATGCAGAGATCGTTCGCTTTGCTCTTGTCGATCACACCCGACGCCACGCTGTCCATGACGGCGCGGGCCACAGCAGCCTGTGCCGGGCCGAACATCTGGACTGCCTGCTTGGCGCCCTTGATGGTCACCTTGTTGAAGAGCAGAGTGTCCGGCTTTGCGGGAAGGTTCGGCGTGACGACGGCAAGGAGGTGATTGAAGCCGTCGGTATTGGTCGAGAGTGCATTCACGAAGGCCGCGCCCGCTGGACCGCTCTTCGAGCCGATGATCAGGTCGACATGGGCAATCTCATTGCCGTCTCCGACCAAGGATTCACCGATGTAGAATTCTCCAGCCATAGCTGCCTCCATATCCGTTTTGTTAAAGAAGGAGAAGATCCGGCGCCACATGGTTAGCTCGACGTTGGCGAAGGCGAGCTCGAATGAGGAGCACGCGGGGGAACGGATGACCCGACCACGCAGTCCCGCAAGGCGGTAGCTCAGTACACTGAGTACTTGCCGTACGTTGAGGCCCCTAGTATGGAACCCGCTTTTGGCGGTGTCAAGTCAAACGAAATGCCCACGCCACACGTTCTTGCGGCTGATCGGACAGTCGCGGACAGTCGGTTGAGTCGCAGGTTTCTTCGGTTTATATTCGGGTCCATGAATCAGGATGAGGCGCAGCGGGCGAGCTTCTTTCGATATCTGCGACGACTGCGAGCCGGTGGGCGTACCAACATGTACGGGGCTGTGCCGTATTTAATGAAGACGTTCAACCTCGATCGTGCTTCTGCGTTCGCTGTCGTCTGTGATTGGCTGGACCGGCAGAACGATTCCAAGGAGGTTGAGCCCGAGACACAGACTCGTCGGCGGAGAATCTCGAGCGCGTCCCAGTAGTGAACCATGTGTTCTGGGTCACCGCCTTCCCACTCCACCGCACAGCATTCTCGCGTGGAGGCATTTGTCATGGCTGGAATCCTACGAAGTCGTATCGGCCTGGTTCTCGCTGTTGCCCTCGCCGCCGCCCCACCTCTGCAAGCTCAATATTTCGGGCGTAATAAGGTCCAGTATCAGAAGTTCGATTTTCAGGTGCTGAAGACCGAGCACTTCGATGTCTACTTCTATCCGGGTGAACGCGAAGCAGCCACGCAGGCGGGTCGGATGGCCGAGCGGTGGCGTACGCGGCTGGGAACGGTGTTCGGCCATGAGCTCTCCGGACGTCAGCCGCTGATTCTTTATGCCAGCCCCGCTGAATTCCAGCAGACCAACGCGATTCAAGGCGAGCTCGGGGAGGGTACCGGTGGCGTCACCGAGGCACTTCGGAGGCGCATCGTGCTGCCGATCGGCGGCACCCTCGGTGATCTCAACCACGTGATCGGTCACGAGTTGGTACACGCCTTCCAGTACGACATCACCGGCAACGGCCGCTCGGCGACCTATGGATCTATGCCGGCCGCCACCGCCCTGCCGCTCTGGTTCATCGAAGGAATGGCGGAGTTTTTGTCGCTCGGACCGATCCATGGTCCCACGGCCATGTGGATGCGGGGAGCGATCGAGGATACCACCAAGGACAGCCTTCCAAGCTTCAGGCAGCTGGACGACCCTCGTTACTTCCCCTACCGGTACGGTCACGCCCTGCTGGCATATGTGGCCGGGCACTGGGGCGATCAGGCAATCGGCCAGCTTCTGCGCCAGGCGGCTCGCCGCCGTAGCGTCGATCAGGCGATTCGGGGCGTCCTTGGGCTCACCCCCGATCAATTGGTGGCTCGCTGGCATTCCGAGCTCCATAGCACGTACGATCCCCTCGCCAGCGAAACCGCACCAGCAGACAGCTTTGGACCGCGCATCGTCGCGGCAAGGGGCGACGGCCGCTACAACATCTCGCCATCACTCAGTCCCGACGGCAGTCAGATGATGTTCCTGTCGGACCGTGACTTGTTCTCCATCGATCTGTTCCTGGCCGATGCTCGGAACGGCCATATCACGCGGCAGATCACGAAAACTGCCGTTGATCCGCACCTTCAAAGTCTGGAGTTCATCGAGTCTGCGGGGAGCTGGTCTCCGGATGGAAAACGTTTCGCCTTCTCAGCCATCTCTAATGGTCGCCCGGTACTGGTCCTGTACGACGTGGCCTCAGGTAAACGGGTACGCGAGATCCGGTTCAAGGATTTGGGTGAGATTCTCAATCCCAGCTGGTCGCCTGACGGCCGCTCGATCGCGTTTTCCGGAATAGCCGGCGGGCTCACTGACCTCTACGTGTATGATCTCGAGGCAGGAAGCTCGCGCCAGCTCACTAACGACGACTTTGCCGATCTGCAGCCCGCCTGGTCGCCCGATGGCCGGACTCTAGCGTTTGCCACCGACCGGTTCACCACCAAGCTGGACGTCCTCCAGGTGGGGCCGTTCGCGCTGGGCTTGATCGATGTTGCAACCGGCCGGATCACTCGGGCACCCGGCGCTGAAGCGGCGCGACAGCTGAATCCCCAGTGGTCTCCGGACGGATCCAGCCTGTATTTCCTCTCCGACCCCAATGGGATCACCAACATTTTCCGGGTGGACCTCGCTACGGGGCAGCTCTCGCAGGTCACCAACCTGTTCACCGGGGTGAGTGGCATAACCGAAACCAGTCCGGCTTTCTCCGTGGCGGAGCGCACCGGCCGGCTGATGTATAGCGTCTTCCGCGCCAATGGCTATGAGCTCTACGCTGTTGATGCCCCGCGGGGTACGCCGCTCCGGCCGACCCTGGTCGACGCTTCGTACGGCTCGACCCCGCCGCCGGCCGCCGTCCTGCCTCCGGTCGTCCGCACCGGCGCAATGTTGGTCAAATTGCTGCAGGATCCGGTGCGCGGTCTACCGGCTGACACCGCGTTCACGGTAGCGCCGTACAAGCCAGGACTCTCACTCACCTATGTGGGGCAGCCGTCACTCGCCGTCGGCGCCAGTCAGTTCGGCACCTATATCGGGGGCGGGGCATCGCTCTATTTCAGTGACCTCTTGGGCAATCACAACCTGGTGACCGGCGTCAACGTCCAGGGGAGTCTCAAGGACGTGAACGCCTTGGTTGGTTATCAGAATCTGACCCACCGGCTGAACTGGGGGGTGGTCGCCCAGCAGGTCCCTTATCTCACCGGCGGATTCGCTGAAGGCACCACCACTATCAATGGAGAGCCGGCGCTGGTCGATCAGGAGCTGCTGCAGCGGCAGACCAACCGGGATTTCTACGGAGTGTTCGCCTACCCCTTCAGCCAGGTGCAACGGGTGGAATTCCAGGCCGGGTTCAGCAACATCACCTTCGACAACGAGCTCAAAACCCGGGCGTTCTCGCTAGTGACCGGCGATCAGATCGTCGACGACAAGGTCGACCTGCCGGCTGGGAGTGCGCTCAACTTCGGGTCCGCCTCCGCTGCGTGGGTCTACGACAACTCGTTCATGGGGGCCACGGGTCCCATTTTCGGACAGCGTTTCCGGGTCGAGGTGTCACCGAGCATCGGATCGTTGTCGTACGTGGGAGGCCTGGTCGATCTTCGCCGGTACTTCATGCCCGCGCGGCCGTTCACCTTGGCCACCCGAGTGCTGAGTTACGGGCGCTACGGTACCGGCGGGGAAGATTCCAGGCTGCAGCCGCTATTCCTGGGCTATCCCGGTCTCGTCCGTGGCTACAGCCAAGCTTCATTCAATGCTTCCGAGTGCCGCCCGACGCCGGATGATCCCAACGGGTGCCCGGTCTTCGACCAGTTGCTGGGCACCCGAATGGTCGTGGCAAACGCCGAGCTGCGCTTCCCCTTCTTCGGGGCCCTCGGCATAGGCCCCGGATATTACGGCGTTTTCCCTGTCGACTTCGCCATCTTTGGCGACGGTGGGCTGGCCTGGGATAGCCAGCACGATCCTTCAGTGTTCGGTTCCGGGACCCGTCACCCGGTCTTCAGTGCCGGTGCCGGGTTCCGAATCAATCTTCTCGGATTCACGGTCGCTGAGATCGACCTGGTGCGGCCCTTCGACCGCCCGGACAAGGGCTGGGTCTGGCAATTCCAGTTCCAGCCGGGGTTCTAGCGAGCCGGGAGCTGGGGGCTGGGAGCTGGGAGCGGCGGGAGGAATTAACCTAGCTCCTAGCTCCCAGCCCCTAGCTATCTTCACCTATGCATCCCTCCCGCGACCACCATCTCCCGCCCGACCCCAACGCTTATCGACTGGCCCCCCATCCCAAAGGTCGGATCATCATCATCGCTCCGACCCGAGCAGCCTGCGAGACGATCGAGCTGGCGCTTGGCCTCCAGGTGGAGACGTTGCTGGAGCGGGAGCACGGGACGGAACTGCGACAGTGGGCAGGAGAGGGGCTCGGCTTTGGAATCGTTGCCGGAACAGGCACCGGCAAAACTCTCGGCATACGTCCGATTGCCGAGTCGATCTTGCGAGAGCCGCTCTATCCCGGGGTAGTCAATCGGGAGCGGGAAGCGACACCGGAAACCCCGAACTGGAACATCGTCATTGTCACCACCGGGATCGCGCGGAGGTGGTTTCAGGACGATCTGATCACCGGGCGGGACACGATCATCGTGGACGAGATCCACCAGACGTCGGCGGAGCTGGAGCTGTGCCTCGCCCTGGGCAAACGCGCCGGCTGCCGTTTCATCTGGCTCAGCGCGACCGTCGATCCCACCTTTTACGCCGAATATCTCAACAGCTCGGAAGTTCTGGTCACCCAGGCTTTCGATCCTGCTTTAAGGGCCAAGGTACAGGTCCTCCCCCAACAGCCCGAAGAGTTTCTGAACGAGCGGTACATCCGGCATCTCATGAAGGAGAAGCGGGGGGTGGCAGTCTTCGTGCCTACCCGAGCAGAGGTCGAAAAGCTTGCGGTGGAACTGCGGGAACAGTGGCCCCGGCTGACCACTGCCTTCTATCACGGCGGCGAGCCCATTCGAGTGATCCGCCCGTTTCTCGAAGACGAAGTGCCGCGGCCGTTCCTCCTGGCCATGACTGCGGCGGGACAATCCGCCCTCAATGTGCGCGGGCTGGATACGGTGGTGATCTACGATGCTCGCTATGGCAATGTGGTGGATCGTGGCCGCAACGTTCTGCATCGGCTGTATCTCGGCGCCAACGAGATCCTGCAAATGGCGGGACGGGTGCACGGCAGGGTCCCCCATGGCGAGGTCGTGATTCTGAGCGACCGCGACCTGGTGTTCGAATCGCTTCGGCCGACGCCGCCCGAATTTCAGTTGGCCGGCGACGCAGAGCGGGTCGCGATCACTTGTGCCGCCCTGGGAGTAGATGCCCGGGACCTCGATCTCCCGGTTCCCCTCGATCGCCAGGGTTACAGTCGGGCCATGACCCTCCTGACCGGCCGTGGGCTCATCGACAATGGCAAGCTGACGTCCTACGGTCGAGAGGTCGAGGCGCTCCCGGTGGAGCGGCCTTGGGGAGAGTTGCTGGTCCATGCCGATGCCGGGCTGGTCCCCATGGCCGCCGTGTGCTCCAACATCGAGTCATTGCACCGGATGACCCGGGAAGAGCGTGACCTTCATGGCGTGATCGTCAACGGAAGCGATCACCTGACAGCGTACAACCTCTATGCTGAGGCAGTGAACCAGCATGGATATCTGGGCGAGGTGTACGGTCTGCCGCGACATCTCTTCGAGGAGGCGCTCGAAGAATGGGCCGAGCGCCGCGGCGTTCTGGTCAAAGCGATCGAAGACACTGCGCTGGGGGTGGCTTCGGTCTACCGCTCACTCGAGCTGCCCCTTCCCAAGCAGCTACCCTACGCATCCAAGGACATTCGGCAGCGCTGGGCCGACCTTCTCGCGAGGATAATGCCCTTCGATCTCGTCATCGATGAGCACACGGCCGACGGGCAGGAGGCGCGGGTCTCCAAGACGTCCGTGGCGGGTAGTTGGGGAGCGGTAGCAGGGAACCTGCGCTATTTCGCCGACCGGTTCGGAGCTCCTCGGGCGGCCATCGAAGGAACGACGCTGCCATACGACCTGGTGCGGAAGTACGCGACGCTGGGTCCGCCGCGTCTGATCCTGGTAGGGCCGCGGAAGCACCAACGCCTCGCTCTCGAGCGGCGCAGAAGCTACTTCGGGTTTGCGCTGGAGACCGAGGTTGAACCGCTCGAGGGAGAAATCCATCCCGAGCTCCAGGCCGCCGCTCGGGACGTTCTCGCCCAGGCTCTAGTCGACGACGAAACGACCCATCCCGATCAACACCGACTCCGCCGAGCTCTGATGGAACTGGACGAGTTGTGGCGCCGATCGGGAGGTACCATGCTGCAGCTCGCCCCCAATAAGCTTCGCGACCGTATCAGAAAGCAGTTGGAATCGGTAAGGAGCTGGGGAGATTTCCAGAGCACCCGGGTCGACCTTCACCCGAACGAGTTGCTCGATTCCACGACTCGTCAACGGCTGGAAGCGCTGCCAGGCAGTCTTCACATCCGAGGTGATGCCGTACCCCTCGATTATGAAATCCAGGACGGGCAGGCGGTTGCGCGGGTGCGGCTCCGTGAGGGTCAGGCCAAGCGCTTGCGCATGGATGAGATCCCGCGACTCGATCGTCCCCTCAAGTTTGCCGT
>JBKPAO010000121.1:0-13953 GCA_046726475.1 Gemmatimonadota bacterium | reverse complement strand
GACAGTGCCGTGACTCCGGCGGAGGACGAGCGCGACAACGTGCTGAACGTCGCACCTCACGTCGAGTGGGTGACGAACGGGCTCTACCAGTACCTGCCCGAGCTCTCCCGGGGTTCGGGTGAGCCGCAACCGACGGCTCGTCTCGAGTTCACGACCGTCGATCTGGTGCCCGGGGCCACCAAGGCGTTCGAGGCGGCGCTCCGCACGGTGCAATCGAGGCTCGCCGGTGAGACGCTGTGGTATCGGATGGTGGTGGGCGGACCAAGTCCGCGCTACGTCCGGCTGCGGCCTGCGTTCGACCTGGCCGCGGTTCTCCAGGGAAGCAGCGGACAGGAGCTCCCGGAGGCCACCAACCGCTTGATTGCGAAGATGACCGTCGAGGTCTGGACCCTCCGGCCGATGATGAGTCTCGGGCTCGGAGCGCCGACTCGTCGGTGAGGGCAAACTGTTCACCACAAAGGGAGGAGGGACACAAAGCTAGGAAGCGCGAGTACGAGGACCTCACGACTTGACGTGACCCTTTGTGCCCTTTCTCCCTTTTGTGGTGAATAGTTTATGGAGCCCTATCGGCAGTTGGAGTCCTGACACCGGCAGAGGTGTTCTAACATGCAACTCATCAGAGAGCTGGAGGCGACCAGAGACGAGACGTTGCGGTACTTCTCGCTCGACCAGCGCGATCTCGCCCGGACCTATGGGCCGGGCAAGTGGTCCGTCAAATTCATCCTCCACCATCTCTCCGACAGCGAGACGGTGCTCTTCGAGCGTATCCGCCGAGTTCTCAGCGAACCGCGTCAGGTGCTATGGGTGTACGATCAGGATGCTTGGGCGAAGGGCCTCGACTACTCCCAGGTGCCTCTGGACATCTCGCGGCGGGTATACGAATCGGTTCGCAACGCAATCATCTATTACGCTGGCAAGTACTACGAAGAGAAAGGTCATCTCGAGTTCGTGCACAGTGTCACGGGGGTGCGGACGTTGAAGGACGAGTTCGACAAGGTGGCCTCTCATAACGAGCATCATTTGGGCCAAATCCGCTTGGCGCTGCAGGGCACCAACCATTTCCCCACACTTGCTGAAACTGGCGACGGTCCCGCACCGTAGGCACTCGGCGTGGCTTCCATGTGGTCCTCCCTCCCGGAGCGCACATAACTCGCACGACGAACGCACGGCTCGCCGGCTTCATGTTTCTCTGCCACATCGCGATCGGCATCACCAGTATGGTCGTGTTCCGCAAGGCAACCGGCGGCGCCGCCGAGGGGACTGCGGCGACGCTCGCGAGCCTCGCCCAGCACGCGACCACCGTACGCCTGACCGTCCTCCTGACCTTGCTCACGTTTTTTGTCGCCGTGACCCTGGCTGTTACGCTGTACGCGCTCACGCGCGACCAGGACCACGATCTCGCGTTGCTGGCCCTGTGCTGTCGCGGCACCGAGGCGGTGATCGCCCCCAGCTGGGACTACTTCCTTCGCGGGCCGGTGAGGTACTACGTGTGGATACCGATGACTGTGTTTGAAGTGGCGCTCGCGCTGTGGTTGCTCATCAAGGGAGTCGCCGGGCCGCAGGAGAGGCGGGTATGAAAATGACGCTCATTCGAAAGCGTTCGTTGTCCTTGCCAACGGAGGAGGGCGAGAGGTCAATCTGCTCGGGCCGTCTGTTACGCTACGAGGTCGTCGCGCGGCGGCCGGAGGTTCGGGACCGGGTCCAAGTGGTCCAGGCCCGCCGAGTTGAGAAATCCGGATAGATCGGCCGCGTGCTCGGCCGTGTCCACCGCGATCTCCACCACACCATTCGTGACTATGGGAAGCTCGGATTCGGCGTTGCGGCCGGGCCGCAGCAGGGTGCGCTGAATGGGGCGCCAGGGCCCGCGAACGCTATGGAGGTCAAGCCCTTCACGTTTGAGGCTATCTGCCATCGCGTACACCACCTCGGGCTCATACCGGCGCGGGCGAGCTCCGACGTCCTGAGACGGGATGGGAGGCGCTGACACGAAGGACTCGCTGCGGGTAACCATAGGACCTCCTCGAGAGGGGTCGATTGTAACTCTTTGCTGATTCAGCGTAAGTCCGCGGACGGCGGCAAGCGGTGAGTTTGGTCACAGACTGTCATTGACACCTCTGGTCCTGCCTGTAGCCTTGTAGAGCCAACCCTCTCCAGGGGGATAACATGACTCACCTCAGCGAGGTCGAGACCTTCCGCGCAGCCTGGAGCGCCGAAGCCCAGGACACGCTACGACTTCTGGAAGCACTCCCGGCTGATCAGTACGACTTCCGTCCCGATCCCAAGGGTCGCTCGATTGGAGAGATGCCCGACCGCGAACGCCTAGGAGGCATTCCGCGCGATGTCGGGCCATGATCTGAAGCTGGCACTGCTCGTCTTAATCGGGCTCTTCGGGCTGGGGTTTCTCCGCATCTTCCTCCTCGGCCTACGCCGGGTCGCTTGGGAGTTTCCACACGTCGGCGGGCGCCTGCGCCCCTCTACTGCCGAAACCGGGACCGGCTTCATCACAGTCTTTTTCGACACCTTAGGCATCGGTTCCTTCGCGACGACGACGGCAATGTTTCGCGCTTGGCGCCTGGTACCCGATGAGCTCATCCCCGGAACCCTCAACGTTGGCCACGCGCTGAGCGGCGTGCTCTCGGCGTTCATTTTCATCGGCTTGGTGCCGGTGGCGCCCGGCACGCTGTTGCCAATGATCATCGCGGCCGGACTCGGCGCCTGGATCGGCAGTGGCTTTGTGGCCCGACTCACTCGACATCGGATACGGCTGGGTATGGGCGCCGCATTACTCCTGGCAGCTGCGATAATGCTGCTGACTCAGCTCAAATGGTTCCCGAGTGGATCAGACGCTCTCGGCCTGTATGGCGGCCGTTGGGGCGTTGCGGTTCTCGGCAATTTTGTGCTCGGAAGCTTGATGACCCTCGGGATCGGGCTCTATGCGCCCTGCATGATCATGGTCAGTCTGCTCGGCATGAACCCGCTGGCGGCGTTCCCTATCATGATGGGCTCGTGTGCCTTCCTGATGCCGATCAGTGGAGCGCGGTTTGTGAGGGAGAGCCGATACCACCCATCTGCATCCGTCGGGCTGACCCTCGGTGGCGTGCCGGCACTCCTCGTTGCCGCATACATCGTGAAGTCGCTGCCGGTGGAGGCGGTTCGATGGGTAGTGATTGTGGTGGTCCTCTATACCGCGTTGACTCTCCTGCGAGCGGGCCTCCGAGAGGCACGGGCTCTCCAGGCGGATACGGTAGCGTCGGTCGAGGCGGCGGTGTGACCCGACAGGCGACTACGCAGCTCGAATCCACTAGAATCGGCCCCGACGATCCGCGCTACATCGAGGTCATCGATAAGCAGTTCAACAAGCGGTTTCGCGCGAGCCCGGACTACGTCCGGTTGGTCGGCTCGACCGATCAGGTGGTATCGGCGGTCGAGGAGGCGGTGAGGGAAGGGCGGCGTCTCGTCGTGACCAGTGGAGGCCACTGCCTCGAGGGATTCGTGTCGGATCCCGAGGTACGGGTGGTCATCGATGTCTCACCGATGAAGCGGGTGTACTACGACGCGGACATGGGCGCCGTGGCTGTTGAGGCCGGCGCTACGGTAGGCGAGACGTTCCAGGCGCTGTTCGAGAACTGGGGTGTCGTGATCCCGCTGGGCGAGTATCCCGGGATCGGCATGGGCGGGCATGCGGTCGGCGGCGCCTTCGGCTTTCTCTGCCGCCAGCTCGGCCTCGCCGCGGATTATCTGTATGCCGTCGAAGTGGTCACCGTAGACCAGAGCGGACGCGCGAGCAGCGTGGTTGCGAGCTGTGAGGCATCCGACCCGAATCGCGACCTCTGGTGGGCGCACACTGGCGGAGGTGGCGGCAACTTCGGTGTGGTCACCCGCTACTGGTTCCGATCGCTGGAAGCATCCGGGAACGATTCCGCCAGACTGTTGCCTCCGGCACCGGATTCGATCACGACGCTCAAGGGGGAATGGGACTGGGCCGACATCGACCAGCCGTCGTTCCTCCGACTCCTCCGGAACCACGGGATCTGGTGCGAGCTAAACAGTGACGCCGAATCTCCCTACGCTTCGCTCTGGACCCTGCTCGAAGTCCATCGTAAGCAGTTCGGGAAGATCATCGTCCGCGGCGTGAGCACGGCCGGCGCCGCGGCGGAGCGGCAGATGAACGACCATCTGGCGGCGCTGGCCGAAAGGACCGTTGCCCCAGGGAGTCGAGAGCTGGCCCGAATGTCGTGGCTCGAATTCGCGCTCAATCCCTTTCCCGACCTGTTCGCCGCTCCGCCGGGTGGGGCAAGTGTCAAGGTGAAGGATGCGTTGCTCAGGAGACGGCTGACCGATCGGCAGATTGCCGTGGCACACGACTACCTGACCCGCACCGACCACGACATCATGGGCGGGATGCTGGGCTTCGCCACCTATGGCGGGCGGATCAATACCGTCGCCTCCGAGGCGACGGCCTCCGCCCAGCGTGGTGCGATTCTCGATATGGCGTGCACCACCGGCTGGTTGGATCCGAAGGAAGAGACGAAGAACCTGGCGTGGGTGCGGGCGTTCTATCGGGATCTGTTTCGGGAGAGCGGCGGTGTCCCGATTCCGGGCGAGGCGTACGAGGGCGCCTTAATCAACCATCCCGACACCGACGTCGCGGACCCGGCGCTGAATACTTCTGGCGTGCCCTGGCCCGCGCTGTATTACAAGGGGAACTACTCTCGCCTGCAGCGGATCAAGGCGCGGTGGGACCCAAGGGATGTGTTCCACCACGCCTTGTCGATCGTCAGCTGAGACCCAGCCGCTCCACCAGCGATTGGTAGCGCTTGTCGGACCGAAGGGGATCGGCCCAGGGCGCCACCCGCAGAAACACCAGTCCGGGCTCCCGGATCTGGAATGCCCGTTCCAACTGCTCAAACGCCCGATCCTTGTCGTCCATGGCAATAAACAGCATCGCTGCCAGCAAGGCCAATCGGTTCTCGCCCTCGATCTTGGGTTGCAGCTCCCAGAGAATCCCGCCGGCTTCTTCCAATCTCCCCGCCAAGGCGCAGGCGTATCCCAGCATCAGCTTCTTCATGGTACGCAAGCCGGGACGCTCGACCTCTTTCCGTATATCGGTGATCGCCTCGTCGTGCGACCCCTTCGCCAGCAGGGCCCACCAGAGCACGAGACGGGCGCCGAGGAAATCGGGGTCCATTCCCAAAGTCTTGCGTAGCTCCTCGATGGCGGGGTCGAAGCGGCGGCTGAAATAGACCACCCATCCCACTGCCCGATTCACCGGAACTGAGAGCGGATCAAGCTGCTGGGCTTTCTTGATCGCGGCCAGTGCCTCGTCGTGCCGACCCAGCGCCGCCAAGTACTCGGCGTACCACTCATGGGCCATCACGTAACTCGACTTGAGCTCGAGGGCGCGCTTGAACTCCCGCTCGGCTCCGACCCAGTCCAGATCGCCCAACCACCGGGCGTAGGCCAGCGACGTGTGGGCCTCGGCCAGGCTGTCATCCATCTCCAGGGCTTTCAGGGCCATCCCTTTTGCCTGCGCCAGATATTCTACCGGGGCCTTCGAGCCGAACCCGATGCTGAGCAGCTCGTAGGCGTCGGCCAGTCCGGCGTACGCGACCCCGTAGCCAGGATCCTTGGCGATTGCCTCCTGGAAGTGCTCGATGGCCTTCTGGATTTCCGCCGCAGACCACTTGTTGAGGTTGTAGCGGCCCAGGAGATACAGGTTGTACGCTTCGGCGTCGCCGGTGGCCTTCTTCTCCACCCGCTGCTTCTCCTCGGGAGACAGGGCGAGAGATAGCGCCCCGGTAATCTGCTGGGCGACCTCACTCTGAACCTCGAAGATGTCGGTCAGCTGCCGGTCGAAGGTCTCGCCCCAGAGGTGCTTCTCGGTCCTGGGATCGACCAGGTGCACCACGATCCGGGCGCGGGGCCCGGCCCGGCGGACGCTGCCCTCAAGGATGGCGGCAACGCCGAGCTCCTCCGCTATCGCCGTGATCTTTTTGGTGGTCTTCTTGTACTGCATCGAAGACGTCCGGGAGATCACCTTGAGTGCGCTGATCTTGGAGAGCTGGGCGATGATGTCATCGGTGATCCCATCGCTGAAGTACTCGTTCTCGGGATCGGTGCTCATGTTCTCGAACGGCAGGACGGCGACCGATTTCGCGCTGGCCGCTTCCTGGACCATCGCCTGCGCCGCCCCCACTGCAATGCCGGTGGTGACCGGAGTGGCCAGTGCCTCCGCGAATTGAGCGGCCGAAACGAAGCGGTCGGCCGGCAATCGGGCCAGCGCCTTCTTCAGCGCCGCGTCGATGGGCTCGGGAACCAGCTCGCGGAAGGCACGGGCCGATGGTGTCGGTCCGGTCAGGCGGCGAGCGACGATCGACTCGAGAGTGGTGCCCGGAAACGGTGGCTCGCCGACCAGCATCTCGAACAGCACGCACCCCAGGCTGTAGATGTCGCTCCGGCCGTCGAGGTATTCGCTCCCTTCGATCTGTTCCGGGCTCATGTAGGTTGGCGTACCGATCACGTGGCGGGGCCCGGTCAGGGGCTGGGAGCTCGCAACGCCCACCGCTCGGGCTATACCAAAATCCGCCACGCTCGCGTGGCCGGACTCTAGCAGGATATTGCCCGGCTTGATGTCCCGGTGCACCACACCGGACTTGTGCGCGTAGCTCAGCGCATCGGCAACCTCGCGCGCGATCTGGAGAGCGTCGCCGACCGGCAGCTGCCGTTCCCGCGCGATGCGCTCGCGTAGGGTCTCTCCCTCGACATAGGGCATGACGTAATACAGAAACCCTTGGGCTTCGTCTGAGTCGTAGAGTGGGAGAATGTGCGGATGGTGAAGGCGGGCGGCGATCTGAATTTCGTGGAGAAACCGGGTAGATCCAACCGATTCGGTGAGCTCGGAGAGGAGCACCTTCACGGCCACTGCCCGCTGATACTTGAGGTCGTGGGCCAGATAAACCTTGGCCATGCCGCCCTGCCCCAGCTCGCGCTGGAGCTTGTAGCGGGCAGCCAACGCTGCACTGAGCCGTTCCAACAGATCGGGCACTGCTTGACGCTCCTAGAGTCCTTGACTCTGGGGCAACTTTGGAGGCCTGCACCGGGTACGGCAGACGCCCTCGAGTTGCCGCGCGTCGCTCACCCGCACTGATGAATCTAGCTTCTGCGACAATTTAGGCCTAAACTCGGGTGGCGCTAGATCGGGTCGGCACGGTGCCCGACGCACCGAGCACTCAGATTGGAGAAAAATACAGATGAGCAGCCATCCGAGGCTCCCCCTCCTCCCTGTCCTATCAGTACGGGGCGTCGGCCTCATGGCCTGCCTTGTGCTCGGCACCGCCTGCAGCGGCAAGCCAGACGCCAAATCGTCGGCGGCTGACCAGGCTGCCGGAGCCAATGGGGGCGGCAAACCATTGGTCGCCCTGATTCGTGCCGCCGACTGGATGGGGAGCGAGTGGGGTGAGGACGCGATCAAAGTCGGTCTACAGGAATCTGATCTAGAGGCCGGCCGCGATTACGAGATCAAGATCTCGAGTGCCCAGGGTGACCTTGCGACCCTCCCGAGCCTGATCGATGCCGCGATCGACGCCAAGGCCAAGGTGATCGTAGCCCTGCAGGACGCCACCCTTCAGGCCGCCGTGCAACGCGCTAAATCGGTCCCCATCGTCTTCCATCTCCTGTCCGACCCGTTTGCCGCCGGAGCCGGGACCAGCGATTCCAACCATCAGCCCAACGTAACCGGCGTTTATTCGCCAGGTTTCGGAGATCCGGAGCAGACCCGGCGGGTAGACCTGATCCGGCGGATTGCGCCCAAGGCACGCAAGGTCGGCGTGCTGTTCAGTCCGGAGGAGCAACTGTCCGTCACCTTCAAGGACCGGTTCACGGCGGCTGCCAAGAAGGCCGGCCTGCAAGTCGTCGCGGTGCCGGTGAGCAACATCAGCGAAGTCGGAAGCGCGACTCAATCGCTGTGCAGCCAGAAGGTCGGAGCCATCGAGCTCTTCGGCAATGTCGCCCACGCCGGATTCGAAAGTCTGATCAAGGTGGCGAATGAATGCCGGGTGCCGGTGTTCTCCCCCTCCCCGTTCGAGGTCCTGAAGGGGGCGGTCGCCTCCTTCTTCCCCGATTTTCAGGAGGGTGGCGTCGAGGCGGGGAAGATGGTCGCCCGGGTGCTCCGGGGCGAAAGTCCGGCGTCCATACCCTTTTACCGGGTCAAGACCACCAAGCTGGTGGTCAATCCGGCGGAAGCCAGCAAGGCTGGCGTTTCGGTGCCACCCGAAGTTGTGAAACAGGCGGATACCGTCGTCGGGGCCAAGAAGGAATGAAGATCGAGGCCACCCGCGAGGGGGGATCTGCGGTCCTCCGGCTCGACGGGCGGCTGGACCGAGAGTGGGCTGAGCAGCTCTCCAATGTCCTGGGGGATCTCCTCCGGGACGGCGTGCGCAGGCTGGCCATCGACGTCTCAATGTTGACCTACATCAGCTCGGCGGCCACCCAGGTTTTGAGTCGCTGGCAACAGGAGCTGGCGGTCCTGCGGGGAGAGATGGAGCTCACCTCCGTGTCACCAGCGGTGCGCGAGATGTTGGCCACGATGGGTTGGAGCCCGCAACTTGATGCGGCCGATGGTGCCGCTTCAGGCGCTCCCGACTTCCGTCAGTCCTCCTGGCAGACCGGGCCGAATCTTGCATCGAGCGGCCACTACCAGACCTCCTCCTCCGTACCGAACGGCAGCCTCAGCGCTCGCCTGCACGGCAATCCAGCTCGACTTAGCCAGGCTCCGATCGGACCACATGACTGTGAGATCGTGAACTTTCCAAGCCAGGGCTTCGGTCTTGGTGTAGGTGCGATCGGACGAGATTACGGGGAGTGCCATGAACGGTTCGGCGAAATAATCGGAGTCACTGGGTGTGTGGCGCACTTCCCGAGTGACGGTACCCGGCTGGCGGATTACTTGGTCGGCGACGGGTCGGTGGCACCCGCCGTCGTCTTGGCCACGGGCATCACCTGCCAGGGCGAGTTCTCCAGGCTGGTGCGCTTCAGCTCCCAGCCCGATGCGGAGGCTGTCCCCCTGTCGGAGTTGGCGGCCGTCTGTCTCGAGGCCAGTGGGAGCAGCGTCGCGGGGCTGGTCATCGCCGGCGAAACAGCGGGACTTTCCGGAGCGAGACTGCGAAAGTCCCCAGCTGGACAGGGTACGCTGCAGTTCGAGGTGCCCGCGGTGCGCGAGTGGCTGACCTTCGCACCGGAGCGTACTTACTCGATGACCACGACATTGATCGCGGGGGTGGCCGCCCGATCCCCCAAGGGGCCCCTCGCCGGCCACCTCCGACCGCTTGGGAGGCTGGGGAAGCTGTATGGGCATTTCCACGCCGCGGTGTTTTCCTACCGTCCCTTGCCGCAGCGCACTGTGGAGCTCGGTACCCTGCTGAGGCGGCTGTTCAGGGAACATGAGCTCCGCGACATCCTGCATCTCCTCTGGGATGATCGGGGGGAGGATGGGGTTGGCGAGAGCGCGTTGTTGCGCGGGGTCGGCTGGGTCGCACCAATCACGCAAGTCTCCTGAGATCGGCTAGTGAATCTCCTGATCGGGTCGGTAACGACCGGTCTCATCCTGGCCCTGCTCGGCCTCGGGGTGTTCATCAGCTATCGGATCTACCACACGCTGGACCTCACTGCTGACGGATCGTTCGGCCTTGGGGCGGCGGTGGTAGCCGCGCTCCTTATTCGGGAGGTGCCTCCGCTTTCAGCCACCGCGATCGCCGCCATCACCGGGATCATCGCTGGAAGTATCACCGGCATCCTCCACACGGAATTCCTTATCAGCATACTCCTCGCCGGCGTCCTGATCAGCACCGCACTCTACTCGGTGAGCCTGTTTGTCATGGAGAGCGGCAACGTCTCTCTGCTTTCCGCCGGGAGTCTGACGGCCTCGGCCGAACGGCTGGGACAGCGCCTCTTCCACCTTCCAGCGAGCATTACGGTGCTCGACTCCACCGTGAGCGGCAGTAGCATCGCCACCTTGGTCCTTATGACGCTGCTGGTCGGAGGACTGGCGCTGTGTCTGACTTTTTTTATGGGCACCGATCTCGGGCTGGCCATGCGCGCAGCGGGAGACAACCCACAGATGGCCAAGGCGGTTGCCATTGACGTCGATCGCATGGTGGTGTTGGGTCTCGGTCTCTCCAACGGCCTCATCGCGCTGTCGGGGGCACTCTTTGCGCAGTACCAGGGCTTTGCCAACATTCAGATGGGTGTCGGCGCCTTGGTGGCCGGGTTGGCCAATCTCATGGTCGGAGAGGCATTGGTGGGGAGGCGCCCCATCGGGCGTTGGATCGCAGGCGCAGTGGTAGGTGCGGTCGCTTTTCGGCTGCTGGTAGCGGCCGCGGTGCGTGCCGGACTGAACCCGAACGCACTCAAGCTGGTGACTGCGCTCCTGGTGCTTGCCGTGCTCGTGCTCCCGCAGCTGATGCGGAAGGTCCGCCCGATCGCTCCGGTCCGGGGACATGCCTGAGATTGTGCTTCGCCTGGAGGGCGTGTCGCAGGTCTTCCACCAAGGCACGCCGAGCGAGGTGCGAGCCCTGGACCGAGTCAATTTGGAGTTGGAGCGGGGCACGTTCACCGTCGTTCTCGGCGCGAACGGCTCTGGCAAATCCAGTCTGCTGAATGCCATTGCCGGCGGCCTGACCCTCGCAGCTGGAAGAGTGTACCTCGAAGGCCAGGAAGTCACCCGCTGGACCGAAGCTCGGCGAGCTCGCCGGATCAGTCGGGTGTTCCAGAATCCGTTCACCGGGACCGCCGCCGACCTGAGCATCGCGGAGAACCTGGCGCTCGCCTCCCGCCGCGGCAGTCACCGGTGGCTCAGCCGGGCGTTGGGTCGTGGTCACCGGAGGGCGCTGCAGGGAGCGGTGAGCCAACTGGGAATGGGTCTGGAAGAACGTCTCGACACCCCTATTGGGCTGCTCTCGGGGGGCCAGCGCCAGGCGCTGACCCTGCTCATGGCGACCATGGTACGGCCAGCCCTCCTGCTTTTGGATGAGCACACCGCGGCATTGGACCCGAGGAGGGCAGAGCAGGTGATCCGGTTAACCCAGCGAGCCATCGCCGCGGACGGGCTCACAACTCTTATGGTTACTCACTCATTGATGGAGGGGGTACACCTGGGCGACCGACTGATCGTCATGCACCGAGGACGGATCGCATACGATCTCGATACCCGGAGACGTAGGCTGACTCAGGACGAACTGCTTCAGCTCTTCGATCAGCTTCGGTGGGCCGACCGGCTGGATGACTCAGCCGCCGAAATGCTGCGACGCGCGTACGTCTAGCGCACCCTTCCAGTGGAATTCTATCGGTGACTGTAGTTCACGCCTTACTGACGGAAGCCCTCGGTGACCGTTACTCCCTCGAGCGCGAGCTCGGGCGCGGCGGCATGGCGGTCGTCTATCTGGCGCGCGACATCCGCGATCAGCGGCCGGTGGCCATCAAGGTCATGCAGCCCGCTCTGGTCAACGCATTAGGTACCGGCCGGTTCCTCCGGGAAATCGAGATTGCCGCTGCGCTGTCACATCCGTTGATCGTGCCGCTCTACGATTCCGGAAATGCCGGAGACGTGCTGTATTACGTCATGCCATATCTCGAAGGAGAGTCGCTGCACCAGCGGCTGAAGCGAGAACGGCAATTATCTCTCGATGATGCGCTCCAGATCACTCACGATGCGGCAGAGGCCCTCGGGTACGCCCACAGTCGTGGGGTTTTACACCGCGATGTGAAGCCGGAAAACATTCTCCTCGCGAACGGGCGGGCGCTGATCGCCGATTTCGGGCTCGCCCGTGCCATCGGAGCGGCGGACTATGAGAAGCTGACCGCGACCGGCATCATGATCGGCACCGTCTACTACATGAGCCCGCAGCAGCTCGTGGGAGACCACGGCCTGGACCAGCGAGCCGACATTTACAGCTTGGGATGCATACTCTATGAGATGTTGACCGGCGAAGTACCGTACAGTGGGCTGTCGCTCAGCCAGATCGTGAATCGGATTCTTAGTACTCCGGTTCCCTCCGTCCGCCGGCTGCAGGCTGGGGTGCCACAGGAGGTCGATCGCGCAATCATCAAAGCCCTCGCCAAGTCACCGGGCGACCGATTCGCGAGCATGGAAGAGTTCGCAACCGCACTCGGCGGTCGCTAGCTGCTCAGGAGCCCGGGGATCGGGTGCGAGCGAAACAGTGGCGTCGATTCCCCGTACGTTTCTCTCTGGGACGCTTCTCGAGAGGAGCTGGTTATGAACTTCAGGCCTGCGCTCTGGCAGCCGATCGCCATCGGTCTGAGCGCCATTAATCTGGTTGCGGTCGGCTTCGCCGCGGCGGCGGCCGAGCCAGCGCATGCTGCGATTCACTCAGGTGTCGCGCTGGCGTTCGGGTTGTGGGCCCAGCGCATGGGGCAGCGTCGCGGCGTGGGAGGCGGCGAAGTCGAGGTCCAGGATCGACTTGAAGGGCTCGAAGCCGAGACGAGCGACCTCAAGCTCCAGCTGAGCGAGGTGCAGGAGCGGCTGGACTTCGCCGAACGGGTGCTGGCGCAGGGAGCGGAAGCGCGCCGATTGGGCCCGGATCGCTAGAGCCGAGGCAACCCGCCCTGTGGACCACGGGTCAGGCGCATCCGCTGATTCTGCCGCTGCACATTGGGGATGGCAGCACTACTCCGAGTCGCGGGTCGATGTGGAGGCGGCGTTCGCCACTGCCGGCTTGGCGGACTGGTGCGGCTGCTCGAGCCGGGCAGACGATTACGCTGCCGTTCGACGGATGAGGTCCTGAGTCCCACTTTCGAGGAAGTGAGGTTGCCGCTCGGCCTGTTCGAGACCCATCTTGACGTCAGCGACCTCGACCGCTCAGTGGAATTCTACACCGCGGTGCTCGGGCTGGAGCTGGCCATTCGGCGTCAGGTGGACGGAGCGAGCGGTGACGCGCATACTCGCGGTGCCCGCCGCTTCGCCTTGCTCTGGTCGGCGGCCGCGGTCATGCCATGCTCGGCCTGTGGGAGCGGCCGGGCGAAACCGCCCGCACCCAGCACTTCGCGTTCGAGGTCGGGCTGGACGAGTTGCCGGCGAAGGTGGCGGAGCTCGAGCGGAGGGGTGTCGAGCTCCGCGACTTCTTCCAGCGGTGCACCACCACTCCCTCGGTGTTCGGCTTCATCCCCGCTGCGTCGATCTACTTCGATGATCCCGACGGCCACGTGCTGGAGCTGCTGGCGCCGATCCCGAGCCCTCCGCGGCCGGACCTGGAGGCGGTGTCGTGGACCGACTGGACGCGCGCCGTCGGAGGAGCCGGCTGACGAGCCGCCACCGCCACTCAGTTCGGGTACGCTGCGGCTGGTCTCGTCGCGACCGGCGCGCTACTCGGTCGGCGTTCGTGGGCTGGTAAGCCGCTCTCGCTCTGGGCCGGGCTGATCCCGGTGACCGGGGGTATGGCGCCGGTAGTGTGGGGTGGGCAGGAGTCGCAGTCGGGCTCGTGGCGGCAGTGGCGATCGCGGTGATCGCCGCTTTGGTGATGTGGCTGGCCTCCCTGTGACGTGTCACCTGATCGGCAACGCTCCTCGCGGAATGGTATGCAGGTAAGTGCCCAGGTCGTCGATATCACCACCCTCGATACCGACGCGATCGTCAACGCGGCAAATGAATCCCTTGCGCCAGGTGGGGGAGTGTGTGGCGCGATTCATCGAGCGGCCGGCCCCGAACTCGCACGCGCGTGCGCAGTGATCGGCGGGTGTCCTACCGGTGAAGCGCGCATCACTTCCGGCTACGGACTGCCGGCGAGGTTCGTCATCCACGCCGTAGGTCCGGTGTGGCGCGGAGGAGGCAGTGGTGAAGCGGAGCTCCTGGCCTCAGCCTACAAGTCGGCGATGCAGGTGGCGGCCGAACACGGGCTTCGCAGTGTCGCGTTCCCGGCGATCAGCACCGGTATCTACGGCTAC
>JBKPAO010000120.1:0-2969 GCA_046726475.1 Gemmatimonadota bacterium | reverse complement strand
CCGACGTCAGTAGCAGGTGGCGTCCCAACGACAATCCTGGCGGCATTCTTGAGCTCCCAAATCGGCAGGCTGAACCTGGGTGTGACGGTGCGGAATCGGTCCGGCTGAATCATAGCCCAAAATCGCAGAGCCCGCGTCTTTTGAGTTCATCTCGGGTGCCCACCCACTGCCATTAGGGAAGCGGTTGAATCGGCTCCCGAACGCAGTTAATTTCACTCGCCAAGTGAAAAATTTCACTAAAGCGAGATGTTGACGCTCATGCTCCAGCCCTACGTTCCGATTCTCCTCCTGATCGTGTTCGTTGTCGCTAACGCGATCCTGATGCTGGGCGTCTCCCATATCTTTTCGACCTACCGACGCACCCCCACCAAAATCGCGCCCTACGAATCGGGTATGCCCGTCCTCGGGGACGCGCGGGAGCGGTTTTCGATCAAGTTCTACCTGGTGGCGATGCTGTTCATCGTGTTCGACATTGAAACCGTCTTCATGATCCCATGGGCTGTCGCGTTCCGGCAACTCAACTCGATGGCAGGTCTTCTCATCATCGAGATGTTCGTCTTTATCCTCATCCTCGCGGTGGGGTACGTCTATATATGGAAGCGGGGAGCACTGCAATGGGATTGAATAATCCCGCGACCGAGAACCGGGCCGACGAGGTGACCACCGTCTCGACGATCTCACCGAACTGGGTCACGACCCGGCTCGATTTCCTCACCAACTGGGCCCGGGCGAATTCCCTCTGGCCGATGCCCTTCGGCACGGCCTGCTGCGCTATCGAGTACATGGCGACGGCCGCGAGTCGCTTCGATATCGCTCGCTTCGGAATGGAGCGACAGAGCTTCTCGCCGCGTCAGGCCGACGTGCTGATCTGCGCCGGTCGGTTGCCCTTCAAGCTTGCGCCGGTCATCCGCAGAATATGGGACCAGATGCCGCAGCCCAAGTGGTCGATTTCCATGGGTGCCTGCGCATCGACCGGCGGCATCTTCGACAACTACTCCATGGTGCAGGGGATCGACACGATCATTCCGGTCGATGTCTATGTCCCCGGCTGTCCGCCCCGTCCGGAAGGGCTCATGTACGGCATCATGCTGCTGCAGAAAAAGATCAAGGGTGAGACCATCGCGGACGATCAGCTTCGGGTGGAGAAGCTGGTAGGGCCCTCCGGGCTGTTCCTTCCACCTGAGCGAATCGACGAGCTCAGCGAGCCGTTCGGAAATTCGGTGCAACAGACCCGTTCATCGTGATGGGAAACGGCTCTCCCTCCATCGCCGCGCTGCGCTCGCAGTTCGGTCCGGCCATCGAGCGGCACTTCGTCTCCTCCGGTCAGACGGTTGTCCTAGTTGGGACTGAGCAGTCCCACGATGTACTCGCCTGGCTCAAGGATACACCGGGCCAGGAGTTCAACTATCTCACGGACGTCACGGCGGTCGACTACCGCGATCCCGAACGGCCGCTCGAAGTAGTGTATCAGCTCCGTTCGCTCGGCCGCCGTGCCGATCTCCGGGTGAAGGTCGCACTCGACAAGCGCCTGCCGCTCGAGGTCCGCTCGGTGTACGACCTGTGGCGCGGGGCGGATTGGTTGGAGCGAGAGGTCTACGACATGTTCGGCGTCACCTTCCTGGGCCATCCCGACCTTCGGCGAATCCTCATGTGGGAGACCTATGCGGAAGGTTACCCCCTTCGGAAGGACTTTCCTCTGCGGGGTCACTTCAGCCGGGCGGAGCAGACTCGCCAGGCCCTGGCCGCCAATCCCGAAGCCCACTATTCGCTGGAAGAGCTGTCGATCGCGGATACCTATGGCGAGCTACCGAAGGAGATGCAGGAGCGCTTGGCAAAAGGTGAGCGAGGCTTTCTGAAATGACGCTGCGTACGGTGGAGATGGCGCTGGCGACACCCGGGGTCGATGCCGCCGGACATCCGACCCGGGTTCCGCTTGGTGTGGCGGGCAACGGCGAAGGGGAGTACCGCGAAGATCTTGGCGCCGAGCACATGCTGGTCAACATCGGACCCCAGCACCCGGCCACCCACGGCGTGCTCCGTCTGGTTCTGGAGCTCGAGGGTGAGACAGTACGCCGCTGTATTCCGCACGTCGGCTATCTGCATTCCGGCTTCGAGAAGTTGGGGGAGTACCGGCACTACAATCAGATCATCCCGCTCACCGACCGCACCGACTACCTGTCGCCCATGGCGAACAATGTCTGCCTCGCGCTCGCGGTCGAGCAGCTGATGGGTCTGGAGCTGACTGAGCGGTGCAAGGTGCTGCGGGTTATCGCGTGCGAGATGAGCCGGATCATCTCCCATTTGGTCTGGCTGGGGACGACCGGGATCGATCTCGGCGCCTTCACGCCATTCCTCTGGTCGTTCCAGGAGCGGGAGCGGATTTACAACCTGCAAGAGGCGTGGACCGGGGCTCGGCTCACCACCAGCCTTACTCGTGTCGGTGGGCTCATGGCCGACATTCCCGATGGCTGGGAGGCGGGGCTACGAGAGTTTACCCGGACCTTTCCCAAGACGCTGTCCGAGGTGGACACCATGTTCACTCGGAACGCGATCTGGATCGGCCGCACCCAGGGAGTGGGTGCCCTGACGGCGGATGAGGCGATCAATCTGTCGTTGTCGGGGCCGATGCTGCGCGCCAGCGGAGTGGACTACGATGTCCGGAAGGATCGCCCGTATCTGGACTACGAGACGTACGAGTTTGACGTCCCGATCGGCGAGCACGGCGACATCTACGACCGCTACCGCATCCGAATGGAGGAGATGTGGCAGTCCAACCGCATTCTGGAGCAGGCGCTCGATCGGTTGGAGCGGCTGAAGGGTGCGCCCATTAACGTATCCGATCCCCGTGTTATCCTCCCGTCGAAGACTCGGGCGATGAGTGACATGGAAGCGATGATCTTCCATTTCAAGCAGGTAATGGAGGGAGTGAAGCCGCCGGTCGGCGAGGTCTATACGGGGATTGAAAACCC
>JBKPAO010000119.1:0-20052 GCA_046726475.1 Gemmatimonadota bacterium | reverse complement strand
AGCGTGGGGAAGATCGCCTTGACGTAGCCGCACATGGAGTCGACCCGGGCCTTGGTCATCGTCCCCGCGGGACCCCAGGAGTTCGCTTCGTTGGCTTCGTTAATACCGGTGTTGCCCGGCTCGTCCATTACCGAGTTGCCGATGAGGGTCCCATCCGCAACAGCGGCCGCCACTGCTGCCTTGATGGCCGGAGTGTTGTACTGATCCATTCTGGCCTTCCACTTGGCCATGTCGAAGACACCGTTGGTCAGATAGTTCGCCCTGGCGCCTCCAGTCATGGCGGGCAACTGCTTCACGCCGCGCGCCCGGGCGACGGAGATGCGATCAACAATGTTATCCGGGGTATATCCCTGATGGGTGAGGGTGAATACCTCGGTATTTGCATTGAAGGTCAGCCCATTCCAGGCGCCGAACGGCCCAAACGGAATACCGGTCGGAGTGCTGCTTCCCAGCGGCACGGTGACGGTTACCGCCGAGGTATCCGCCAAGGTTCCCGATTTGGCGACGACGCGGAACGTTCCGTAGCTCGAGCCGGCCGTAAAGAGCCCACTGGCCGTGATGGTGCCACCAGTCGCCGTGAAGGTCACCGGAATTGAAACGCTGTCGCCGGTCGTGGTGCGTCCATAGGCGGAGAACTGTTTGCTGACTGACGGCGCGAGGGTGACGCTCGCGGGGAGCAGGGTCACCCGCTCGACAACCGGAGCCGGCGTAGGTGTTGGGTCGGGCGTAGGTGTTGAGTCCAGCGGAGGTGTTGAGTCCGGCGGTGGCGGTGGCGGTGGCGGCGGCGGCGAAGGAGGAGCACTGATGGTCACCGTCGCGGTGTCGGATAAGGTGCCAGCAGTGTTGGTGGCCACCACGCGATAGGTGCCGGCGGTATCGCCAGCCAGGTAGGTGCCGTCAGGATCGATCGAGCCACCAGTCGAGCTCCAGGTCACTCCAATCGGAACTGTACTGCCGCCCTTTAAACGGCCGATGGCCGTGAAGGTCTGGGTCAGGCCCGGGGTGAGCGAAACGCTGCTGGGCGTCACTTTAATGGAGGCAAGCTTTGCCTGCCGCCGGACAACATGGACGAGAGTGGTTTCTTCGTGCTGGTCTCCACGGACGCGACTTCTCGCTATGACGGTGAAAGTGCCGATGGCAGCAGCGGAGAATCGGCCATCCGGGAGGATCGTCCCGCCGGAGGCTCTCCACGTGACGGCTGCACCGACGCTGTCACCGGCGTCGGTACGCCCGTGTGCGCGGAACTGAATCAACTGGTTGGTCTCGATCGTGAGGTTGCCGGGACTGACCAGCAGCATCACTGGGGTAAGATCGCGACTGGGTTGTGGTTCTGCTGTGGTTTCTGCGGGAGTTCCTTCCGGGGCGGTGGTGTTGTCGCCACTGCACGCCGCAAGGACAAGCAAGACCGGCAGCATGCACAAACCTCGTGAGACGGCCAGTCTCCGCGCAAGCTTGAAAGTGTACGTCATCGGCCTACCCTTTCATCGCTCTCCTTGCATGAAGTCCCAACCGTTCCCCTCGATCCACCGCCACCCTTGGGCTACAGATACTCTAGGTATTTACCGGCCGATGTTCAATGAGCAGAACCTATACGGTTGGATATTGATATACTTGAGCTGTATTTTCTAACTTCCACTAACATAAGTAGATGGCGATGTTCATGAAAATGCATTGTAACAAAAGGTTGACTAGTTCTTGAACATTGGAGCATAACAGAACAACCGCACTGCAGCCCTTTTCACTCGCTGGCGCCACGTTTGCCGAGGTAAGCTTCCGAGGTATACTTCGGCGCCGGTTTTCTGGCATCCAAATCCGAGCCAGATGCGCTGGATCCACATCGAGCGGAGTCCGCTGGAATGAACATCGCCTTCCTGGTGACTCGGGCGGACCCGATCGGAGGTGCCCAGATCCATGTGCGGGATCTGGCTGCCGCGGTCCGCCGGGAAGGGCATTCGCCGACGGTCCTCCTCAGTGGCAGCGGTCCCTTCGTCGATGACCTTCGGGCTCATGGAATACCGGTGGTCATCTTGCGCCACCTGGTGAATCCGATTCGACCCTACCAAGACCTCCGTGCATTCTGGGAGGTCGTCAACGCTCTGAAGGATTTACGTCCCGACCTGGTAACCGCCCACGGTGCCAAAGTTGGCATTCTCGGCCGCTTGGCCGCGCGCCTGCTCCGAGTCCCACTAGTCGTCACCGTTCATGGATGGGCCTGCGCTCCGGGGACCCCTCCTCTCCAGGCGGCGGTCTCCCGTCGGCTGGAGCGCACGATCGGGCCGCTGGCCAGCAAGGTCATCACCGTGTCGGAGTTCGACCGGCGTTTCGGAGTGGATGCACGGCTGGTTTCGGAGAACCGCGTCGTCACGGTCCATAACGGAATGCCGGATGTTTCCCCGGAGCTCCGCGCAGACCCGGGCAGGTCCCCGGCTCGCCTGGTGATGGTCGCCCGGTTCGAGCCACAAAAGGACCACGCGACGTTGCTGCGGGCATTAGGTGGATTGTTGAGGCACTCCTGGGATCTCGACCTGGTGGGGGACGGTCCTCTGAGGCCGGCGATGGAAACCCTGGCGAGCTCGTTGGGCATTCGGGAACGAGTGCACTTCCTGGGTCAGCGACGAGATGTGGATCGGATACTCTCGCAGTCCCAGATCAGCGTGCTGGTAAGCAACTGGGAGGGATTCCCTCTCAGTATCCTCGAAGCGATGCGGGCAGGGCTCCCGGTGGTGGCGTCGGGAGTGGGCGGAGTTGCGGAGGCAGTCGAGGACGGCAAAACCGGCTATGTCGTCCCCCAGGGGGACGCGGAAGCGTTGCGGAACAGGATCGAACGGCTACTCGCGTCGCCGGACCTCCGGGTCGAGCTGGGGGCGAATGGCCGGCGGCGTTACGAACAGCACTTTACTCTGGATCGCCTGGTCGCCAAAACATTGTCGGTGTACCAGAACGTGCTCGCAGGGAGCAGCAGCCACCTAAGCCTGAGTCGCCCCCGCGCCGAAGCGTCAAGTGCAGTTGGCGATCCGAGTGCTGGTGACCTGCACCTCGGTGGCTGAGCAGTCCGCTGCCACGCCGACGGTGCTCGTCGTCGACGATGAGGATACGCTCCGGGCTGCCATCCGACGACTGCTCGAGGGCCACGGCTATCACGTCATCGACGCGCCGAATGGGGCAACCGCACTCCAGCTACTGGAGGACAACGTTACCCCGAAGGTATCGTTGGTGCTCACCGATCTGCGGATGCCGGTCATGGACGGGCGGCAGCTGGCCGCGGCGCTGGCCCGGCGCTACCCGAGCCTTCCAATTGTCTTTATGTCGGGATTTACCGCGCAGCTGATGGATCTCAGACTGGTCTCACCCCATCTGGTCTTTCTCCCCAAGCCTTTCAGAGATCACGACCTCCTCGCAACGGTGCGAGGTCAGATCACTCCGGCAGAGTAAGACCGCTACGCAGTTGGCTCAAATCTCCCAGTTGGACATCAAAATTCCTTCCGAAGGAATTCGCTGAGGATAGCCCTCGAGGAGCATTCTCAAGTCGGTCCAGTGGACCCGATATCCCAGCTCGATCAGCCGAAGGTAAGCGCCGCGGAATTCAGTCTGGCAGCGGATCGCCACGCGATGGACCCGTTCTCCCGCGGCTGAGAGCTGGAGGGCTTGCAGCAGGCGGTCAAAGGCGGTGGGGCCGGACGCAACCAGTTTGAGCACCCGAAGCTCGTCTTTGGGCCTTCCCGCCGCGAGTGGCGTCGAGTGCCACAGGGCGAACCCCGTCAGTGTACCGCCATCGCGCACCAGGGTGGTGTCGCCGATTCGGAGCTCACGGGTGAGGGCCAGCTCGCGAGTGAAATCCACGCCGGGAAGCACCTGGTCGGATAGCCGGCGGCACTCCTCGATGGATTGCCTCCAGGAGCCCGCCATTGAGAGCAGCTCGGGGACACCCGCGGGACGACGCGGCACGTCATGCACCAGGGTGACCGTGAGATGGCTGGGAATCAGTCCGATCCGGCTATAAAACCCGATATTGTCCACCGTACGGGGCATGGTCTCCAGCCCGATGGTGCTGGCTCCCTGACTCCGCAGCCATTCGATTCCGGTGCGCACCATTGCCGATCCCAACCCTTCGCCCTGACGGTCGGGCCGCACTGCCAGGGGACCCATCCAGCCTTCCGTTCCCGAGCGGTGAACCATGTTGAATGCTACCATGTGGCCTTCCGCGTCACGCCAGACCATGGAGCCATCGCCCGCATCCTCCAGCGCGTACCTCCAAACCAGGTTATTGAGCTGAGGAACCCGAACGCCGACCAGTCCGTCGCGGCTGTAGCGGTCGGTAAAGGCGTCGGCGAAGACGCGGTTCAGCGCCTCGATATCGCGCAGGGTTGGTCGGTCAGGTCCCCGAACGCTCCGGTCAGGCCGCCACATCATGGGCCCCTTGCGGCTCATCGCGCACCGTGGCAACACCACTCGCCACGTCATACCCCACCCGGACTACGCGATCGAAACCCTCTCGAACCGAGTCGATATGGGTAATCAGAATGACCTGCGGGAAACGATCCGCCAGGCTGCGGAGGAGATCCACCACCGCGGTACGGCGGTCTTCGTCGAGTGAGCCGAAGATCTCGTCCAGGATCAACAGGGACAGCGGCTGGCCGGCGCGCTCGGCGATCATCTGGCTGATCGCAAGGCGCAGGGCGAGGTTCGCGATGTCTTCTTCACCTCCCGAAATCACCGACTTGGGATCGCCATCATCGAGCAGCGTTGCCGCATAGTCTTCGTCGAGCTCTAGTTCGGTATACCGGCCGTTGGTCAGGTCCCGCAGGAAACCCGACGCCAGGTCCGACAAATCCGGGCGCAGCGTGGAGTTGAGCTCGGTACGGAGGTCGGTCAGCGCCCGGTCGAGCTCGTGGTGCAGGGCCAATTGGGCGGCGGCTTCCTGAGCCGCGCGCTCCCGTTCGGCTCGCTCGGTTAGGCGCCGGGCCACTTCATTGACCGCTTCTTTCGCGGCCGAGCTTTCCGCGCGGGCACGTACCAGAGCCAGCTCGGCCTCGCGTCGTTCACGTTCTGCCCGGATCTCGGCCTCGCGGAACTCTCGAAATGCCGCTTCGCTGTATTCCAGCCCAGCGATGCGGGCACAGATCTCACTCTTTCGGGCGGCAATCTCGCGCTGGGCATCACGGGCGACGTCCAATTCCGCCGCGACCTCCTCGCTGCGCTCGACCACGGCGCCGAGGCGCTCTGCCTGTAGCGCCAAGGGCTCAAGCGCTCGGGTCTGACGGAGCACGGCTTGGTGGCGCGCATGATCATAAGTGCCGGCCACTTCGCCCAGGGCGCCTTGAAGCTCGCCGACTCGGAGCAACAACCGATTATGCTCTTCGTGCAGCGGCGCGCTCTCCTGGACTTGGGCCCGTAACCGGCCGAACTCGGCGATGGCGGTCGCCAGCTCCTGCTCCAACTGGAGTCGGCGGCGTTCTGCTTCAATAAGAGCGGCGGGCTCCTGCTCCAGCTGCTCGATTCGCTGCTTGTAGAAGTTTCCGTTCGACCGAACCTCCTCCACCTGACGATCCAGCAGCTCCAGTACTTTGGCGAACTCCGCTCCCAGCGGGCGGGCACAGGTCGGGCAGACCCCATCGGCACCGGCCTTGACGATCCGCTGCCGCTGCTCCTTCAACTCCTGGTATTGATCGAGCAGAGCTTGACGCTTGGTCTTGGCATCCTGAGCGTCGCGGACCCAGCTGGTCCTCTGCTCCTCGGATTCGAGGGTCATCGCGGTGAGTGCTGCTCGCAAGGCATCAACCGACTGCGTGGCGTTTTCGATCACCTTGCCGGGCGGGATTCGCGCGACTCGATCTGCGATCGAGGAGAGGTGGGTCTCGACCTCGGTGAGCTGGGCCTGGTACCCGCGGCGGGTGGCCTCGGACTGGGCCTGACTCTCGAGCACCTTCATCTCTTCCCGAAGGGTAGGGAGTGAACTCAACTCCCGTCCCAGTTTGTCGAGCTGGCGCCGGGCGGTACGCAGTTCGACCGACTCTTGCTCGAGCTGTGCGGTCCGATGAGCGGCGGCGGTCGCTTGATGCTCTGCCACCCGCAGCTCCGCCTCCAGCGCCAGTGCAGTTTCCCGTAACTGCTGCAACTGCTCCCAACGAGGGCGGATTTCCGCCAGGCGTCTTTCAGCCGCTTCACTAGCAACGCTCGCTGAGGCTTCGGTCGCCTGCGCCAGCTCGAGGCGCTGACCCGCCCGCTTCTCCGCCTCTTCGAGCTCCGCCAGATCGGGCAGCCCCGCCCGCAGCGCATCAACTCGCGCGCGCAAAGTGGAGCGCTTTTCCCTCAGACGATCCTGCGCGGCACGCAGGCGCTCATACCCCAGCACCCGCGATAGAAACTGGGCGCGTTCAGGGGCGCTCATCGCGGCCATCACCGCGAGATCTTTCTGGCCGGTGAAGTAGGTATTGAAGAACTCTTCCCGGGTCATACCCAGGAGCCGGGTTACTCGCTCCGTCACAGCACCGATGCTGAACGCCACCGGTGCCGGATCCCCATCCTGATACAGCTCGGCTTGGTTGAGGGATCGAAGGATTCGATACTGGTGGGCGCCCAGCGTGAAGTCGACTTCGACTTCTACCCGGGCGCGCGGACCGGCGCCCCGACGCCGAAGAGTATCCCGATTGCCCCGAGCGGCAGGCATACCGTACATCGCCCAGGCTATTGCCTCGAGGATCGTGGTCTTCCCCGCCCCGTTGGGACCCACAATGCCCGTGAGCCCGGCCCCGAACTCGATCTCGGTATGCTCGTGTTGCCGAAAGTTCAGCAGGCGGATGCGGTTGAGTTGCATCAGCCCCCCGCCAGGTCGCGTTCCACCGAGTCCATCAGGTCCCGCCCCAGCTGGACGAAAGCCTCTCGGTCCAGCTCGGCGGGAAGCGGGCGGGCCGCAAGGTACGAGGACACCAGCTCCGGAAGTGTCTGCCGTCGTCCGGGAGAGCCGGTTCCCACGAGATGGTGAGTTTCAGGACGGCGAAGGTCGAGATGGAAATGCAGTGCCGCGGCTTTGTATGTACGGACAGCGGTGTGATTGAGCTCGCGGGCGACATGTCGTTGCACTCCGAACACACGTAGACGTACGATCTTGTCGGCGATGCCTCCCGGCACCGCCTCCACGCGCGCCTTGATCTGCTCGTCCAGCGCGGCCGCCGACAATCCTTCAGCCAGGATCGGATCAAGGTCGTAGACATCCCGCGCAGACGGGACCCGCTTCCGCGTCACGCGGCCACTCTCCAGGTCGATCAGCAGCCATCCCTTGCCGTGCCCGCCGTGTTGTTTTTCGTCGACCCATTCGCCCCACAGGTTCGGGCCCACGTATTCGAGCGAACCAGCATACCAGGCGTTGGCGGCAACCTCATGCTGTGTGTGGTAGTGCCCGAGCGCCACGTAGGTCCATCTTTCCAAATGAAGCTCGTTCCGGTGCACCACCGGTCCGCCATAGTCAGCGGCACTTCGATCGAACGGATATTCCCCCTCCACTTCGGCGTGCAGAACGAGGACCTGACGACCCTCAGCGCCGTCCGGCTCGAAGGAGAATCGTTGGGGGCCGAGGGCCGCCTGACTGGGCACGGCCAGGACGCTGAGATCGAGCTGGGGGTACACCAGCCGGCGAGGCTCCTCGGTGGCAACATCCACCCCCAGCTCCTCGAACAGCCGGAGGATGGATCCGGTCTCGGTCGAGCGTGGAGTATCGTGATTTCCCGCGATCAGAACGATTGGCGCGGCGGGTAGCGCGTCACGCAGGCGCTGCAATTGCCGGAAGGCAAAGACGATCGCGGCATTGGTGGGACGCACGGAATGAAATAGGTCACCGGCAATGATCACCGCCTCCGGAGCTGCCGCGATGACCCCGTCGACGGCCGACCGGAAGGCACCCGCGATATCAGCTTCCCGTTGATTGATACCGACCGGTGTCTGACGATGATACTGCCGGATGCCGAGATGAGGATCGGCGATGTGGGCGAGTTTCACCGGTGGAGAATGAAACGAAACAAACGAAAGATCAAGCAGTTACGCCGTCATGGGAACGCCGCGCCTTGTCTCCAGGCAGGGATGTTCCTATGGTATTTACATGGGCTCCCATTCTTCTTCCTCCCGCCTGGGAGATTTCAGCGTCGACACCCGGCTTCTCCTCCTGACGCCGATGGCGGCACTGGTCGGGCTGATCAGCGCCCTGATCGCGTACGCGCTGGTCTGGCTGATAGGCGCGATCGCCAAGGTATTGCGGCCGGTTGGCGGCAGATTTTCGAGGAGGAGCGGGTGCGAGAAGACGACTGGCTTAGTCCCCGTAGGAGTCGTCAGCCCGTTTGAGCGCCGGAACGCCGCGGCGGGGAGAGAGCACCTCCCCACCGACTCGACGCCCCAGGCAGGCCGAGAAGTAGGCCCCGACATCGGCAGGCCGCTCCCTGCGAGTGGCGGCGAGGGCACGACGGACGTCCTCCTCCCGGCGACCTTCAACCAGCGCGCGGATCAGGTCGGAGGACACCCGGCGATCAAGCTGGCGCATCTGACGCGCCACCGCATCGGCAAAGGGCAGCTCGGGAGCAGGAGGGAACCGCTCGATCCCCTCCCGACTATTCAGCACCGCCGGACGAGGGAACTTCACAAAGATCGGTTGGGTGAAGTGGGGATGGCGAAGCATGAGCTCACCCTTCGGGAGAGTGGCCAGCTTGATCTTGGTCGCGGGAGAGATCGTGGCATAGCCAGGCGTAGCGAGCTCATCAGTGTCCATGCGCCCGTAAATACCAGTGCCGGCGTTCCCAACGACCCGGCGCTGCACCTGAGACCGGAACTGCTGGGCGGAGAAGAGAACCAATCCCAGGTACCGGCCGCGCTCGGAGAGGTCGAGGAGCATTTTCCGGACGTAAGTATCGGGACCGTCAACCGGCGCGTACTTGTTGAGCTCATCCACGAACACCACGACGTGATCCACGCCGAGATCACGCCGTTCCAGATGCTCCCGGAGTTTGGAAACCACCCGCGCGAAGACCAGGTCTTGCGCGAGAGGATCGAGGCCCGCGACGTCCAGCACATGCACGCTCCGGTCCTCGAACCGGCCCCACGGGAGATCGTTGGCCACCCCATCGTCAGTGACCAGGCCCTTGGATCGCGTGCTGATGTTGCTGAGCCGGTTCCGGACTTTGCGAATGGTGGCGACGTGATGCGTCTTCCAGACTTCGGCACCCCTCCCCATGGTCTCCATGAAGTCGAAGATGCGCCGGAAGAACTCTTCCAAGTCGGCGAAGCTCTGCACCAGGAACGGCTTCCCCCGTAACAACTCATCCTGATATTCACGGCCCACTACCCGCTCCGCCAGAAAGTCGATGAAGGCATCGGCCTTGGCATCGATGTCATCCCGGTTGAGCACCACTTCCGCGTAGTCCAATACCTCTCGAAGGCCCCAGACCAGAGGCTCGGTGTTTGCCGCAAGAGCCTCGTGGGTCCGGAGGGTATTGAGATTGACGCCATCCGGCTTGAGCGGGGCATAATACCGTACCTTCCGGAACGGTTCTGGGATTAGACCCAGGCGTCGGTATTGGCGGCGGTCCTCGTCGCTTAGTGTGGCCGGCTGATCCAGAAAACAGAGGTCCGGGCCCTTCACGTTGAAGCAGAGCGCCGCGACCGACCCTTTGTGGGCGGGAAACGTCTGAAAGATGCTGCCGAGGAGGAATTCGACGGCGCTGGTCTTGGTGGCGAGTCCGGATACTCCGGTGATGTTGAGGTGAGCAGCTTCGGGACCCAGCAGGAAATCGCAGTCGAGATAGACCGGGGACTCGAGGCCACCAGCAGCGTACAGACCGACCGGGATTCCGGTCGCTCGGTCATGCCCGGTGTAGGCATCCATCCGAAGCGCCAAGGCGACATCGGCATCCGTCGCCAGCCACACCGGGCCTAACGGCACCGGCTGAAGCGGTTCTTCGGGCACCTGTCTCAGTACTGCCGCGGAATAGAGACGAATCTCGGCGCGGGCCGTCGGCTCTGCACCGGCCGCGACCGGATCGCAATCGGCCGCGATCACGGCATGCATCGGCGACACCAGATCAGAATAAGCGAACCCGTCGGTGACGACCCCGTAGACAACTCGACCACCCTCGGCCACCCGCACGATGGCCCCGATACCGATAGGGGAATCCTGCGCTGTCCAAAAGTGAAATTGGTGCGGCGTGGAGGGCTTGATCTCGGTGGCCACCACCCGACCGACTGGAGGTATAGACGTCATGAGTCAAATATGCCTTGATTTCAGATATTCCTCGACGCTGTGGATACCATAGAGCACGCGGTCCCACCGACGATCCGGCGCGCTGATCGGGGCACGGTCGGCCAGGATCCACCGCGAGATAAGATCTGCGGTCTCGGGAACACCGTTCTCGGGAGCCACCTCCACTCGAACCAGCCCATGAAGTAGATCCTGCCCCTCCCAAGGCCAGAGTCTAAGTCCCCACGAGCGTACCGGCGCCAGGCTTCGAGTCGCGGGGGCATAAATGGACGAACGGTGCTCCGCTGGTAATCGAAGGTACCGCTCGAGCTCCCGGCCATCGAACGGCAGGATTGAGTGACTTCTCGAGATCGCGACCATCCGGGTGTCGGTTGCCCAGCGCGGACTCTCCGAGAGAACTCCGTCGACGACCAGCCAGCAGACGGAACGGGCTCGATAGCGGTCGCCGAGCCTGATCTCGAGTGCCCCGCGAGCTCGGTCCAGGGCTCGAGCGGCGTTAAGCAAGTCTCGAATGGGATGGGGCGGTTCCTCATCCGGCAAAGCCACCCGCTCCACTTGCCCCAGCGCCTCACCGGCCGCAGCGAGCACTGAGGGTCGGGCCAGCGCCAGGCGGCGGCGCTCCTCGAGCACGGTACGGAGCCGACGGTTCCGCCGCTCCCGAACAGCAGCGGAGATCTCCCCGATGAGAAGGGGGGAAGATCCCAGATAGCCGACCAGCTCGGACCGCTGGATCCCATCCAAATAGGCAACGGGGTCCGGCCACGGCACTCTGGAAGCAACCGGGATCGCGCTGAGGGCGGATCCCTCAACCAGTTGCGCGAGGGAAATCGAAGCCTCCTCCATCCGTCCGCCAACGGATTCCGGGACTGCAAAGGCCGGGGTGAGGCCCTTTCCACCTAAGGACCTGCGAATGAAATCCAGGTTCATGATCGACCAGGCTGACGAGGAGTGCTGTACCGGCAGCGATAGCGGGTTACAATTAGCTATGGGCAGAATCAACGAGACCGCCAAAGATGGCGGGGATGTCGCCGTTTTCAACACAGCAGGTGAGGTAACAGTGCCTACCCCCAGTGGTTCCCGCCCCCCGTACGGCTCCTCAGCATGGGGTCCTGACTATACAAACCGACTATTCCATCTGTTCTCCGCGTTCTCGGCCCTCCGCCAGGACAGCCGGCACCTGGTTGACCAGCTTCGCGGCTCCCTCGATCAGATGCGCGAGCTACGAGTTCAGCTCCGCGCCCAGACAAGCGGGACGAAAGGCAATGGAGTCCGTAAGACCTGGACGGACGACCTGTGTGAGCGATATGGCCTCACCCGACGCGAGCTCGAGGTGGCAAAGCTTCTGGCTCTAGGTAAATCCAATGCCGCCATTGCAGAAAAGCTTCGCATCAGTGGTCACACCGCCCGGCATCATACTCAGCGGATCCTTTCCAAGCTCGCGGTCCACTCTCGGGGGGAAGCCGGCGCCAAGCTCCGAGAGTAGCCCGGCCCAACCGGTTCCGAACACCAATCTCAGGATTGCGCGTTAACTAGGCAGTACCGCCCACGCTTGGTGCGTGGCGCATCGACCGTTCCCAACTGGTGGACCGCAATGCAGGATGCCGGTCCTGCGGGGAATCCGCGTCGCAGAATCTCGGCGTCCTTGCCCCTCGCCCTCGGTCACAGCTGAAGGGGGCCCGGACCAGCGCCCGCCGGAGCGGGGTAAGTCCCCGCTAAGTCGTTGATGAACAACAACTCGTCCAAATCATTCCAGGCTGGTCTAGTAGTATACGCCTCTCTCCCACCGGAAAAGCGCGGTACTACGCCACGATAGATCTAGATCTGATGCAGGGCACTGAACTTGCCTTGCAGGGGTCTCGACTCCTTCCCTACCCTGATGCCACGCAACGGTTTTCAGCTTGCCAGGCGGTCGCTTCAGTTCGTCCGCCCCTACCGCCGGCCCCTCTGTGGGGTCATCGGGCTCGCCCTCATTTTGGCCGCACTCAGTGCGATAGATCCGCTGGTCATGAAGTATCTGTTCGACCAACTGGGCCTCCGGACCGGGGTACGGACGCTCGCTTTCATCATGGGCGGACTCGTGTTGCTGGAGCTCACCCGGGCTGGGCTGCAGGCCTGGTTGGGTATTCTGAGCTGGGATGTGCGGTTGGGCGTGGAATACACCCTCCGCGAGCAGCTGGTGAGCAAGCTGAATTCCCTACCGATCTCCTTTCACCAGCGCGAGGGCGTTGGTGGAACGATGAATCGAGTGAACCAGGGGATCAGCGGCTACGTGGGTGCCTTCAGCGATGTTGCCTTCAATCTCCTCCCGACTCTGCTTTACCTCGCACTCTCCGTGATGGCCATGCTCAGGATGGAGTGGAGACTGGCCGCCGCGGTCATCGTCTTTACCCCACTGCCGGCGCTCATCGGTGCCAGAGCGGCCCCGGAACAGATGCGTCGCGAGCGGCGGCTGGTGGAGCGCTGGAGCTCGATTTACTCACGGTTCAACGAGGTGCTCGCCGGAATCATGACGGTGAAGGGCTATATGATGGAGGAGGAGGAGAAGCGGCGATTTCTCCAGGGCGTCCGGGAAGGCAACGAGATCATGCGCCGGGGCGTGCGAACCGACAACTGGACTGGTACACTCCGCACCTCCGCCGCCACGGCGTCCCGACTGGTGGCGCTGACATTGGGCGGCTACCTGGCGCTCCAAGGCCAGATCACAGTCGGCACCCTGATCGCTTTTCTCGGCTATATCGGCGGCCTCTTTGGCCCGGTACAAGGCCTTACGAATGCGTATCAGACGTTCCGGCGGGTCAGCGTCTCGCTGGACACTATCTACGGAATTCTCGATGCCGACGACATCGTGGGCGATGCGCCGGGCGCGGCAGCGGTCAATCATCTGAAGGGAGAGGTGGAGTTCCGCAACGTCAGCTTTGGCTATCAGCCCGGCTCGGCAGTGCTGCGCGCCATCAATTTGACCGCGCGCCCCGGTGAGACGATCGCACTGGTAGGGCCGAGCGGCAGCGGCAAGACCACCCTAGCCACATTGCTGCAGCGATTCTACAGCGTGAGCGAGGGAGCGATCACCATCGACGGGGTCAACATTCGGGACATGACGCAGCACTCACTCCGGAGTCAAATCGGAGTCGTCTTCCAGGATGCGCACCTCTTCAACGATACCGTCCGAGCCAACATCGCTTATGGACGTCCGCAGGCAACCCAGGCCGAGATCGAAGCCGTGGCCCGGGCGGCCTACGCACACGATTTCATCATGCACCTGCCGGCCGGCTACGACACTATCGTAAGGGAGCGAGGCACCCGACTGTCCGGAGGGCAGCGGCAGCGCATCGCGATTGCGCGCGCACTCCTCAAGAACCCGCCGATCCTCATTCTTGATGAAGCAACCTCGGCCCTGGACAGCGAGTCGGAGCGGTTGATTCAGCAGGCGCTCAAGACACTCCTTCAGGGCCGCACCGCCTTCGTCATCGCCCACCGGCTCTCTACGGTGTGCGATGCGGATCGGATAGTAGTCATCAAGGACGGAACGATTGCGGAGGTCGGCAGCCACACGGAACTCATTAGCAACGGCGGGTACTATGCCTCCCTGGTAGCCCGGCAGACCAAGGGGTTCCTGGAAGAGGCGGAACGAGCGGCGTGAGCCGGACTATTCCTCTTCCAATGCGGTGAACGGCGGCACGTTGGTGAGCCAAAATCCGGCCAGCCCTCCCTGCTGATCGACCTCCACGTAAAAATTCTCCGCAGCACGCACGCATTCGACGGGCCGCTTGGGGCCGATCTGCAGGTGAAACACGCTCTCCGCGCTATTGGTCTGCACCGACAGCGTGGTGTCGATCTCCAACGATTCGACGCCCGGACGGGATGGCCGCGAGGGCAGCACGACCCGGCCATCGGTCAGCTTGGCGGGGACCCGGAGGTCAGGCCCGGTGGTTACTTCCGGCCAGACCACGACGTCGAGACCGCAGATCACTCCGTTGTTGACATCGAGCACCGCTACAGAACCTTCGGCATCGGTGAGCTCGACGGTACCGGTCAGTCCGCCGCTCTTACGGTTTCCCTTGAAGGACCCCGAGAGGATGTCCGTCTCCGGATCCCACCGCCAGCTAATGATGGGCAAGGCTCCGCTAACCGGCTCGATCCTGGCTTCCATGGTCATCGGCCCGGCCTCAGGCGGCACGGGCGGCAGCGAGCCGACGAATGAGACGAAGCGTTCGGTCGAGCCCCTGTTCCAGCTCTGAGTCCGAGACAGCATAGCTGAGTCGAACCCACCGATCGTCCGCGAAAGCGGCGCCAGGCACCAGCGCGACGCCCTCTTGCTTCATCAGCTGCTCACAGAAGCTCTGACCGGTAACCGGATCGCTCTCTCTGATCCCATCTACCCGGAAGAAGAAGTAGAAGGCGCCGTGCGGCTCCACGAACTCGATCCCCGGTGCTTCGGTGCGGAACCGCTCGACGAGATAGTCGCGCCGGCGGCGGAATGCCGCGACCATCCGGGTGACCTCGGCGTCCATCCGCTCGTCGGTGAATGCCGCCGCCGCGGCCCATTGTGCCGGGTGGTTGGCCCCTGTGGTGGTGTGAGACTGAAGCGCAGCCATCGCCTTGGTGACGTGAGGCGGAGCCAGCGCCGCGCCGATGCGCCATCCGGTCATCGCGTACGCCTTGCTGGCCCCGTACACGATGATGGTACGCTCCAGCAGCTCATCGGGAAGGTCCAGCAGGGACGGTGCGGGACCGGGCCCATAGTTGATGCGCCGGTAGATCTCGTCGGAAATGATCCAGATCTCGTTCTTGTGTGCCCATTCGGCGATCGCCCTGAGCTCTGCCTGAGTGTAGACGGATCCGGTCGGATTACACGGAGAGCAGAGGATCAGGCCGCGGGTGAGCTTGTGACTCATCCGGTCCAGATCCTTGACGCTCACCTTGAGCCCCCACTCGGGGTCACCCGGGACCAGCACCGGTTCCGCTCGGGTCAGATGTACGATCTGGGGATACGATACCCATGCCGGCGACGGGATGAGTACCCGCTCCTTCGGCCCGAACAGGGTGAAACAGGCGTTGAAGATCGACTGCTTGGATCCGGAGCTCACCACGATCTGATCGGGATCCACCCGCCGGCCGCCTGACATGGCGGAGAGCTGCTGAGCGATTCCCCGTCGCAGCTCCGCAATGCCGACATTCGGTGGGTAGCGGGTCATGCCGCGCTGGATTGCTTGGATGCCCGCCTGGGCAGCGGGCGCCGGCGTGTCGAAGTCGGGCTCTCCCACCCCCAAATCGAGCACGTTCTCGCCAGCAGCCTTCCGGCGCTTTGCTTCGTTGCTGATGGCAACCGTCTCGGAAGCCTTTAGGTGCTGAACATTGATCGACAATGGATCGGGCATGCTGCGTCCAGGATGGGGTGGTGCGTGCGGGAAGATCGGGGAAAAGTTCGTCCGCGGCCTGGCGATGTCAACCGCCACACACTTAGCTTGGTCGAGCCAGTCACCTCCCGAATTGAAGAGCGGAGCCGCCGTTGCCCACCCTCGAAGATTTTCACCTGCTCTCACCCGTCGCGACAGCTCTCGAACAACTAGGATGGAGCGCCGACGACCCAGCCACGAGGGACGCTACGCCGACCGCCGCACGCGGCCACAACCTCGTCGCCGTCACACCGCCAGCGCCGGCCTACGCCACCCCGGCGGTGGCCGGGGCTCTGAGTCGAGTCGGCGAGGCAAAGCGAATGCTTCTCCTATCTCCGGCTGCCCAGCTGGAGGAGTGGGCTGGCCTGGCACACCGGCTCGCCGAGGGGAGCAATATCCGCCTCCATGTCGCGCGGGGCACCACCCGGGCGATGCGGTTGCTGCGGAGCGATGCCATCGACGTCCTGGTCGCGACTCCAGATACAGCGTCCGCGCTGGTCACCCGCTCGGCACTGACCATGGAAACGGTGACGACTCTGTTCGTGGCGTGGCCGGAAAGCTGGCCGGACGAAGAGGGACTCACACAGCTGATGCAGGACCTTCCCAAGGAATCACAGCGCATCATCTACACGGCGGATCGGAACCGCGTCGGGCCCATCATCGAACGGTATGCCAGAAAGGCTCTGACGATCGGGACAACGACAGCGCCAGCGGCTCCGGTAGGGCCGGTTCGTACTGTGAGCGTCCCCTGGAGCCGTCGAGTCTCGGCCCTGGCCGACTTGGTCGAACTTCTCGACCCGACATCTCACGCCGTTTGGACGGTGGACCGGGGCTATCATGAGGCGATCGCACGGACGATTTCGGTGGAAGGGCCTGCAGTGCAGCTCGTCGCGCGTGAGCTCCCTTCGGCTTCCACCATTATTGCCTTCGACCTGCCCCCAGCTGAGCAGCTTAGGGATATGATGACGCAGGGAGAGGTTGTCCTCCTGGTTCCACCCGGCACCGAGGGCTATGTCGCCTCGATCGCCGGTCCGCGTCGCCCGATTCAGCTTCCGGGAGCGGTTGACGCTGCCAGAGCCGTCGAAGGTGCTCAGCGAGCCACCATCGTCCAGACCATCGAGGCTGGGCGCTTGAACCGGTCGGTGGCGATACTGGCACCGCTCTTCGAGCGGCACGACCCGGTGACCGTGGCAGCGGCGTTGTACGAGTTGTGGAGTAGCGAGCCGAAAGTCTCCCCACCTCCTGTCCGCGAATCGACCCCCACCGCGAAGATCTACGTGGGTGCCGGGAAGAAGGATGGGGTCACGCCCAATGATTTGGTGGCGGTGCTCACCAAGGAGCTTCGGGTTGACCGGGAAAAGATCGGCCGCATAGAGCTGCGCGACAGCTTTTCCCTGATCGAAATCCCGAGCGCCGAGGCGGAGCAGGTCGCCCGGGGCCTCAACGGAACCACGATCCGACGGCGGAAGGTGACGGCCCGGGTGGATCGTGGTCCCAGCAGAGGGGTGAAGAAATCCCGGGTCTAGCAGATCTCTGGAGCATTAGAGCAGCGCGGTCTGATCTTCGTCCCTCCGGGGCACCTGGTGGCAATGCCGGCAGCGGGCCTGATAGCTCTCCCGGCCACCGATCATGATCGTGGGGGAATCATAGCGGGCGGGCTTCCCATCGATCAGCCGCTGGTTGCGGCAGGCCGGGTCGCCGCAGATAACGCAGATGGCTTGGAGCTTGTCTACCAGCTCGGCCACCGCCATCAGCTCTCCCATCGAACCGAAGGGAACTCCCCGGAAATCAGTGTCGGTGCCTGCCAGGATCACCCGGACGCCACGACCCGCGAGCTGAGTCGCGACACCGACGATCTGCGGGTCCAGAAACTGGGCCTCATCGATGGCGACGATCTCGGTTTCCGGCCGTACCAGCCGAAAAATTTCTGCGGCGGAGTCTACTGGGCTGGCCTCGAGCTCGGTCCCATCGTGGCTGGAGACGCTATACAGACCCATATAGCGGCTGTCGAGGTGGGATTTGAACACCTGGACCTTCCGGCGCGCGATGGTGGCTCGCCGGACTCGCCGGATGAGCTCCTCGCTCTTGCCGCTGAACATCACACCGCTGATCACCTCGATCCAACCCGGGTGCATGCCGTAGTTCATCGTCTAGCTCGATTGGTGGGGTTTGCAGCAGGCCAATGTAGAGGTCTGGAGTCTAGAGTCTAGGGTCGAGGGTCTAGAGTCTAGGCCCAGAGTTTCCCACCGCCCTAGACTCTCGACTCTCGACTCTAGACCTTTTCACCATGCTCTCAGTCGCCCTCACCGGAAACATTGGAGCCGGCAAATCGACGGTGGCGGAGTTGTTCCGCGGCTGGGGGGCCACCATCATCGATGCCGACGAGCTGGTCCGCGAGCTCCAGGCCCCGGGACAGCCGGTGCTCGCCGCCATCGCGAAGCGATTCGGTCCCACGGTGATCCTTCCCGATGGGGGACTGAATCGGCAGGAACTTCGAGCCAAGGTTCTGGCCGAGCCTGAGGCGCTGAGTGCACTGAACCGGATCGTCCATCCCGCGGTGCACCGGCGCCGGCTCGCGTTGTTGCGTGAGGCGCGCCGGCGCGGCGATCGGATTGTTATCAGTGACATTCCACTGCTGTTCGAAGCTGCGGACCCAGCCGAGTTCGATGCCGTGATCCTGGTCGACGCCGGCGAGCCGACGCGGCGGGCTCGTCTGCTGGCCTCGAGAATGCTGACCGCGGAACAGATAAACCGGCTGATGGCGGTCCAGCTTTCGTCGGCCCTCAAGCGACCCGCTAGTGACTATATCATCGACAACGACGGCGACCGCCAGGCGCTCGAGCGTAGGGCTAAGAGAGTGTGGGATACGCTCCTCGCACGCGCTTGACCTCGTCCCCCGCTCCGCCTATCCTCCTCCCGCAACCAC
Organism: Gemmatimonadota bacterium; assembly: GCA_046726475.1. Taxonomy (GTDB): domain Bacteria; phylum Gemmatimonadota; class Gemmatimonadetes; order Gemmatimonadales; family GWC2-71-9; genus CAVVWJ01. Next base: position 1,493 of record JBKPAO010000119.1, on the reverse strand, counting down.
TTTGGAGAGCGCACGTGTCCAACGTGCCGGACGACCTGGTTTACACTGCTGAACACGAATACGTCGCGCACACAGACGATCCCTCCGTCGTCAAAATTGGAATTACCGACTACGCCCAGGGTGAGCTGGGCGACGTGGTCTTCGTCAGACTTCCCAAACCAGGCGATCAACTGGAGGCGCACCAGGCCTTCGGCGAGATCGAAGCGGTCAAGGCCGTCTCCGAGCTATACAGCCCGGTAGCCGGCGAAGTGGTGGAGGTCAACACCACCCTCGATGACGATTCCGGCATCGTGAACCGCGATCCCTATGGCACCGGCTGGATGGTGAAGCTCAAGGTAGCGAATGCCGCAGCGCTCAAGGACTTGCTCTCACCCAAGGCGTATCGGTCGCATATCGGAGAGTGATCGCTTCGGCAGCTTCCCTCACCGGGCCCCGTGTCGGGCAGCCCTCCGGATGGCATCCAGCTTCAATCGTACGTTCCCGGCTTTCAGGAGTATCGCTACCCGATGACCAGCGTGCTTCCGCGCAGGACCGCCACCGAAACACTCGACGTGCTTCACCCCTCCCATTTCGCATATCGTCATATAGGCCCCCGCCGGGCTGATATAGAGGAGATGCTCGACCGCCTGGGCTACGACTCCCTCGGCAGCTTTATGGACGCCGTGGTGCCGGAAGTGATCCGGCTCCAGCGTCCGCTTGCGCTGCCACCGGGACGGAGCGAGCGGGAAGTCCTGCAGGCCCTTCGGGGGTTGGCAGGGATGAACCGGGTATTCCGATCCTACATCGGAATGGGTTACGCCGGGTGCTTTACGCCACAGGTCATTCAACGCAACGTGCTGGAAAATCCCGGCTGGTACACCGCGTACACGCCATATCAGGCGGAGATTGCTCAGGGTCGGCTGGAAGCGCTGCTGAACTTTCAAACCATGGTTTCGGACCTGACCGGGTTAGCGGTGGCGAATGCCTCGTTGCTGGACGAAGCGACCGCCGCCGCGGAGGCGATGAACCTGAGTTTGGCGGTTCGGAAGGTCAAAGGAGAGCCAGCCTATCTCGTCGATGAGCGCTGCCATCCTCAAACCATCGCCGTGGTTCAGACCCGGGCAGAGGCCCGAGGTATTCGGCTCAAGGTCGGAGATCCCACGACCTTCACCTTCGACCCGAACGTTGTTGGCGCTCTGGTGCAGTATCCCGCCACCGACGGCGAGCTCCGAAACTTCCGACCGCTCTGCGAACGGGCTCACGCGGTGGGCGCCCTGGTGACCGCGGCGACCGATCTGCTCAGCCTGACGCTTCTGACGCCTCCGGGAGAGTGGGGAGCCGACATGGCGGTCGGCAACAGTCAGCGCTTCGGCGTTCCCATGGGGTACGGCGGTCCCCATGCCGCGTTCTTCGCCACCAAGGAGGAGTACAAGCGGTTCATGCCTGGCCGTATCATCGGCGTCTCCCGAGATCGGGATGGCCGCCCCGCGATGCGCATGGCGCTGCAAACTCGG
>JBKPAO010000118.1:0-11640 GCA_046726475.1 Gemmatimonadota bacterium | reverse complement strand
GCGGGTGCGGCACGAGATCCCGCGACACCGGTCTCCGATGCCGTACGTTCCGCCGCCGCGCGCGCCGAGAAGAATTTCATCGCCGCGGCCGAGGACATGCCTGCCGGCAAGTACGGGTTCAAGCCGACCGCTGCCCAGATGACGTTCGGAGAGGTGATCGCTCACATGGCTGGGGGCAACGATGCCCTCTGCTCCAGCATTGGAGGAGTGCCGGCGCCCAAGCGCCCCGAGCTGGGAGCGGGAGCGTCGAAGGAGAAGCTTGTCGCCCGCTTGCGGGAGACCTTTCGGTTCTGCGAGACGGCACTCTCGAAGGTGAACGATTCGAGGTTGGGAGGGATGGTGCCGTACTTCGGCTCGGGAGAGGTTTCCCAAGCTGCGGTAATCGTAGCGGCCGCTGAGGAGTGGGCGGGCCATTATAGCCAGATCGCCGTGTATCTCCGACTCAACGGCCTCCTGCCTCCGACGGCCAGGCCGAAGCCCGCGTAAGATACGACGTACTTCCTCGACTAAATTCTTGGTTGAGCAACCATCCCGGCGCGCCCCATGAAGAAATCGGCCTCGACTCCTTTGCGGCAAATACACGAAATCATGCCGGAACTGCGAGTCTCATCCGTCCGGGCCGGCGAAGACGGGCTCGTTCATCAGGTGCTCATCGTCAATGAGGAGTGGGTCTTCCGTTTTTCGCGAACGGTGGAGGGGCGCCGTGCGCTGGAGCGGGAGGCTCGCCTTCTCGCCCTAGTTCGAAGTCACGTCTCACTCCAGGTCCCCGAACTCGTAGTTCAGACTCCGACCTGTCTAGTGCACCGCTTCATCCCTGGTATTCCGCTGACCCGCCACAATCTTCTGGCACTGGACCCACGGGGCCGAACAGCGGTCTTGGAACAGCTGGGGACTTTTCTCCACGATTTGCAGGAGATTGATGACGTTACAGTACCTGCCGGGTCACCAGCTGATCTTGCCACGCGAACCCGGCAGGAATATCAGCGGCTGTATGAAGACATAGAACGGGAGCTTTTACCTCACATGATGGCCTGGGCACGGTTGTGGGTCCACGAGCACTTCCGTGCGGCATTCGAAGGCTTGGTCGATCTCACGTATGCTCCGGCTTTCATCCACGGTGACCTCGCGCCATACCACCTCTGCTACGATTCTAACCTGCATCGGCTGGTCGGAGTCATTGATTTCGGTGACGCCGGCCCAGGCGATCCCGCGGCGGACCTGGCGTCGGTAATCAACGCATATGGCGAGAGCTTGCTTTGGCAAATGGAACCTGTCTACGCCGAGATTACGGATCTGATCGATCGAGCACGGTTTCTTGCGGGCACGCTAGAGCTGCGGTGGGGACTTGCAGCTATTCGCTCGCGTGACCCTGCCTGGTTCCTCTGTCACCTGGGTTATGCGCGGGACGCTTGGCCAATCGGCTGGCGCGGGAAGAAGGTGTAAAAGTGACGTGGTCAGGTAGGTGCGTGGATGCGTGAACCGCCGCCGATAGTCCGGACTGTCGGCGGCGGTGGCGTTAGGCGGTCTTTTCGAACAGGTGACCTAGCGAAGCGACCGGAACCCCTCGCGGACCTCTTGAGACAAGAGTTGCGGCTGCTCCCAGGCCGCAAAGTGCCCGCCTTTGTCGAGCTTGTTGTAATGGATGAGCTTGGGATACGCCCGCTCGGTCCAGCTCCGCGGGGCCGGATAGAGCTCGTCAGGAAAGACGCTCACGGCAACCGGGATGGAGACGTTTTTCACGTCGAAAAAGGGTAACTTGGGAAATTCCCAATATAGACGTGCCGCAGAAATCCCCGTGTTCGTCAACCAGAAGAGCGTGATGTTGTCTAGCACATCGTCTTGGGTCAGGCCCTCGCGCTGACCGTTAAAGACACGTGAGATAAGCGCCAGGCTACGCTCGTCGTGGTCGAGTATCCAGGCTGCTAGGCCGACAGGTGAATCCGCAATTGCGTAGAGCGTCTGCGGGCGCAACCCCATCTCGAGGGCGTAGCCGACGCCGGTCTTATAGAAAAAGTCCAGCCGGTCGTACGCCTGTCTCTCGTCGGCGGAGAGACCGGATGGTGCCGGGCCGCCGGACTGGAGCGCCTCTGACACTTCGGGTGGAACAGCACCAGGCATGTTGGTGTGAATGCCGAGCAGCTCCGGTGGCGCCTGCGCGGCCATCAGATCCACGACGACCGCACCCCAATCGCCGCCCTGCGCCACAAAGCGCGTGTATCCCAGGCGCTTCATCAGTACTATCCAGGCATGGGCAATGCGCTCGGGCCCCCAGCCGGTGGTGGTGGGCTTGCCCGAAAACCCGTAGCCCGGCATGGACGGAATCACCACATGGAACGCGTCCGATGCCTTGCCGCCATGCGCCGTGGGATTGGTCAGGGGATCGATGATCTTCAGCTGCTCGATGACCGAGCCGGGCCATCCGTGCGAGACGATGAGCGGCAGCGCATTTTCATGCTTCGAGCGAACGTGGATGAAGTGAATGTCCAGCCCATCGATCTCCGTAATGAAGTTCGGCAGCGCGTTCAGTCTCGTCTCGACCTTGCGCCAGTCGTAGTCGGTCGCCCAATAGCGGGCGAGCGCCTGGATCGCCTGGAGCTGCACGCCCTGGGACTGATCTTCAACGGTCTCCCTTTCGGGCCAGCGCGTCGCCGCGATGCGCGTGCGCAATTCGGTAAGGTCCGCGTCCCGAACATTCACCTGAAACGGACGAATCGCATTCTTGTCAGCTACCCGCTCCCTGCGTTGTTGGATAGTGCTGGTCGCAGTCATGGTCCCCTCCTTGTGCGTTCCTTGTGAGTCCCGTCTTCTCCGTTCTCCTCGTCCCTTCGCTGCGCTCAGGGCAGGCTCTTCCCTAGCGCAGTGATCTGAACGCCGCGCGGAGCTCGCTCCCGCGAAGAGCTCCGGCTGCACCCAAGGTCCGCCTCGAGCATCGATCGTGAACGGCCGGATCGCTGCGGCAGCCGGTGGGTTTGCGGTCGCGACAGGCATGCTGCAAAAAGCACGACCACCGAACTGACCTTCACGCAGCTCGGCGGTCTTGAGGTCCTTCGCAGCGCCGCCACGACGGCGTCGCGGAGGAGGCGCGAGGACCCGTGGCTTTGCGACCCCGGCTTTCGCCAGGTGTGCCTGGGGGGCACCGTAGGGTTCGGTACCGCGCCTGTCAACTAGACGATAGTACTGGAGGAGGAGGCTATCAGCGGTAGTCGTCGCGAGGAGGATGGAACACATCGAGGACCACACAAGCGGTAAGGGCGCGCGCGGAATGGCGCTCATGGGGTGCGATATAAAGGATCTGGCCCCGCCGCTCAGGAGCAACGTCCACTGCTCGTGCAGGTGGGAGTGATCGGGGATGACGGCGCCCTGAGCGATGTCAACTCGGCCTTGGGTTATATGGTCCGAGTGGATGTAGCGGCCGAGGTAACCGGGAACGAGCTCACGCGCCGCAACGGTGGTGAAGTGGAGAGCGGATGACGGAGTTCCGACCCAGGCCGGCAGGAATGTGTGCCTAAAGGGCCTAACGCGGCGCCGACTCAGTAGGTAGACTCTCTCACAGTATGACACTTCTCGTTTCGCCTCGAGCGTTCTGGACTCGAACCAAGAAGACCACCACCAGGTGGAGCGATCATGACTGAGACCATGCGGCCGCCGCTGGCGATGCCGCCGTTCGATTACCGGCCGCGCCCCTATCAGGGCCCGAGTCGTGACGAGGTACTGGCGCTGCGCCGACAGCACGTGAACCCGGCGGTGTTCACGTACTACCGTGAGCCGCTGATGATCGTCGAAGGGAAGATGCAGTATCTGTTCGACGAGACCGGGCGACGCTACCTGGACCTGTTCGGCGGCATCGTGACCGTGTCCTGCGGCCACTGCCATCCCAAGGTACTGCGACGGATCCAGGAGCAGATCGCAACCCTGCAGCACGCCACCACCATCTATCTCCATCCCAACCTGGCTTTGCTGGCAGAGAAGCTGGCTTCGAAGATGCCGCCGGGTCTGGACGTCACCTATTTCGTGAACAGCGGGAGTGAGGCCAACGACCTGGCGATCACCATGGCCCAGCTGTTCACCGGCCACAGCGACGTGATCGCGGTGCGAAATGGCTATCACGGCGGCTCTCCCAGCTCCTCGCAGTTGACCTCGCTCCACACCTGGAAGTACCCCCTCCCCGGTCGGACCACGGTGCACCATGCACTCTGCCCCGATCCGGGAGTCACCCATCGTTCGGAATCGAGAGAGGAGGCGGCCAAGGAGGCCGCGGCGGATATCCGTGATCTGATCCGTTATTCCACGCCGGGCACCATCGCGGCGTTCATCGCGGAGCCGATCCAGGGAGCCGGTGGGGTAAGCCGAGGGGCGACCAACTACTTCCGGGAGGCGTATGCCATCGCGCGGGAGCACGGCGGGCTGTGCATCGCCGATGAGGTCCAGACCGGGTTCGGCCGCACCGGCGAACACTACTGGGGTTTCGAGAACTTTGGGGTGGTACCCGACATCGTCACCATGGCCAAAGGGTTCGGGAACGGCATGCCGCTGGCAGCGGTCACAACCCGACGGGAGATCGCCGAGTCACTTGCCCAGCGGCTGCACTTCAACACTTTCGGGGGCAATCCGGTCTCCATGGCCGCGGGGCTGGCGGTGCTCGAGGTCATCGAGGAGGAGGGTCTGCAGGAGAATGCCCGCACGCTCGGAGGCCGATTGCTCCGAGGGCTCCGGCGGCTGGAGGAAGAGCACGCGATCGTGGGTGAGGTGCGGGGGATGGGTCTCATGCTCGGCCTGGAGCTGGTGAGCGATCGGGCGACGGGATCACCGGCGACTGCTCAGACGCTGGAGGTGCTCGAGGCCGCGAGGGAGATGGGGGTGCTGATGGGGAAAGGCGGCCTCGAGGGCAACGTGCTTCGGATCAAGCCGCCGATGTGCATCACCGCGGACGACGTGGACTTTGCGCTCGATGTGCTGGACCGGGCGCTCACGGGATAGCTTAGCTCTCGAGATGCGGCGGGCACGAGTCGACTGCTAGCGCCCTGTCGCCCCGCGCCACACATTCCATCACTCCCATGACCGCCCCAGCTCCGGTTGAGTCACTGCGCGCCGCGCTCGCAGGCCGGTACGCCCTCGAGCGCGAGCTCGGCGCCGGCGGCATGGCTACGGTCTATCTTGCGCACGACCTCCGGCACGACCGCCGGGTCGCGATCAAGGTGCTGCGCCCCGAGCTGGCCGCCGTGATCGGGGCCGAGCGGTTTCTCCGCGAGATCAAGACCATCGCCAACCTGCAGCACCCCCACATTCTCGGCCTGATCGACTCGGGTGAGGTTCATGGCACCGCGTATTACGTGATGCCGTTCGTGGAGGGGGAGAGCCTGCGCGACCGGCTCACGCGCGACAAGCAGCTGCCCATCGCCGAGGCCGTCCGGCTCGCGACCGAAGTCGCCAGCGCGCTCGACTACGCCCACCGGCACGGGGTGATCCACCGCGACATCAAGCCCGAGAACGTCATGCTGCACGACGGCTCCGCTCTGGTCGCGGATTTCGGGATCGCGCTGGCGGTCTCGAGCGCGGGCGGCAGCCGGATGACCGAGACCGGGATGTCGCTCGGGACGCCGCACTACATGTCGCCGGAACAGGCGATGGGCGAGCGAGAGATCACCGCCCGGAGCGACGTGTACGCCCTCGGCGCCATGACCTACGAAATGCTGGTGGGCGAGCCGCCGTTCACCGGTCCCACGGCGCAGGCGATCGTGGCCAAGGTGATCACGGCGGAGCCGGCCGGCCTCACGGCGCAGCGCCGGAGCGTTCCTTCGGCGGTCGAGGACGCGGTGCTGACGGCACTCGCCAAGCTGCCTGCCGATCGCTTCGCCAGCGCGGCCGAGTTCGCCAACGCACTGGTCGGTCAAGCGGTCAGCCGGTCGGGCGGTCACACGCACGTTCGGCCCAGATCCGCCCGACCAATCGCCCTCTACGTCCTCGGTGCCGTCGCGGCGATCGCCACCGCCGCCGCGGTGCTTCTCGGTATGAGGGCGTGGCGACCAGCGCCGCGGTTTCCGCCGGTGGTCCTGAAGTACGCCATGACACTGCCGGACAGCGCCGCGCTGGCCGACCACAATGGAAGCGGCCTGGCCTACGCTCCTGATGGCTCCGTCTTCGCCTACACCTCGCGTATAGGTCTGATGCTCCGCGCGGCCGACCGGCTGGACGCGGTGCCGGTCGCCGGCGCGCGTCGAGCGGTCAATCCGTTCTTTTCCCCCGACGGCCGGTGGCTCGGGTATATGGATGGCTCGAGGGTGGTGAAGGTGCCGCTCGCCGGCGGCGCGCCGGTGACGATCTGCGACTCGTGCACCGGCTACTCCTTCTCCTGGGGCGACGACGACACCGTCCGCTACCACACGGCGCCGTCCGGCAAGCCCAATTCGCGGGTTTTGATGGCGGTGTCGGCCCAAGGTGGAACGCCGTACGAGATCGCGCGTCCGGACAGCACCTCGACCGAGGCTTTCCGGGGCCCAATGCTCTTACCGGGGACCCGGACCCTGCTGTTCTCGCTCTTCATCGGATCGAGCAGCCGCCTCGCGGCGTTGAATCTCGACACCCGCGCCATCACCAGATTCGATCAGCCGGGATTCAGTCCGCGGTGGGTAGCGGCCGGATTCGTGACTCTCGGCAGCGCGGACGGCAGCCTGATCGCCCTGCCCTTCGATGCGAAGCGGGGTCGGCCGAGCGGACCGCCCGTCACGCTCACGCGTGACGTGTCCCAACCGGACGGCTTCGTCTCGCGCGCGGCAGTCTCTGCCAGCGGCGCCATCGTCTATCCCCAGACCGGCGGGCACTCCCCGCGCCGTCTGGTCCTGGTCAACCGGTCGGGATCGGCCACCCTCATGCCAGGCGAAGGACGGCTGTTCGCCAGTCCTCGCTTCTCGCCCGACGGACGCCGCATCGCACTCGGGATCACCGACCAGACGGGGGCGAACGACGTCTGGGTGCTCGATGTGGCACAACGCACCTGGTCCCGCCTCACCACCAGCGGGATTAACAATCGCCCCATCTGGACGCCCGACGGTCGTCGTCTGGTCTACTCCAGCAACGACGACCTCTGGTGGATCGCCGCCGACGGCAGCGGCCGTCCCGAGAGTTTGCTGGTCGCCAACGGCAACCGGTTCGCGGGGACGGTTACCCCTGACGGACGTGCCGTGGTGTTCCAGGAGGCCGCGAGCGATCGCAACGGCATTCGGAGCATGGTGTTCGATTCGGCCCCCGCGTCGCGACTCTTAATCTCTGGGACGTTCGGCGAATCCGCACCGGCGCTCTCGCCGGACGGGAAGTGGCTGGCGTACCAGTCCGACGAGACGGGCCAGATGGAGGTGTACGTCCGGCCCTATCCGGGGCCCGGGGGCAGGGTGTCGGTCTCCCTGCACGGAGGCACGGAGCCGTCCTGGGCCCACAGCGGGCGGGAGCTGTTCTTCCGCTCCGGCGACAGCTTGATGGCGGCCGCGGTCCCACTCGGCCCCACCTTCGCGGTCACGGGGCGCCGCCTGCTGTTCACCGGCGCGTTCGTGAGCGGCGATGCCTACCGGGAGTACGACGTAGCCCCCGACGACCAACATTTCGTCATGCTCAGCGGTGGTTCGGCGCGGTCCACCCTCATCGGCCTGCAGCACGCTTTCGATCGCCTCGCGCCGAACCGGTAGCTGGCTGGAGCCGGGCAACTCCCACCTGGCCGACAATCTGTTCGAGTGCGCAAGTGCGCACCGGCTGGAGCGTGTGACCACGAGCCGAATTGTTCAGAAGGACCACTCTGCGTTCAGGAGTACCGCTTGGCCTCACTCAGTCACTCGTTTGTCGCCCTACGTTAGGGACTCATCAGCGACGACCAGCTTGTGCAGTTCGGAGAGCTCGGGGCTGGACACAGTGCTAGTCGCCGGTCAGGAGTTCTTTCCATTTATAGACACCGAAGCTCACACATGGATTAAAGAAGGCAGGCTTTGCTGGCGGGCAAGATCTTAGGGGGCTGGCAGGGATTTATTTCGCAGTAGGTGATTTCGGCTCCTTCGTGGATGGAGTCCGCGAAATGGCCACGCTCGGCAAGAGAGCGGCGGGCTTTGTAACCGATAGGATAGTTGAGATCACAGGAACGTCGCCGCGAGACATTCTGCGCCAAGCAGGGACGCCGGCCGGACACGGTACTGGTCCGGCGATGACGCCGCTGCTCCACGAGGAAGTGGAACCCGTGGCGGAGCGGTCACCCCGACGTCACGGCCCGCAGTCGCTTCTTCTCGGTATGGTCGCCTCCAGCGCCGCCGTCACGAAGCGGCCGAGCTGCTCAACGACGACGTGGGTCTGCAGCTCGGCGAGCGGGGTCTGCAGATCGTCGCCCACGTCCTGGCCATCGACGTTCATCCTGAAGCGTACCCGCGGGCCCGCCTCGCACACGAGCGTGAGAGAGGCTTCCGGGGCTCCGTGAGGCGCCAGCCGAAACACCAGGCTGGGGGGACGACAGCCCAGGCGGTCCTCGACGCTGACGGGGTACCCCTCGGTCGCGAGGCGCGCCGACCATTCTCGAAGCGGCGGAAGGGCTACGCTGCGAAGCGGCGCCTCGCAATCGTGCCGGGCATTGTCGGCGTTGCGGGCGCGCTGCTCAGCGGCCATCCGGGCCGCCGCAACGTGCTCTCTATGGGTTGCGAGTATTCGGGTAAGCTGGTCACCGTTGTCGGCTGACATGTCGTAGACCTCGTGCAGGCTTTCCAGAAGCATGGGGGAATTTCCGGGTCGCCGGAAGAGCTAGCCAACCATAAGCGTTTAGCGGAAGCCGAACATCAGCCACGCTTGGTGGCTGACCCAGTCAGGATACAGTTCGGTCATTGCGTCGTAGAGTTCGCGATCGCTGGAGGTTGACCCCTGGAGTCGGCCGAAGTCGGCGAGGTAGCGTTTCGACTCCTCGATGGCCGCCGGGGTATCCGGGGCGCCTGGCTTCTTGTGGCCAGCCACGGCGGTCTTCGGGCTCAACGCCGCCAGACGGTCCAGCGCGGAAATCCAATTCGCGCGGCTTTCAGCTGTGGTGTCGCCGACGTACATGTGGCACTGATTATACAAGACGTCACCGCCGACGACGAGATCGATCGATGGCACGTGCAGGGAGGTGGTGTCGACGGCGTCGGTGCGACCTTGTTCGATGATGCGCAACTCGTGGCCCTCCAGCGTGAAGACTGGGTCGTCGTAGGGCTCGGGGAGCGCGATCCTGGCTGGCAGTTGCCCAGGCCAAAGCTTGCGGTACGAGGCCATCAGTTGGGATTGCTTGCGCATGAGCTGGACCGACTTCGGTGTGGCGATGGCCCGCGCGTCGGGAAAGCGTTGCAGCAGCACGCCCAGTCCGGCGAAGTGATCGAAATGGCCGTGGGTGATGTAGATCGTGGTGAGGTTGCGATGGTGCAGGGCAACCCAGTTGGCCAGCGCTTCGGCTTCGGCGAGGGTGGCGAGGGTGTCGACGAGGACGGCGTCGTTCTCCCCGAAGATCAGTGTCGAGGTGCTCGGATCAAACGCCGTCGGCGGCCCAAACGGCCGGACCCGCTCACCGACCATGGCCTTTTCCGGTGCAGTGAAAACGTTGACGCTCAGTGCAGATGACATCCTGATCGGTTTCTCTCCGTGCAGCCGCGCGACAGCATCGGTTTGGTGACTACAAAGGTCAGATTCGCCGAGCTAACCGACCACTAGATTCAGCAGCCGGTTGGGTACATAAACAACCTTCCGCACCTCCTTCCCCTCGGTAAACCGCCGCACCGCCGCATCCAGCTGCGCCGCCGCAACCACCGCCCTCTCCTCCGCATCTCGCGGCACCGACACCCTGCCCCGCGTCTTGCCGCTCACCTGGATCACGACCTCGACCTGGTCCTCCACCACCAATGCCTCGTCCCACTCGGGCCAGCGGGCGTCGAAGATCGAGCCGTCGTGCCCCAGCCGCTCCCAGCTCTCCTCGGCGAAGTGGGGGGCGAAGGGGGCGAGCATGAGCACCAGCCCCTCGACCATGTCACGGTTGGTGCAGCTCTCCGCCCTGAGGGTGTTCACGAACTCCATCGTCGCCGCGATGCCGGTGTTGTAGTGGAGATTCTCGAGCCCCTCGGTGACCCGCTTCACGGTCTGGTGGTACTTCACCAAAACGTTATGCGGGGTCTCACCCTCGGGCGCGGTGCGCACTGCGTCCCCCACCAGGGTCCAGACCTTCTCCAGGAACCGGCGCGGGCCGCTGATGCCCTCGTCGCGGAAGTCGCCGCCCTCCTGGAACGGACCAAGAAACATCAAATACATCCGAAAGGTGTCGGCGCCCCACTTGGCGATGTACTCGTCGGGGATGACGACGTTGCCCCGCGACTTCGACATCTTGGCGCCGTCCTTCACGATCAACCCGTGCGCCCGGAACTTTCGGTACGGCTCATCGAAATGGAGGTGCCCCAGGTCGTGCAGCACCATGGTGATGAACCGCGCGTAAAAGAGGTGCAACACGGCGTGCTCGTTGCCGCCGATGTAGGTGTCCACCGGTAGCCACTTCCGGGTGCGCGCCGGATCGAACGGCCGGTCCTCGAACTCGGTGCTGGGATACCGGAGATGGTACCAGGCCGAGTCGAGGAAGGTGTCGCTCACGTCGGTCTCTCGACGCCCTTGCTTGCCACAGATCGGACAGGGGACGTGGTACCAGCTCTCGTGCCGCGCGAGCGGTGACACTCCAGTGTCGTCGGGCCGGAAGTCCTCGATGATGGGGAGCTCGACCGGAAGGTCCTTCTCCGGCACCGGGACGGCGCCGTGCTTATCGCAATAAATGATGGGGATGGGCGGACCCCAGTAGCGCTGGCGGGAGATGCACCAGTCGTGCAGCCGGTAGTTGATCACGGCCTTGCCCGCGCCCCGCTCGGCGAGCCAGGCGGTGATGGCGCGCTTGGCCTCGGGCACGGGGAGGCCGTCGAACTGACCGGAGTGGACCAGGACGCCCTGCTCGTTTTCTACGTACGCTGCTTCCAGGGGGAGGTCCGGATCAGCGGGCAAGGTCCCTCGCTCCGCTCGGGATGAGGTATCTGGCGACGACCGGGGGGCCACGACGCGGACGATCGGCAGACTATAGCGCCGAGCGAAGTCGAAGTCGCGCTCGTCATGGCCGGGCACCGCCATGATGGCGCCGGTGCCGTATTCCATCAACACGTAGTCGGCGGTCCAGACCGGAATGTTTTCGCCGGTGGCGGGGTTCAGCGCGTAGCCGCCGGTGAACACGCCGGTCTTTTCCCGCTCACCCACTTTGCGGGAGACGAGATCCTTGGCGGCGACCAGTTTGCGATACGCCTGCACCTCGGCCCGGCGATCATCGGTGGTGAAGGCATCCACCAGCGGATGCTCCGGCGCCAGCACCATGAAGGTGGCGCCGAAGATCGTGTCAGGCCGAGTCGTGAATACGCGGATCTCTTCCGAGGCTCCGTGTGCTTGCGGCGGGATTGCCACGGCCGCTTCGCGGCCTCGCAATGACTGCTGTTCCACGCTGCCCCGCTGCCGTACTTCCCCGCTTCCCCGCTTCCCCGCTTCCCCGCTCACAGGAAACACTATCTCTGCACCTTCAGAACGACCCAACCAATTCCTCTGCGCCGTCGTCGTGCTGTCGGACCAGTCCATCTT
>JBKPAO010000117.1:0-6873 GCA_046726475.1 Gemmatimonadota bacterium | reverse complement strand
CTGTCGGAGCAGCCCTCCGGGTCGACCGCTTCCCCCGCGGGCGTGTTCTTGCAGCGGTCCCGATCATCGCTGACGCCGTCCTTGTCGGCATCTTTCTGTTCAGCCGAGCAACCCTGGGCGTCGACTGCCTGACCCGACGGGGTGTTGGGGCAGCGATCGGCTGCATCGTTCACCTTGTCGCCGTCGGAATCCCGCTGGCTCGCCGCGCACCCGCTGGCATCGACCGTCTCCCCGGTCGGGGTTCCCGGGCACCGATCCGCCTTGTCCTTCACTCCATCCTTGTCTTTGTCGTATTTGTTGCCCAGCAAGAGGCTCAGGCCTGCCTGCACTCCCAGATTCATGTAGTTGTCGCCCCGCCCCGCCGTCGGACTCGGCACATAATCGATGGTTCCGTCTACCTTGACGCCCAGCTTCTCACTCAGCCCCAAGCGGAGTCCGAGGAGACCGGTGACGCCGTCCTCGTCGACGTCCAGGTCCTTGCCATACATGTCGCGTACATAGCCGGCTCCCAGCCGGATCGAGGTTGCATTGCCCCCGAGCGGTATGTGGTAGGTCAGACGCCCACGGATGGGAGTGTTCGAGACCGAAAGTCCCAACGGTCCATCGGTGGTGGTATATGCCGCCTCGGCTTCGAGCGCGAGATTCTTCACGAAGAAGATGGCGAGCGAGCCGCCGCCGCCGACTTTGTCGTCGAGGTCGAGGGTGTCGTCGAAGAAAGTGTAGCGGCCGAAGCCGGTGATCTCGAAGGATCCAGGGGTCTGCGCTCTCAGCACCGTGGTGCCGGCGAACAGAAGTGCCAATCCTACTATAGATCGTGGCATGCGACCGCTCCTGCCGATGGAAGGCATTGGCGGAGGCGTGCGCACCACCCTTGGCGATACGGACAACTGAAACGCGCGGGCCGGTGCGCCTACCTCCAAGAGGTGACGTCCAGCGCCCGAACATAGAATCGACCCGGGAAGGAGCGCTATTGGACTATGGTAGAGTCGACTTTCATAGGTTCAGGCTCCAAGATGTCCTCCATCGGCTTGGCGCAAGTCGCACCTCATTCCTTCATGTTGGTGACCCGATTGCTTCCCCTGTGGGCCGAGGATATCGCTGGTCGATCAACCGCTGGGGCACCTAAGGGGCTTGAGATGGTCCATTCTGCCTATTGCTACCGTTGCCTAAGCATGGAATCAATAACCGCGAGTCCGTGTAGGCTCCCGATCCTTGACGAGTTGTAGCCCGAATGTTATGTGCTCAAGGTCGGTGCAGTTCTGGCGGAACATCGCACAGCCGGGACAACCGACTTGCGCCGGGCGTTAGTTGTTGGCGGGGTTTGTCGCCGCAGGTTGGGAAGAGGCGTGCGCCTACTCTGAACCTGCTATCGTGCTGGAAGAATGGCATGGCTGTGCACGTCGATCTACTTGAATCGCCGACTTCGGTCCCAGCGGGAGGTTTCCGCAGGCAGATGCTGGCGGTCCTCGAGGCTGTGGGGTCATCGGCGTCCCTCGGCTGGGCATGCCTCCGTGCGTTGCGTCGCCCGCGGATCTACCTGCCGCTCACCTTTGCTCAAGTCTGGGAAATCGGGATCGCTAGCCTACCCCTGGTGATCCTCGTGGCGATGATCTCCGGTGCCGTGACCTCGGAACAGACTGGTTACCAGTACTCCTCCACCCTGCCACCGTGGATCGTCGGTAGCGTCATCACCTCCAGCGTGATCACCGAGCTGGGCCCGCTCTCCACGGGCTTGGTGCTGGTGGGGCGAGTAGGCGCGCGAATCGGCGCCGAGCTGGGAGCGATGTCGGTCACTGAACAGGTCCAGGCCCTGCGGACGGTGGGCCGCGATCCGGTCACCTATCTCGTGCTGCCGCGCGTTCTGGCTGCCCTCATCGCCGTGCCGGCTCTGGTGGCGCTCGCGGACGCCAGCGGGATGCTGGCCGGCTGGGCCGTCGCTTTGGTTCGCGTGCCGATTACCACCTCGGAGTTCACTATCGGGGCGCAGGCTTACTTCCGGCCGTTCGTGCTCTACTTCTCCCTTCTCAAAGGCGCCATCTTCGGGGTTTCCATCGCCTTCATCGCCTGCTCGGCGGGGCTAAGGGCGACCGGCGGAGCTGCGGGAGTAGGACGCGCCACCACGACGAGCGTGGTGGTGGCTACCGTGCTCATGATGGTCTGGGACCTCTTCCTTGCCCGCCTGCTCCGGGTGCTCGGCTGATGATCAGGCTCGAGCGGGTTCGCAAGCGTTTTGATGCGCACGACGTGCTACGCGGAGTAAGCCTCTCCGTTCGGGCCGGGTCCACCCTGGCGCTCCTCGGGCCGTCGGGGATCGGCAAGAGCGTTCTCCTCAAGACTATCATCGGGCTGCTGGAGCCGGATGATGGTGAGATTTGGGTGCGCGACGTCGAGCTTACCGGAGCGCCAGCGCCCACGGCCGAGGCGATCCGTCGGACCATGGGATACGTCTTCCAGTACTCGGCGCTGTTTGATTCGCTCACCGTGGCGGAGAATATCCTCCTCGGCCTCGACGAGAGTCGGGAGACTTTCGACTCGCCGGGCGCCCAGGCCCGGCTGGGGGAGTGCCTGCGGTTGGTAAACCTGAACCCGGCGATCGCCTCTCGATACCCCGCGCAACTGTCCGGCGGCATGCAGAAACGGGTCGCGGTCGCTCGGGCGATTGTGGCCGAGCCCCGGTACGTCCTGTACGACGAGCCGACTTCGGGTCTCGACCCGCTGAACGCTTACCACATCGCTCGGCTAATTCGCCAGTTGCAGAGAGACCTGGCGGTAACCAGCATCGTCGTTACGCACGACTTCGAGCTGGCGAGGTATGTGAGCGACCAGGTCGCCATACTCGACGGTGGCCGCATAGTGGCCGATGCTCCGGCTCCCGCCCTGGAGGGGCTGGACCACCCGATGGTTCGCGCATTTCACCACTGGCAGCCGGTCCAGGAAGTGAGCTAGGGAGGACGAGATGCGTCGACGGAAAGGAAGTGAGTGGGCGACGGGAGCTCTGGTGCTGGTGGCCGGGGCCGTGGCCACCTGGGGTTACTTCTGGCTGACCGCCCAGCCGCTGGGCCGCCGCGGGTACCCGATGGTCGTTCAGCTCACCGATGCCGGAGGGCTTCAGCGGGGTGATCGGGTGCGTCTGGCCGGTGTCCAGGTCGGGACCGTTCGACGCGTCAGTCTGCGGGATGGCGGCGTCGTCGCGGATGTCAGCGTCGACCGGGAGCTCAAGTTGCCCCGTGACAGCCACGCATCGCTCGAGGCGAGCGGTGCCTTCGGCGGCCGCTATCTGGCACTGCAGCCAGGCCGGGCTGCCGAGACGCTGCGGCGGGGCGACACCCTCGCCGCGCGCAGCACGCCAACCCTGGCCGAAACCTTTGCGACGGTGGGGACCCGGGCGGACGAGGCGTTTGGCCGGGTCTCCGAGCTTCTGTCGCCGGACCATGTGGCCAGCCTGGAGGCGGGGGTCAAGTCGCTCGGTCGTTCGGTCGGCGAGCTGAGCGCGCTCACGGTGGCGCTCCGGGCCACGGCCGCAGGGGTCCGGCGCCGGGTGGACGATACCCGCCTGGACAGCGCGGCAACCGACCTAGCCCGCACGACCCGGACCCTCACGGGCACGTCGGCGGAATTGCGAGCCGCCTCCGTGTCGCTGCGGTCGATCCTCGGCAAGATCGACCAGGGGCACGGCTCGCTGGGCCAGGCGGTCAACGACCCTACACTCTACCATGCGCTGCTCACGGCCGCCGCCCACGTGGACGAGGCGGCCGTGGGGGCGGGCGCGCTCGTGCGCGACCTTCACGCCCGGCCCGAGCGCTACATCCACGTCTCGCTGTTCTGAGAGGGCTCGCCATGCGCACGCCGAACATGATCGATGTCCTTAAGGCCGTCACCGAGGTGGCACCATGGTATCCCGAGGTGGCGGTCTGGTGGTACCGCCGTGCGGAGACGGAGGGCGCGCCGCCGGTGCTGCTGGTGCTGGAGCCCCGGGATGGGGCGCGTCCGGATACGGAGCGCGTCGCTTCGGAGCTGGCGCGGCGCCTCGGTCCGGCGACCAGCGCGATCAGGTTGCATCGCGGCGTCGACGAGGTGCAGACCCTCTATAGGCTCCTCACTGCCAGACACGGTCGCGCGCCCGCCGAGCACGCCGAAACGAGGTAAGGCAATGCGCTTCGAGGTTGAGACCATAGTCTTCCTGGCGTATCTCGATTCGCTCTTCAGCGAGACCGGCGCGCGCGGACAAACCACCCCGCTCCGGGCGATTCCCGAGACGCTGAACCGGCTCTATGCCGATGCGATGCGCGAGCATGCCCGCCGAAGCGCGCTCCTGATGCGGGAAGGTGCCGAGTGGAAGCCCATGCCGGACTGGCGGCTCGATCGCCAGGTCATTCGTCTCGGCTTGTACCTACGCGAACGGCTCCACGTCGCCGCCGGGGACCGCGTGGCTCTGCTGTCGGACCTGCGGCCTGAGTGGCTGATCGCCGATCTTGCCGCCATCACCGTCGGGGCGGTGTCGGTGGTGATCGACTCTCAGCTGCAAGGGAGCGAGCTGGCCGAGGTCCTGGAGGACGCGGGGCCGAGCGTCACCTTCGTCTCAGAGACCGCCCGGCGCCGCATGAGGAGCATCAATGGTCGGGCTCCTCGGCACGGCCAATTGATTGCGATGGATTCCACCATCACCGGCGATGGCGTGTTGTCGCTGCCCACCCTGCTGGAGATGGGAGGCACGCTCGACACGCCCGAGCGGGCGCAGTCGTACCGGGCGGACGCCCGCAGCCTCGCGCCCGATCGGCCGGCGATCCGGCATTACCGGAAGGCCGCGGGCGGGTGGGATCGGGTAGAGCTGAGCCAGGGTGAGGTGATCGAGCGGCTCCGGGCGGGGTGGCTGCGGGAGCGCGCCCGCCCAGGCGACCTAGCTTATGTCAGCGACCCCACGGTCTCCCTGGCAAGCCGGCTCGCCTTGTATGCGTTTCTGGGAGATGGATACACCACGACGGCGCTCGCTCCGGTTGGCGGGGAGTTGAGCGATCTCGCCGCGCTCCATCCCACGACCATCGTCGCCTCCGCGGAGCTGCTGGCGGAGGCGGTCCGCGCGGGAGTCGCCCGCGAGGATGAGCGACCCGGGCGCGACGGCCGCTGGCTGAGCCACGCGGTGCGACTGGTGCCGCCGCTGGGGCGGGCGCGCAGGGAGCAGCGCGCCGTTCACGACACACTGGGTGGTCGAGTGCGGTGGATCGGTTCCACCGAACCCCTCGATTCCACCCTTGCCGAGCGGCTGGGCGGCGTCGCCGTCGTGGGCGCAGCGCCAATCTGATCGTTTACAGAGGGAGGTGGGGTATGAACGACTTGCTGGCTGCCACGATTAAAGAGCTCGCGAACACGGGATGGCAGGCGTTTCAGGCAGTCAACACCCGTATTCCCGAGCATGCGTCGATCCAGCCGGAGTGGGCTCCAGCTCCGCTGCTCAAGACCCGGCAGCGATCGAAGCCGCCGCTGGGATGGCCGCGGCAGACCGACTCGCTCTGCCCTCGCTGCGTGGTAGAAGCCCGAAACGCGATCATCCGGGGCGAGCGCGATTTGGCTGAGCTGGTCAACGGCCACGTCGGCGAGATCAAGGCCACGATCTTAGAGGAGAACGGCCGGATCCTGATGCGGAAGTCCTGTCCCGAGCACGGGACCTTTGAGGACACGCTGTCCATCGACCCCGAGATGCACCGCATTGTCGAGGGGCGCTACTACGGAAGGGACTTCCCCACCAAGGGCGACGAGCTGATCCACCGGCACGGCTCCTCCACCATCCGCTACGGGCGCGGCGCGGTGCTCACGATCGATCTCACCAACCGCTGCAACATGATGTGCAACCCCTGCTTCATGGATGCCAACCAGGTCGGCTACGTGCACGAGCTGACCCTCGACGAGGTGAAACAGATCCTGGACGATTCGATCTCCTTCAAGCCCCGGCGGCAGATGTCGGTCCAATACTCCGGTGGGGAGCCCACGATGTCCCCGCATTTCCTGGAGGCATGCCGGTACGCGAAGGACATCGGCTATTACGGCGTGCAAGCCGCGTCCAACGGGCTCCGGTTTGCGCTGGAGCCGGAGTTCGCCTTCCAGGCCAAGGAGGCGGGGCTGGACCTGGTGTACTTCCAATTCGACGGCGTCACCAACCTTGCCAACAGCCACCGCCACATCAGCAATCTGTTCGACGCCAAGATGATGGCGATCGAGAACCTGTCGGCGGCCGGGATCGACATCACGCCGGTCACCACCGTGGTCAACACGGTGAACGATTCCCAGGTGGGGCCGATCTTCCAGTTCATGATCGACAACTGCGACCGGATGAGCTCGGTTTCATTCCAGCCGGTCTCGTTCACCGGCCGGGACGAGGGGATCAGCGACGAGGACCGCCGGCGCCAGCGCTACACGATCTCACACCTGGCGCATGAGCTCCAGCGCTACTCCGACGGGCGAATCGACCCCTACCGCGACTGGTACCCACTGGGCGCGATCGGTGGCTTCACCTGGCTGGCGGACCACCTCAGGGGAACCGAGGTGAAGTTCGGCGGACTGTCCTGTTCCTGCCATCCGAACTGCGGGTCCAGCCTCTTCCTGATGGCCAACACGCGCACCAAGGCATGGGCTCCCGTCACTCAGTTCTTCAGCATGGATCAGTTCGTTAAGGACGTCGCCACCATCTGCGATACCGCGCGGGGCCGACCGGCGACGCTCACCCAGGTGGCGCTCGCACTGCTCCGTAACTTCGACCAGCGGAAGGCGCCGCCCGGCCTGGCCGTCACCGACCTGCTCCGGGTCTTCAATAAGAAGACCAACGGAGCGCTCATGGGGGGACGGAAGCCGGTGAGCGAGTGGAAGCTGTGCTGGGTAGGA
>JBKPAO010000116.1:0-27873 GCA_046726475.1 Gemmatimonadota bacterium | reverse complement strand
GGCCGAGAGCCTCGCCCAGCCTCCGGGTGAACTCGGCGTTGGTGACCGGCTCCGGCGCGGTCGCATTCACCGGTCCCGCGAGGGTACGCTCGATCAACGCGTGTCCGATGACCCCGACTACGTCGTCTCTCGAGATCCAGCTCATCCACTGGCTGCCGGAACCGAGTCTGCCGCCGAGCCCTAGCCGGAAGACCGGCAGCATTCTCTTGAGCGCGCCACCGGCTCGGCTCAGCACCACTCCAAAGCGCGGGTGCACCACGCGGATCCCGGCGGCCCGCGCGGGGTCGGCGGCTGCTTCCCATTCCTGGCACACTGAGACTAGAAAGTCTCTGGATGGGTCTCCCTGGCGACTCTCTTCCGTGAGTTTCTCGTCTCCTCGATTTCCATAGATCCCGACCGCGGAAGCCGAGACCAGGACCTCGGGCCTGGGTTGCAGCCGGGCAATCGCGGTGCTGAGGAGTCGGGTTCCGTGAACTCGACTGTCGCGAATCCGTGCCCTGCGGGCGGCTGTCCACCGGACACCGATGTTCTCTCCCGCCAGGTGAACCACGGCATCGACTTTCCCGATATCGCATAGGTCGAGACGGTTTCCAACCGGGTCCCAGAATACCTCGTGGTCGCCTGCGGCACGCCGGACCAGCCGGGTAATTCGGTGACCACCTGACGTCAGGTGGCGAACCACCGCCGTGCCGATCAGGCCGCCGGCCCCGCTCACGAGAATGTGAAGCGCCATGGGAGCTCGGTCATGGGGCTCGGACGCAAAAGACGGCCCGCGCATGCTGCGCGGGCCTCTGGGCTAGCGACAGATTTGCCTGCCCCCCTAAGGACTTTCTCGGAAAGCGTGTATCAGCCCACCTTCACCTGCTTCATCATTCCGTGCGCCAGATGTGGCTTGCCGTCCTTCATATCCGGTACAAAGCAGATGAAACCGTACTCGCCGGGCGTGAGATCCACCTCGAACGACCCAGAATCCCCCTTATCCAGGGCGGCAATTCCACCCAGTGGCTCGGCCGGCGGCGGCCCCTTCATCCCGGTCTCTGCCCATCGGCCGAAGTCTTCGACCTTCTTGCCGGGAGCCAGCCTGAGCAGAACGATCTCGTGCGCCTGCGGGCCGGCGTTCTCGATTCGAATGATGTGCCGGCCAGGAGTGAGTGCCGGAGAAGGCTGGAAGTCGTAGTCCAGCAGTTTGATCGTGACGTCCGCTGCCGGAGCCTCGGCCGGAGCGGCGGTGGAGGCAGCGGTGACCTCGAAGGGGCGCACCATGCCCTTGTTTGAATGCATCACACCATCGGTGCTGGGGATGAAGCAGAGGTAGGCGTACTGACCCGGAGTGAGGGTCGCGGTGGCATTGGCGCTCTGGCCGGGCCCGATTCCATTCACCCCGCCGATGAACTTGACCCAGGAGGGCATGGGCCCCGGGGTCTTCATCGCCTTCGCCAGGTCCTGCAGCGTCTTTCCATCCTCCAGCCTGATCAGCTGCGCCTGGTGGAACTCCTTGCCCTGGTTTGCCAGCTCGAATCGGGTGGCCCCAGCCGGAACCTTGGCCGGCGCGTCAAACCCAAAGTCTTTTGCGGTGACGTTTACCGTATTCGGAGTGCTCTTGGGTGACTCCGCCGCCGGAGCGGAGGCGTCGGCCTGCGTGGACGGGCGATCCGACTTACAGCCTGCGAGAGCGCCGGCGACGGTCAAAACGACGCCCGTAAGACGAAAGCGGAGCATGCGGTCTCCTGTGAAGGGTGGATGCGGCGCGCCAAAATGGGCGTTCGTACCCAAATCCGCCAGGGGCCAGCGGCCCGCTTGCCACCGCAGGCAGCCCGGGTATGTTGTCGCCATCGCCCACCTCTGGGAGCTCTCATGGCTCGCGCATGGCTCGGCCTTCTGGTCCTAACCTTCGCTTTCCAGAGTCTGGCTGCGGCCCAGGGCCGGCCGGGTGGAGACACCCTTCCCACCCCACCCTCCGTGTTTCGGGCGCTCACACTTCCGGCACCCAATCAGTACCGTACCGGCTCCGGCCGTCCCGGGAGTGGCTACTGGCAGCAGCGGGCCGACTACCGCATCACCGCGACGTTGGACACTGCGCGACACCTGGTTCGCGGCCGGGAAACCATCCACTACACCAACAACTCTCCCGATCCGCTTCCCTACCTCTGGATGTTCGTCGAGCAGAACATCTGCGACCCCCGGGGCATCACCGAGCAGCTGGACCAGCCGCCGCTGGTCTTCCTCGGCTCGACCTTCGACTTCTCCTGCAAGGGTTTCAATGGTGGCCTGACACTCGAGCGGGTGAGCCTCGAAGGCCGGGTGCTTCATCCCCAGGTGTACGGCACAACCATGCGGGTCGACCTCCCCCGGCCGCTCGGGCCGGGCCGAAGCCTGGATCTGGCGGTGAGCTGGCACTTCACCGTTCCGGACTACGGCGCCGGCCGGATGGGCCGGGATGGATCACTCTATGAGATCGCCCAGTGGTATCCCCGGCTGGCGGTGTACGACGATGTGCGAGGGTGGAATCACGACCCGTATATCGGGGCGGGAGAGTTTTACCTGGAGTATGGCAGCTTCGATGTCAGTCTGACGGTGCCGGCCACATATCTGGTGGCTGCCACCGGCACACTCCGCAACCCCGAGCTGGTGCTCACCGAACCCCAACGCAGCCGTTTGGCCATCGCCAGAAAGTCGACGCAGCCGGTCGCGATCGTCACCCGGGAAGAAGCCGGCGATGCGGAACAGACTCGGCCAGCGAGCCGGGGTAAGCTCACCTGGCGATTCACCGCCGATAGCGTCCGAGATTTTGCCTTCGCCGCTGCTCCCGGCCTTCGGTGGGATGCCAGCGGTTACAACGGGATACTGATCCAGACCTTCTATCGACCTCAGGCCAACCGATGGGAGGAATCGGCTCGGATGGCTCGTGAGGCGATCAAGTACTTCAGCGAGCAGTGGCACCGGTATCCCTATCCTCAGGCGACAACGGTCGAAGGACCGATCGAAGGCATGGAATACCCCATGCTGACCTTCGTTCCGAACAGCCCGTCACGAGAGGAGCTCCAGTGGGTCCTCTCGCACGAGTTCGGACACGAGTGGTTCCCGATGGTCGTGGGGAGCAACGAGCGGCTGTACCCTTGGATGGATGAGGGGTTCAACACCTTCATCGATCTTGGCGGGGCAGCGCACTACTTCGCCGGAACTCCCTATGGAGATTCCATCGAGGTGCATCCGCTGCATCTGTACTCGGACCATGCCGTCGCCGGAAGGGAGCAACCGCTGATCGTGAGGCCGGTCGAGAGCAAGGATCTTTTCTGGACCGGATATCAGAAGCCTGCCCTGATGCTGCAGACGCTCCGTCACGAAGTCTTGGGCAAGGAGCGGTTCGACCGTGCATTTCGTGAGTACATCAAGACCTGGGCGTACAGGCATCCCACGCCAGCCGATTTCTTCCGGCTCATGCGCGATGTCTCCGGGGTCGATCTGGACTGGTTCTGGCGGGATTGGATCTACACCACCGCACGGCTGGATCAGGCGGTGGACTCGATCGGAACGGAGAAGGTCTTCCTGGCAAACCGGGGAACGATGACGCTGCCACTGGAGATGGATCTGATCTACCAGGACGATTCAACCGAGCGGATCCGGCTCCCAGTGGAGATGTGGAACCTGGGTCCTCGATTCGCCTACCGGATCCGGGGAGGGAAGGCAGTGAAGCGCGTCGTGGTGGATCCCCGCCAGGCGCTGCCGGATGTCGACCGCAGCAATAACCAGCGCTCCCACTGAACTCGAGCGACGGTCAGCCGCGGGCGCGGCGGACCAGCAGCAGATCCGTGATGTTGTCCATTGTCAGCAGCCCAACCAAAGACCCGCCGTCAATCACCGGCAAAGCAGGCAGTCTGCTGGCGCGGAGTCGATCCAGCGCCTCCTGAAATCCGAGGGTCGGGGGGACGCTGGGCACTCCTGCACTCATCGCCTCCGCGACGGTCGATTGGGGTCCCCGCTGGGATAGCCCATGGATCAGGTTGTCGCGGGTGAGAATACCTTCGGTTCGCCCCAGATTGTCCACGACCGGAAATTCCCGCTGCTCGCCGCTGAGCAAGAGCGCCACTGCGTCGTTGAGCGTGGCGTGGATCGGGACAGTCCGGAAGTCGGTCACCATCATCTGTCGTACCTGTACTCCCTCGCCCGCGATCCGAGTCTCCACCGCGGCCGCTTCCGCGTTGGCCCCGAGAAAGACGAAGAACGCGACCAGGATCAGGAGTGGCTCCGGCTTGGTGATGCCATACAATCCGCCCAGTATTGCAAACGTCTGACCCAGCGTTGCGGCGATACGGGTGCCCCGCAGCAAGCCAAGGCGGCTCGCCAGCAGCGCGCGAAGCACCCTGCCACCATCCATTGGAAACGCGGGAATGAGATTGAACAGCAGCAGATAAATGTTCACTGCTACCAGGAAGGCGAGAAACGGTGTTTCCGGCGTTAATTGAAGAAGATTGACCGGACCGGCGGTCGCGCGGAGAATCGCGTAGAGAACGACAATAATGGTGAGCGTGACGGCTGGGCCCGCTAGTGCGATCAGGAGTTCTTGCTTGGGCTCGTCGGGAATACGTTCGAGTCGGGCCACCCCGCCAATCGGAAGCAGGATGACGTCAGGGGTCCGGACGCCGAAGCGCCGGGCCATCAGGATGTGACCGAATTCGTGCAGGAGAATACAGGCGAAAAGGGCCAGGAGGGAGAGCGCGCCCGACACCGCTCCGCTGGTGCCGGCCTCCTGATACCCTATCAAAGCCCACCAGCCCACCAACAGCAGGAACGTCACGTGCACCTTGATGTCGGTGCCTGCGATCGATCCAATCCTGTACGACCATCTCATGACCGCGCCGCCTCTCACTCGACCTCCGGAAACATAACCGGAAGGCGGCGCTACTCCTCGGTCAGACCATCACGCGCAAACCGAATTGAGGACGGGAGCTCAAATCGAGCCGCCCCTTGGGGCTTGGCCCGCTGGGAACCGCGGTGTAAACCAGCGCCTGAGCTTCACCCGGCAGCGGGTGCAGCTCGGCCCACTGGGACAAGGCGGTGCGGAACACGCCCTGCGCATCGATCGACGGCAGATTGAAGGTTCGGATGTACAGCATGATGGCCTGGTCGGGCGTCGTCTCCTCGGCCAGCACCTCCGCGGTCTGGAGTGCCATTCGCACGTGAGTCGCCGCTACCGCCTCATCCGACATGGAGGCGGCGAGCCGGCAGTCCAGGTTGGTCTCCTCCACGTACTGCACCCGGCGGCGGAGAGCATCGATCAGCTGGTTCGGCCAGAGGATTGTCGACCCGGATGCACGCATCTCGGGCTTCGGGGGATTCTCGATCAAGACAGCGAGCGAGATCAGGGCTCGCGACCGAACCGTCTCCTCGATTGCGGAGGGAACATTTACTTCCCGGAAATATCGTTGTAGCGCTTCGTCGACCGTGAGTCTCGGCTTCAACCGCCTCACGAACTCCGCCGCCTGTTGCTGATAGGTCTCAGCTAGGGCTTCCAACGCTCGGGCAAAAACCAGCTGAACCTGAAGCCGGGTCGCAGCGGAGAAACGCCGGCCAATGGTGATGCCTGGTGCGGTCATGCTTTCTCTCCTCTACTGACGGACGGCCACCTGACGTGTTTGAGGTACGCCGGTTGGAAACGCGATCTTTGTGCCGGTCCGGACCCCGTCCGGCTCTGAAGGTTCATCCATTGCACCGGGTCTAAGAGGTTGGCGGGAGGCTTCTTACGGGTATAGCCGGGGTGCAAAAAGTGGCCTTCGGAAACGGTTGTAGCGACTCCGCTACTGTGACTGGGGCATGGCCGCAGGGCTAAACCCTGACACAGGGCCCGCTTTCATCGCGTAGGCGACCACATTACAATGCCAGGTCGCCTCGATTCGGGAGCTCATCATCGCCACAACCGTCGCCCCGTCAACCTGGACCATCAAGGACGCCGAGAAGCTCTACAACATGAGCGGCTGGGGATTGGGATACTTCCGGGTGAACTCGGAAGGCCACGTCACCGTCCACCCCGATGCAAACCGCAAGCGCGGGCTCGACCTGTATCGCATGGCAATGGACCTGCACGCCCAGGGCGTCGGTCTCCCCCTCCTGCTCCGTTTCTCCGATATCCTCCGTTCCCGGATTCAGGCGCTGGCCACCGAGTTCAACAATGCGATCCGGGAGTTCGGATACGAGGGCACCTACACCACGGTCTATCCGGTCAAGGTGAACCAGCAGCGCCACGTGATCCACGAGATCGTGGAATTCGGCGCCTCCCACGGAGTCGGGCTCGAGTGCGGCAGCAAGCCGGAGCTCCAGGCGGTGCTCGGCCTCAACGAGAGCACGAACCATCTCATTGTGTGCAACGGCTACAAGGACGAGGAGTTCATGCGCCTCGCCCTCATGGGGCAGAAGCTGGGACACACCGTGATGATCGTGCTGGAGCAGCTCAGCGAGCTGGAGGTGCTGCTGAACGTCGCCGATGAGATGGGGGTGCAGCCCACCGCCGGCGTGCGCATCAAGCTCGCCACCGAGGGCTCGGGCAGATGGGCCAAGAGCGGGGGAGAGCGATCCAAGTTCGGTCTCGACTCCGTGGAGTTGATGAAGCTCCTGGACCGGCTCGACCGACTGGACCGCAAAGACATGCTCAAGCTGGTTCACTTCCATCTGGGCAGTCAGATCACCGACATCCGCTACGTCAAAGCCGGGCTGGAGGAGATCGGGCGGTACTACGCCGAACTGCGCAACATGGGCTTCGATATCACCCATGTGGATGTCGGCGGCGGACTTGGCGTGGACTACGAAGGCTCCCGCTCGACCCGGCCAGCCAGCGTCAACTACTCGATGCGGGAGTATGCCAACGACGTGGTGTATACCATCGGCTCGGTGTGCCGCACGGAAGAGCTCCCAATGCCGCACATCATCTCCGAATCCGGCCGAGCGCTCACCGCCCACCATTCGCTGCTCCTGATCAACGTGATCGATATCGAGTCCCAGATCGAGCCGGTCGCGCCCAGGCTCCGGGAAGAGCCTCATCCACTGCTGGTGGACATGGCGGAAAACCTCGAGGGCCTATCGCAGGATCGGATCGAAGAGGTCTTCCACGACGTCGTGTTTGCCAAGGAACGAGCACAGGAGTATTTCGCGAGCGGAGTGTTCTCGCTGCGGGACAAGGCGGACGCCGATCAATTCTATCTGGTCACGCTGAACGCGATCGCGGCCACTCTCGGAGACGACAAGGCCACCTATCCGGAGATCGTGAACCACATCGAGTCGGCACTGGTCGACCGCTACTTCTGCAACTTCTCGGTCTTCCAATCACTTCCCGATCACTGGGCCATCGATCAGCTCTTTCCGATCATGCCGATTCACCGCCTGAACGAGCCGCCCACCCGGCGAGGCACGCTCCAGGACGTCACCTGCGACTCGGACGGGGTCATAGACCGGTTCACCGGTGGCCGGAAGGGGAAGCCCTCCCTGGAGCTGCATCCGGTGGATGAGGGCCAGCCCTACATCCTTGGCATCTTTTTGACCGGAGCCTATCAGGAAATCCTCGGCGATTTGCACAATCTTTTCGGGGACACCAACGCGGTCCATGTCCGCCTGACAGAGCAGGGCTACGAGGTGACCGACCTAGTTCACGGGGATACGGTGACCGAAGTGCTCAACTACGTCCAGTTCAGCGCCTCGGATCTCCTGGCGACCTTTCGCCGCAAAGTCGCCAACGCGCGAGGCCTCACCCGGCAGGAAGCCAACAGTTTTATCGCGGATTACGTGGCCGGGCTGGAGGGGTACACCTACCTCGAAGGCGACGTGCCTGTCGAGGAGAAGACGTGAATGTACAAGGAGCACCTCATCCTGAGCGTAGCGAGGGACCTACTCCGGGTCAGGGTGAACCCTAAGTAGGTCCCTTGTTCGCTTGGCTCACTCGGGATGAGGTCCGCTAGTTCATCCGAGTTCACCCCCGCCGCTCACCGCTTACTAACTCTCTCCCGCTCCGCCTTTCTTCGGTCCCCACGTCGTTCTAGCGGAACGAACGGGCGTTCGTCAGCGCCGACATAGATCTGCCGGGGTCGGGCGATCTTCTGGTCCTTGTCCAGCAGCATCTCCTCCCATTGAGCCAGCCAACCCGGTGTCCGACCGATCGCAAAGAGCACGGTGAAGTAGTCGGTCGGATAACCCATCGCCTGATAGATCAGGCCGGAATAGAAGTCCACGTTGGGGTAGAGCTTTCGCTTGATGAAGTACTCGTCCTCCAGCGCGATCCGCTCCAGCTCCAGCGCGATCTCCAGCTTCGGGTTCAATCCGGTCTGCTCGAAGACCTCGGACGCTACCTTCTTGATGAGCTTGGCCCGAGGATCGTAGGACTTGTAGACCCGGTGGCCGAAGCCCATCAGCCGCCCCGAACCTCCTTTCACCTTCTCGATGAACGAGGGGATGTTCTTCTTGTCGCCGATCTCGTCCAGCATCTGGAGAACTGCTTCGTTGGCGCCTCCGTGGAGCGGCCCGTAGAGCGCCGCGATCCCGGCGCTGACCGCCGAAAACGGATCTACATGGGAGGAGCCCACGGCACGAACCGCACTGGTCGAACAGTTCTGCTCGTGATCGGCGTGCAGGATCAGCAGGATTTCGAGGGCACGCTGCAGCACCTTATTGGGCTCGTGGCGCCCCCCGATGCTGAACGTCATGTTCACGAAGTTGCCGATGTAGTCGAGATCGTTCCGGGGAAACTCGTAGGGAAGTCCGCGCGAGTGCCGGAAGGCAAACGCCGCGATGGTCGGAAGCTTGGCCAGGAGTCGAACCCGCTGGAGATAGCGGTTCGCGGGGTCATGGATGTCTTTGGCGTCGGGATAGAAGGTCGAGAGGGCACCAACGACGCCAAGGAGCATGCCCATCGGGTGGGCATCGTAGCGGAACCCCTCGAGGAATTTCGTGATGTTGGTGTGCACGTACGTGTGATACTTGATGGTGTCTTCCCACTTCGCGAGCTGCTTCCGGTCCGGGAGCTCGCCTTCGCAGAGCAGGTATGCCACCTCGAGGAACGATGCCCGCTCAGCGAGTTGCTCGATCGGATACCCGCGATACCGCAGGATGCCCTGCTCCCCGTCGATGTAGGTGATGGCGCTCCGGCAGGCGGCGGTATTCATGAACGCCGGATCGTACGTCATCATCCCAAAGTCCTCGTCCGACACCTTGATCTGGCGCAGGTCCGTCGCCCGAATCGTGTCTTCGGTGATCGGCAGCTCGTAACTCTTGCCGGTGCGATTATCGGTGATGGTGATGCTGTCCTTCGGCACGCGTCGGTCCTCAGCTGTGGTGACTGGTGGGAGCGATCTCTAGTCCAACTATAGAGGGGTGGCGGGGCAGGCGGAATGGCGGAGCGACGGAGCGGCGGAGAGGTATTAGCTTGTCACCTGAGCGCAGCGAAGGATCCCTTTGCGTGGTACGGAGAGATCCTTCGCTGCGCTCAGGATGACATTCGGTTCCCGAACTATTCATGGAGAGGTCATTCACGCATGCGGCTCATTGTAGGAATCATGTTCCTGGCGGTTACCCCTCCACTCGCTGCCCAATCCACCGTCGACACCACCGGTATCGGGGCCATCCTGGATCAGGCGCTGCATCGCTCCGAAGTGATGCAGAATCTCGAGTATCTGACCGACAACATCGGTCCCCGGCTGTCGAGCTCGCCGGCGATGCGACGGGCTAACCAGTGGACCGCGTCCCGCTTTCAGGCCTACGGTCTCAAGACCCAGCTGGAGCCCTACGCCTTTGGGGTTCTCTGGGAGCGCGGCTCCGCATCGTTACGCCTCACCGCTCCCTTCACTCGAGAAGTAACCGCGCACAGCTGGGCCTGGACCGAGGGGACCGGCGGAAAGACGCTGGCAGGACCGGTGGTGCTCACTGATCTCTCCACGCCGGAGAGTCTCGCCGTCTATAAGGACAAGGTGCGTGGCGCTTGGGTGCTTCCCCGGATCCCCTTTCCCATCTGGAACCCCGACGGGCCGGCGAAGACACCGGAGGATTCCACCCGGCTCGAAGAGCAGATCAAGGTGCGCAACAGCCCGTTCGCCGATACGACGGCGCCTGCAGTCGCTGCCCGGCGCCAATACCAGATCGACCTTCCTTATATCCTCAAGTCCGCCGGCGCGCTCGGTACCTTGTTCGATGGCGCCAAAGAGCACGGGCTCATGACCATGAGCGGTTCTCCCACCCGGGTCTCGCCGCTCCCCAACCTCGTGATCTCCCACGAGGACTACACGCTTCTCACCCGGCTGATCGGGAAGGGGGTCACTCCTCGATTGGACGGGAGAGTGGAGAACCGGCTGGGTCGTTCACCGGTGCAGCAATGGAATACGGTGGCGGAGATTCGGGGAAGCGGGAGGCCGGGGCAGGTGGTGATCCTGGGCGCTCATCTCGACAGCTGGGATCTGGGGACCGGCACCACAGACAACGGCACCGGATCGATGGTGGTGCTCGAGGCGGCGAGGGCGATCGCCCGATCAGGACTCAAGCCCAAGCGCACCATTCGATTCATCTTGTTCAGCGGAGAAGAGCAGGGACTGCTCGGCTCTCGCGCGTACGCCGAGGCTCACGCGGCTGAGGCAGACAGTATTCAGGCAGTCCTGGTGCTGGACAACGGGACTGGGGCTGTCACCGGGCAGGCGCTTCAGGGACGCACCGAACTGGCTGGACTCTGGCACCAGCTACTGGCCCCGCTCGCCTCACTCGACGCCGACAGCGTGCGAGACGCGAGCAAGAGCGGCACCGACCACTTGTCGTTTCTTCCGTATGGAGTTCCCGGCTTCAACTTCGATCAGATGTCCCGGGGCTACAACCACACGCACCACTCGCAGACCGATACCTACGACAAGGCGGTCGAAGGCGACTTGAAGCAGGCGGCGGCGGTCATGGCGGTGACGGCGTGGGAACTGGCAAATATGCCGGAGCTGTTGCCGAGGGGACCCAAGAGCCCAGTCCAGCCGGTGCCGACGAAGCCGTCCCCGGGAGTGGCGGCGAGATAGGGGAGGCGACTTGGTCTTGGCACTGCTGCAGACCCACATTGCTACGGCCCTTCTGGCCTTTACACCGCTGTACTCGATGGCGTTGTCCGACACCCTTCCCCCGTGGCACGACCCATCACCCCACCGTGAGATCCACATACGGGTTGGAAACGCTGTCCAACTTGAGGTTCTCGATTGGGGTGGCTCCGGCCCGCCGCTCGTGTTCCTGGCCGGATTGCAAGACGTGGCCCATGGATTCGACGACTTCGCCCCCGAGTTCACCGGCGATCACCACGTCCTGGCGATCACTCGTCGAGGCTACGGAGCGTCGAGCCAGCCGCGCTCGGGCTATGATCTGGCCGGCCGTGTGGCCGACCTTCGAGCGGTACTCGACTCGCTCGGGCTCCCCCGGGTTGCTCTCGTGGGCCACTCGATCGCCGGCGACGAGCTCACCGCGTTTGCCGGGGCGTATCCCACTCGGGTGATAAGCCTCGTCTATCTGGATGCGGCATACGATCACAGCAGCCTGCGGGAACTGCTCGGCGAGTATCCGGCGCCGCCGCCGATGCTGGCGCGTGATTCGGCGTCTCCCCGCGCCGTGCAGACCTACCTCCAACGAGTATTCGGGATGCACATCCCCGAAGCCCAGCTGCGCGCCATCGGCCGCTATGATTCCGCTGGCCGCCTCGTTGCCGATGTGACGCCCGCGACCATCGACTCACTCATCCTGATCGGGTGTGGGCATCCCAACTATGCGGCGGTGCGGGCGCCGGCGTTCGTGATCAATGCTGTGATCGACTCCGTGGGGCAGGTGTTTCCCTACTGGCCCACGCTCGACTCGACCCAGCTCGACCGCGCCCGGCGGTTCACGGCTGCACTGCAGCGGTGGAGCGCAGCCGAGCGCGCCCGCATTCGACGAGAGCTGCCCTCGGCGCAGGTGCTCGAGCTCCACGGTGCCAACCATTACGTGTTCGACTCGAATCGGACCAAGGTGATCCGGTCGATGCGGGCGTTCTTAGCCGGGGAGCGGTGAGGGATAGGCGGAATGTGAGGAACGTGCGGAACGTGGGGAACGTGAGGACCGTGGGGAACGAAAGACCGCAATAATCATTCACCCGGTTCCGCACGTTCCTCGCGTTAATGCCCTATCCCGCTCAGCTCCTTGCCGACGTTGAAGAGGGCGTGTAGGCCGAAGGACAGGGTGGTGCTCACCAGGACGTCACCCGGCTTCTTGTTGTGCTCGAAAGCCATTCCGGTGAAGGCCCCAGCATAGGCGCCGGCAAATTCAGGGATGGCGAGCGCCCTGCTTCCGTCGTCGCGACGATCGGTGAAGCTCTCCATCAGCGCGTGGCCGACCTTGGGGCCGAATCCGTGACAGTTACAGGGCTGGTACTCGGTGCTCCGATGCATCAGGGCCGCCAGGCCATGGTACACGCTCACCCCCACCATGTTCTGGGTCGCCCGCTGGGCCAGTCGCCCGGTCAGCTCAGTGGGCCCGTCGTTTGTCCCCCGCAGCTGATCGACCACTGAGCCGCCGACCATGCCGAGGATAGCGCCGGGACCGACGAGATCGTTCAGGTAACGATTGAGCCGGACGTTGTCCGGGTTGATCCGGAGGGACCGGACCCCCCGGCCGATTGCCGCGCCGGGTGCCGGCGCCGTCTGGGCCGACGCTTTACCGGCAACTGCTGCCATCGCTGTCGCCGCCATACAGCATCGCATCGCACCGCGACGCACTGACCGCATTCCGAGCTCCGTCAAAAGCTACCTCTTCTCAGTTGAATGCCCGCCACGTCGCCCACCTTCGCCAGAATGGGGCGGTAAAATAACCACAGAGGCACCTCTGTGTCCTGTGTGCCTCTGTGGTGAGTTCTTTCGGTCAACGGTGCTTGATGAAGGTGCCGTTTTGCAGCTCGGTCACAGCCTCCTGCAGTTCGTCTCGCGTGTTCATGACGATCGGACCGTACCAGGCGACCGGCTCCTCGATGGGCTTGCCGGAGACCAGGAGGAAGCGGATCCCCTCGTCGCCGGCTCGGACCACCACTTCATCTCCCCGGTCAAACAGCACCAGCGAGTGATTGCCGGCGTCGTAGCGGGCTGGCGCATTGGGGTCGGCCCCTGACTCGGTCAATACCGCCTGCGGGTCGGAGGCGTCGCGGAAGCTTCCGGAGCCGGTGAACACGTACGCGAACGCGTTCCGAGTAGTTTCGACGCTGAGCCGCTTCTGCTTACCGGGCGGCACTGAAATGTCGAGGTAGCTGGGATCGGCGGCAACGCCTTCCACCGGTCCCTGCTTGCCCCAGAACGCACCGGAGATCACCCGGACCCGAGTGCCGTCGTCGTCCGTGACCTCGGGAATCGCGCTCGCCGGGATGTCCTGGTAGCGCGGATCGGTCATCTTGAGTGACGAGGGCAGGTTGGCCCAGAGCTGGAAGCCGTGCATGCGGCCCTGGGCATCGCCCCTGGGCATCTCCTGGTGCAGGATCCCGCTGCCGGCGGTCATCCACTGTACGTCCCCGGCGGTCATCTTCCCCTTGTTGCCCAGGCTGTCGCCGTGTTCGACGGAACCAGCGAGCACGTAGGTGATCGTCTCGATGCCGCGGTGGGGGTGCCAGGGGAATCCGGCCAAGTAGTCGGACGGATTGTCGTTCCGGAAATCATCCAACAGCAGGAACGGATCGAAGTCCTTGGTCTTGCCGAAGCCGAAGGCACGCTGAAGCTTGACCCCGGCTCCCTCGATGGTCGGCGTGGTCTGAATGATCTCTCGAACTGGGCGGAGCGACATCGGTCTCCTCGGGTCCTCGGGCGTACTGGCTGGATTGCAGAATGGCTAACCTCATCACGAGAACAATCGGCGGTTCCAGTGGTTCCTCCACTTTGGTCGAGTACCGTGGCTCACTTGGCGGTGCATCTTGGGGTATCCGGCTTCTCAGGAGATCGCCATGTTCCGCGTCACTGGCCTCATGCTGCTCACCGTCTCCGTCTCTACCCTCACTCCCGCCTTGGCCCAGGGGCCGGGCACCAAGTTCGGCGCCATTATTGGGGGCGCCACCCTGAGTGACATGGACAACTTTCCCGCCGTCGGCGACAGCCGCTGGGGCGGAACGGCCGGCTTCCTGGTTGGCATCAATGCCGGGAGGACGGCGCTGACGCTGGAAGGGACCTGGGTCCAGAAAGGCGGGGGTGACACCCGGCTGGACTACATCGAATTTCCCTTGACCTACGGGGCGGTCGCCACGCTGGGCGGCGGAACTGCCCGAGGCCGGCTCTATTCCGGCTTCAGCGTCGGTTTCAAGGTCAGCTGCAGCACCGACGTCCTCTCCTGTGACAACGCAGAGGGCACCGAGTGGGGGCTGCCAGTCGGGCTCCAGCTGGCCAAGGTGACCGAGACCGGTTCCTTCTTCGGGGTCGACGTCCGGTACACCGTTGCCCTGTCGGACGCGTTCGATGTCGTTCAAAGTCGCAATCGCCCTTGGGCCTTCCGCGCCATGGTCGGCAAGCAGCTCGGCACGTCCTCGCGGTAGGCGACCGCCGCCAAGCAGAGGTCCGGTTGTTGATGGCCGATGCCAAGGGCGCGTCTGCTGGAGAGTGGAACGACGACGGCTTGGCTCGCCTGCACGATCGGCAACGACCGAGCCGCGAGGTTCTACATCTTCGAGCTGGAATGTGGTGCTATGAGAAGTCCCTGGCCGTCCCGCGCTGATCCTTCCGTAGGCGACGCAACGTGTCAGTGGAAACCTGGGAGCTGCTGAGCTACGTGGTGACCGTCATCGGCCTGCCGCTCGCCATCGGCGTGTTCCTGTTCGAGCAGCGGAAGGAGCGGGAGAACGAGGAGGAGGAGGTCTATCAGCTCCTGTCCGACAACTACCAGGATTTTCTGAAGGTCGCGCTGGCCAATCCCGACCTCAAATTGTTCAGTGCCGAAGCGACCCCATCGCTCACGGAGGAACAGCAAGAGCGGCTGCTCATCATCTTCGAGATGCTGATCTCGCTCTTCGAAAGGGCCTACCTGCTCTTGTACGAGGACGACATGTCACCCAAGCAAGCTCGTCGCTGGCACTCGTGGGAGGACTACATCGTCGAGTGGACCCGGCGGTCGGATTTTCAGTCTCGGCTGCCCCAGCTCCTCAGCGGCGAGGATCCCGGCTTCGTGCGCTACGTCGAGCGGCTCGCGGTGGACCGGCGGGAGGAGTCACGCTGATGCTCGGCGGCCGCCCCTGGAGCGAATGGATCGCTCAGTATTCCCATAGCCATCAGCACCCGGTGAATCGCTTCTGCCACACCCTGGGGATTCCCCTCATAGCGCTCTCGATTCCGCTGGGACTGCTCGCCGTGTTTGTGCCCGGCCTCTGGCCGGTCCCACTCGGCATGTTCGTCTCCGGCTGGGCGCTCCAGTTCCTCGGTCACGCCTTCGAGGGGAAGCCGCCGGAGTTCTTCCGAGACTGGCGCTTCCTGTTCGTGGGGCTGCGCTGGTGGGTGGCGAAGATACGAGGGCGGGCCTGACCCGAACCGAGCAGCATGATCTGGGACCTCTCATGGTCCAGCGACCGGAGCCGCTGGAACGGCTGTCGAGCAGCTGAACGGCAGACAGTCTAGAGACTGGCGGGAGCCCCGGCCGTTATTCCTGGGACCGCCCGCACCCTGCGACACCGGCTCAAGAGTGCGGCCAGCTTCGGCATGTTCTACCACCTCGAGCACCACCTCTTCCCCCGGGTACCGACCCGGCGCCTGCCGGTGCTGGCCGAGCGACTCGATAGGGCAGTGCCGGACATCCCACGTCAGCAGGTGTTCTAGCGGTACTACCGGCCGGCTACTGCGCGGCCCCCGGCACTGCGCCGAGCTGAAATGGTATCTTCCTGCAGGTCAGGAACCATCGATACTTGGTCCGCCGTCCGAATCCGAGGAAGGCCTCATGGACCCACAATTTCTTGCGCCACTCATACCCATCGTCGCGATCATTGCGTTCGCCGCGGTCAAGATCACTCGAATCCGTGCTACCCGTCCAGAATTACCAACGGATGTGACTGCTCGGCTGGAGTCAGTTGAACATGGCCTCCGCGACGTCCAGGAGCAGCTGACAGAAACCCAGGAGCGACTGGATTTCGCAGAGCGTTTACTCACCAAGGCACGGGATGAGCCACGCATCGGCAACTGAAGACGGCTTCGCCGCCGCCAGCGACTTTCGTACGCCACCCGAAGCCGAACTCCTCACCAACCCACCGATGTAGCGCTAGCACCAGTGACGGCAACGCAGTCCTCGATCGCGGAGCTGAGACTTCGGAACCAGCGCATCACCCGACCGGTCCAGAGCCCGGAGCGGGTGGTCTCCTGGCACGGAGCGGTGCAGGCGCAGGAGTACGGACCGGCGAAATGGGGACTCGCTCTTCGTTCGGCCAAGAGCACGACCGATGCCGGCATCGAGCGCGCCATCAAAAAGGGAAGAATCCTCCGCACCCACGTCCTCCGGCCCACCTGGCACTTCATCTCTCCGGCCGATATCCGGTGGATGCTCCAGCTCACCGCCCCTCAGGTCCACCGCAGAATGTCTACCTACGACCGCCAGCTCGGCCTTCATGCGGACGTCATGACGCGCGCGACCGGGATCTTGGAGCGCGCCCTCGGCGACAACGGGTGCCTCACTCGTCGGGAGCTCGGTGCCCATCTCCGGCGCGCCGGCTTACCCGGCGGCTCCATGGAGCTGGCGCACATCGCGATGCATGCCGAGCTGGAGGGTGTGATCTGCAGCGGGCCGCGCCGCGGCAAGCAGTCTACCTACGCGCTGCTTGCGGATCGGGCCCCGACCGCTCGGCGCCTGCCGCAAGACGAGGCGCTCGCCGAGCTGACTCGCCGCTACTTGAGGAGCCATGGGCCGGCAACCATCCGCGACTTCGTCTGGTGGTCGGGACTCAGGACCGCCGACGCGAAACACGGACTGGAGATGAACCGGGCCCGGCCCCGAGAGGTGAACGGTCTCAAGTACTGGACAATCGGTCGTGAATCGGGCAGCGCTTCGCGCCCCCGGTCAGGCGTCCATTTGCTACCGATCTACGACGAATATCTGGTGGCCTACCGGGATCATCGGGCGGTGCCCCGGCCGGCGTATGCGATCGGGAACTTTCTTCATGCACTGGTGATCGGCGGGCAGGTGGCGGGCACGTGGCGAACCATCCCGGACAACCGGGGATTCGTGGTAGACGTACGGACGTTGCGGCGGATCACCGCGGGCGAGCGGCGCGGGCTGGCCCAGACGGTGACGCGCTACGGTCGCTTCCTCGGCGTTTCGGTTTCGTTGTCGGTCAGCTGAGCTCGCGGGTACATTCTGTTTAGTGATCGATCAGAGGTGGACTCCAACCGCGCCCCTGCGCGAGGAGCACTCATGAGCAAGGTCGTCGTATCTGAGTTCCTGACGCTGGACGGCGTCATGGAGGCGCCGGGTGGTGAGCCCGGTCATCCCCACAGCGGCTGGGTCTTTGATTTCATGAGCGAAGAGCAGCTGCAGTACAAGCTGCAGGAGGTGCTCGAGGCGG
The DNA here is from genome assembly GCA_046726475.1 of Gemmatimonadota bacterium. Lineage (GTDB taxonomy): Bacteria > Gemmatimonadota > Gemmatimonadetes > Gemmatimonadales > GWC2-71-9 > CAVVWJ01. The sequence continues at coordinate 10,346 of JBKPAO010000116.1, read as the reverse complement.
AGTCGCTCCTGATCGGCCGGGTCACGTACGAGTCCTTCGCTGGGGCGTGGCCGGAGCGGTCGGGGGAGTTCGCCGACAAGATGAACGCCATGCCCAAGAACGTCGTGTCGACCACGCTGAAGGATCCGAAGTGGAACAACACGACGGTGATCGGCGACAATGTCGTAGGCGAGATCAGACGGCTCCAGCAGCACGCCGGCGGCCCCATCCTCGTCGGGGGCAGCCGGACCCTGGTGCAGGCGCTCATGGAGCACGAGCTGGTGGATGAATGGCGGCTCATGATCTTCCCGGTCGTCCTCGGCAGCGGCCGGCGGCTCTTTCCCGAGAGTCGGTCCAAGACGGTGCTGCGGCTGGTGGACACCAAGCCCTTCGCTTCTGGTGTAGTGGTGCATACCTATCACCTGACCTCCCGGGTCGAGGCGGGATGGTCAGGTCGGCAGCTGGAGGAGCAGCTGCGGACTGCTCGCCGGTGATCAGCAATGAGTGATGCTCGGTGGCACCTCGCGCAGGTCAACATCGGGCGTGCCCGCGGTCCGATCGACGGCCCTATCATGGCCGAGTTCGTGGCTCGCCTGGCGGAGATCAACGCGCTGGCGGAGCAGACTCCCGGCTTCGTCTGGCGGCTTCAGACCGAGGACGGTGACGCGACGGCAATTCGTCCCTACGCCGACGAGCGGATCATGATCAATATGTCGGTGTGGGCCGATCTCGAGTCGCTGCGGGGCTATGTGTTCCAAAGCGCGCATGCGGCGGTCATGCGGCGGAGGCGGGAATGGTTCGAGCGGTTTGAGGGAGTTTACGTCGCGCTCTGGTGGGTTCCGGCGGGACACCGTCCTACGGCGGAGGAGGCAGTGGGCCGTTTGGCTCACCTGGAGGAACATGGTCCCACGCCGTTTGCCTTCAGCTTTCAGCAACCGTTCGATCCGGAGGGCCGCTCTGCAGCTCGCGATCGTGCGACGTGGGAGGACGCCTGTCCAGCCGGCTAGTCGCGGCCGTGACAGTTCGTAATGTCAGCCTGAGCGAAGCGAAGGCGCTGAACCTAAGTAGAGACCGCGATCCCAATTCTTAGCTCGATCGAGTTGTTGTATCGCATACAGGAGGTCGTCACCATGAAGACCAAAAACCGACCCGCGCTGCCCGACATCGTTTCCATGGATGAGTGGCAGGCCGAGCACGACAAGTTGCTCAAAAAGGAAAAGGCCGCCACCCGCGAGCGCGACGCGTTGGCCGCGGAGCGCCGCCGCATGCCGATGGCCGAGATCGAGAAGGACTATGTGTTCGAGGGGCCCGATGGCCGGGCCAGTCTCCTGGATCTGTTCGACGGACGCCGGCAACTGATCGTCTACCATTTCATGTTTGCCCCGGGAGTGGAGGGCTGGCCCGAGGCCGGCTGTCCCGGCTGTTCCTTCTTCGTGGATCAGATCGCTCACCTGTCCCACCTGCACGCGCGCGACACGTCGCTGGTGCTGATCTCCCGGGCCCCACGCGAGAACATTCAGGCCTATCAGCGCCGGATGGGTTGGACCATCCCGTGGTACTCCTCGGCCGGAAGCGACTTCAACGACGACTTCGGCCTCTCCACCAGTCGTGGCGAGACCTTCGGTCTCAGCGTCTTCTTCCGCGACGGTAATCGGGTCTTCCGCACCTACTTCACCGCCGGCCGCGGAGTCGAGATGCTCGGCAGTGCCTGGAGCTTCCTCGATCTGACGCCACTTGGCCGGCAGGAGGACTGGGAGTATTCACCCGAAGGATGGCCCCAGACCCCGCCATACGTGTGGTGGCGCAGACATGATGAGTACGGAAACGGATGAGGACAGAAACTTGTTGATACCCTCCGACGTATCGGACGCTCACACCGGGCCCGTTCACCGAGGGAGGGAACATGAGCTCGACCCGCAATCCCGGGAGAGTGGCCGGACTCGGGTACCTGCTCCTTATCCTCATCGGGGCGCGACGGGCCCACCTTAATCCCTCTAGCGAGACCGGTCCGCAGCAGCCACTATCTCTCTGCCACCCCCCACCTGACCACAGGAGAGTGCCGGTTGTCCGTTGGCACCAGCTTTCTCGAGCAGGTGAACCAGGCCTTCGACCACGCGGCCACGTTCACCCACCACGATCCCACCCTCCTCGCCAACATCAAGGCCTGTAAGAACCTTTTCTACACCAGCTTCCCCATCAAGCGCGACGACGGCCGGATCGAGGTGATGCACGCCTGGCGGGCGGAGCACAGCCACCACAAGCTCCCCTGCAAGGGTGGGATTCGCTACGCCGACAACGTGGACGCCGACGAGGTCCAGGCGCTGGCCGCGCTCATGACCTACAAGTGCGCCCTGGTGGACGTCCCCTTCGGCGGCGCCAAGGGCGGGATCCGGCTCAATCCCAAGCGCTACTCGGTCGGCGAGCTGGAGAGGATCACCCGGCGCTACGTCTTCGAGCTGGTCCGCAAAAACTTCATGGGCCCCGGCCTCGACGTTCCCGCCCCCGACGTGGGGACCAGCTCACGCGAGATGGCCTGGATCGCCGACACCTACACGCAGCTCCGCCCCGGCGAGCTCGACGCGCTCGGCTGCGTCACTGCGAAGCCGGTGAGCGCCGGGGGCATTCGCGGACGCACGGAGGCGACCGGCCGCGGGGTCTTCTACGGCACTCGGGAGGTCGTAGGCGTCGCCGAGGACATGAAAGCGGTGGGACTATCGCCGGGGATCGCGGGCAAGCGGGTCGTGGTACAGGGACTGGGGAACGTGGGCTACTTCGCCGCCAAGTTCTTTCAGGAGGCGGGAGCGGTGCTGGTGGGGCTGGCCGAATCAGAGGGGGCCATCGCCAACCCCAAGGGTCTCGACCTGGCGAAGGTCATGGAGCACCGGCGGCAGCGGAAAGGGATCCTCGACTTCCCCGGTGCCACCAACCTCGCCCGCCGGGAAGAGGCGCTGGAGCTCGACTGCGACATCCTCATCCCGGCGGCGCTGGAGCGGCAGATCACCGCGGAGAACGCCGGACGAGTCAAGGCCAAGGTCGTGGTCGAGGCCGCCAACGGACCGACCACACCGGAAGCCGACGAGATCCTCACTCGCCGCAACGTCATGGTCATCCCCGACGCCTACATCAATGCCGGCGGCGTTACCGTCTCCTACTTCGAGTGGGTGAAGAACCTGGGCCACGTGCGGTTCGGCCGGATGCAGAAGCGCTACGAGCAGGCCGCCTACGCCGGACTGCTCCAGGCGGTCGAAAGCCTGACCGGCAAGCGCTTCACCCCGGAACAGGTCGCCCAGGTGACCCACGGCGCGAGCGAGGAAGACCTGGTGAACTCGGGCCTGGAGGAGACCATGATCGGCGCCTATCACCCGATCCGCGAGGTCTGGAAGCAGCAAGGGGAGAAAGTAGACCTCCGCATCGCGGCGCTGATCGTGGCGATCGACAAGGTGGCGCTGAGCTACGAGCAGCTCGGGATCTTCCCGTGAGGGAGCGGGAAGTCGGGAAGAATTCCTTATTACCGCCTTTTCGGAACCGAGGTCATAGTACTGATAGGGCTCGGCTATACCTGGCAGCATTAGCGCGGGCCGCGAAATAGATTTTGGGGAGGCAGCCGCGGGATCGGATGGTGTAGGAGTATGAATTCGGGAACCCACCGCCTGACGACCCGCGTCGCTCCGATCGGGATCGGCGGGCTCATCGGGCTCGTCGCCGCTGGGCTCGGCTGTGGCGACCCTGCGGGATCACAGCCCAGCACTCCGGTGGCCGGTACGTACGGCGCCGCCAGCATTATGCGGCAACAGGACGGTGTCAGCGAAGAGCTGGTGGACCGGGGCGCCAGGTTCGACCTCGATCTGCTCGCCGACAGCACTGTCTCGGGGCAGGTGCTCCTGCCACCGAATCTCGCCGCCACCTTCGAATCCGAGCCGGTGAACCAGGAACTCAGTGGACGCTGGTCGCTCCGGGGAAACCAGATTCGGCTCCGGCTGGACCAACCGGTGCTGGGGAATCAGCCGACGTTGGCAGCCAAGAGTCTCGGGTTGGTCGGTACCCTCATGGTGCCCGACCCCGTGAGCGGCACACTCTGGCTCAAGCTGTTGCTGGTGCGAACGGACCCCTGACTCCGATCTACGGCCGCCGTACCGCCCCTCGCCACAATGGCTTGGGCTTACCGCCTACCGCCGGTCCGCGAGCAGCCGAGCCACCCGCGGCCATTCATCGGGCCTGAGCTTGCTCTCCCATCCCATCGCCACCAACGGGTTGGCCTTGTAATACGTCCCCCGGCCAGTGACCAGACCTGTGATCGGGAGACAGTAGTAGCACCGCCGGAACATGAAGACGGCGCGCTCCCCCGGCACCAGCGGTGGGGAGGATGCCCAGTTGCTGTTGCGGACGGTCACCGCGGGGTACTGCACCACGATCTCGTTCTTAGCCAATCGGCCGAAGGACGGCGGCGGGATCAGCGCAGCCGGCAGCGCGCCGAGGTCGGGCCGCTTGGCCCGCTTGAGCTTCCCCTTCAACACCGAGTCGACCACGACCTTCACGTCGTACCAGGTCTCCTTCGCCCCCAGCTGAAACTGAGGAGTGAGAAATCCCTGCTGGGAGACCAGCTCCAGTGGAGTGCCCAGCACGATGAGCTCGGCCTTCCGAATCGCGCGCCGTAGTAGCGAGTCGGGGATCTGTCCCGATTGTGGCAGCTCGGCCGTGAGCGGGTAGGCCGGTTCTTTGGCTCGCTGGAAAGTGGAACAGCCGGTCAGGAGAAGGAGCGCGGCTAGGGGGACGGACGGACCGGCGGGCCGGCGGACAGCGATCACAGCGAAAACCCCTCGAGAACAGCGAGGCTACCCTTTTAGTACCAGTCCACCTACCGCCCGGGCGCAGGCAGCCGCACTGTACAGCGCGTCTCAAACCCGCCCCGCACGTTGTACAGCGTGCTCACCTCCAGCATCTGCGGCTCTAGCAGCTTGAAGAGGTCTTCGGCGATCCGCGCCGTCGCGTGCTCCTGGAAAATGCCGACGTTGCGATAGCTCGTGACATAATACTTGAGGCTCTTGAGCTCCACGCATCGGTCGCCCGGCGTATAGCGGATGGTGAGCGTGGCATAGTCGGGCAGGCCGCTGTAGGGGCAGACGGCACTGAACTCCTTGGTCTCGGTGAGGATGTCCTGATCCGGCCCGGTATACTCGAACGTCTCGAGCACGGCGACATCGATCGCCTCCGGCCCGACGAACGGGATGGTTCTTCCTTCTGCGATTGCCATGGGTCGTCCTGGGTAGTGTATTTCCAGAAAGATAACCGGCGGGAGAAGCGGAAAAGGCGGAAAAAGCGGGAACCTACCGCTCCTTCCGCTTCAGTATCTTCCGCTTTTACCGCCTCCCTAGTCCGCCTTCACCATCCCCGTCTCCAGCCACGTGTGCTCCTTCCGCAGCACTTGCCGGGCCACGTCGTAGGTCGCTACATCGTCGTTATCGAATACGGCGGCGAAACGCTCTTCCACCCGGCGCCGAGCATGACGGCTGAAGAGATTGGCCAGCTGAACCGGGCCCGGGTTGGACGGATCCTTCTTCGCCATGGCCAACGCGCGGGAGCACGTCGCCGTGATCGCCAGCAGCTCGGCGCCGATCTCCACCAAGCGGCCGAGCACCGCCTGCCGCTTCTCCAGCTTGGGCCCGAACCGAACCATGCAGTGGAATAGTGTACGGGCCAGTCGGCGACAGGAGCGCGCGACGAAGCGAATATGGGTAGCCAGCGCTCCGAACTCGCCGTAGCGGGGGATGATTCCCAGACCCAGCCACAGCTTGGGGTACCAGTAGGCATAGTAGGCTCCGGAGCGGAGCAGCGCCTGGATCTTCTTGCCCATGGGCGCCTTGGGATCGATCAGGTCGCCGGCCAGCTTCAGGTGCGTGTCCACCGCCTCGCGGGCGATGAAGAGCCGCATGATCTCGCTGGATCCCTCGAAGATCAGGTTGATCCGGTAGTCCCGCATCATGCGCTCGACCGCGTCGGGTCGCTCGCCCCGGCTTCTCAGGCTATCAGCGGTTTCGTACCCCCGTCCGCCCTTGATCTGGAGCGTGTCGTCGACGATGCGCCAGCCGATCTCGGTGTTCCACATCTTGGCCATTGCGGCCTCGAGCCGGATATCGGTGCCGCCCCGGTCGGCCATGAGCGACGCCAGATCGGACACGGCTTCCATCGCAAAGATCTCCGCCGCCATGCGGCCGATCTTCTGGGCGACCGCGTCGTGCTGGCCGATCGGCTGTCCCCATTGAACTCGCTCCGCCGCCCAGCGCCGGGCGATTTCGAGGCACCGCTTGGCTCCAGCTACCGCCGAGGCGGGGAGGGTCAGCCGGCCAGTGTTGAGGGTGATCAGCGCGAGCTTCAGTCCCTTCCCCTCGCCCCAAAGCACGTTTTCAACCGGGACCCGCACGTTGGTGAACCGGATGATTCCATTCTCCAGCGCCTTGAGTCCCATGAAGTGAAGCCGCTGCACGATCTCTACCCCCGGCCAGTTCGTCTCCACGATGAACGCGGTGATCTTCTTGGGACCGGTGCGAGCCATCACCACCATCAGCTCAGCGATGGTGCCGTTGGTGCACCAGAGCTTCTCACCGTTCAGGATGTAGCTCTTGCCGTCCTCGGAGAGTGTCGCTGTGGTGCTGAGCGCGGCGGGGTCGGAGCCCACGTGGTTTTCCGTCAGGGCGAACGCCGATACCGCGCCCTTCGCCAGGCGAGGCAGGTACTTCTTCTTCTGGGCCGGCGTGCCGAACAACTTGAGCGGCGTCGGAACGCCGATCGACTGGGCCGCCGACAACAGGGCCGTGAGATTGCCGTCCTGGCTGGTGACGAGCCCGACGGCGTGGGTGTAGCTGTACTGGCTCAGGCCGAGGCCGCCGTACTCGACCGGAATCTTGATACCGAAGGCCCCGATCTCGCCGAGCCCTCTGACGATGTCGCTCGGGATCTTGCCTTCCCGGTCGATCTTGTCGCTATCCACCCGCTCCCGCATGAATCGCTCGAGCCGCTCCATGAACGGCTTGGCCCGCTCGAGGTCGGCCGGATCGGGCTGGGGGAAGGGGTGCACCAGGTCGAGCCGGAACGATCCCTCGAACAGCTCGCGTACGAAGCTGGGCGCCTGCCACTCCTTTTCGCGCGCGGCTTCGGCGACCTCCCTCGCCTCCTGCTCGGTCGCGAGCGGGGTGTGGGTGGTCCGTACAGGCGGAGTGAGAAGGTCAGTCATGGCTCGAGTCTTCGGTGGAGGTGGTGGTGGAGAATGCCGCCTGGCCGCGGAGGCCATGCAGCACCAGGGAAATCACGTGACGCTTGCGTCGCTCGAGGTCGGCGGCGTCTTCCAGTCGCACCCCGACCGCAGGGGCGACGGTGCGATCATGAATCAGATGAAACCAGCAGAGCGATATGATACTGAGCAGCAGCTGCGCCGCCTCGCCCGATGCTGAGTCATCGAGACCCAGCTCGGCGCTGATGGCGGCGAGAGCTTCCTGTCCAGCGGAGAGATGACTTGCACCGTGGGGAAGCCGGCTCCCGCTCAGTGCCTCACGTTCGATCAACCGGACGAAATTGGGCCGAGCAGCGAGGAAGTCGAAGTAATCCGAGACGGCGCCGGCCAAGATGGTGTCGGGGGACTCGCCACTGGCGAGCGCGCGGGCCCGGCCAGCCCGAACCGCTTCCCGCACCTCGGCGAATGACCGGTCCAGCACGGCCTGGTACAGCTCTGATTTGGATCGAAAGAAGTACCCGGGAGTGCCCCGGGAGACGCCCGCCGCCGCTCCGACCTGGGTCAGACTGGTGGCGTCATACCCCTGGTCGGCGAAGAGCCGCTCCGCGGCATCGAGGATCGCCGCCCGGCTCCGTTCCGCGTTCCGCACCTTCTCGGTACTGCTTGCCAATGGGGCCTCGCGCAAGGAGTTGCAGCTTGCTTGCTGATCAGCAAGTTATCTAAGTGACAGGACTACGTCAACGGATCACCTCGGTCCAAGGCGGTCTTATGCTGTCCGACGCTCCAGGCTCAACTCCAAATCCCGTTGAGTCGAACTCAGATAGGTGTCTCTGATTGCATTTACCAACGTTCCGGCGCCCCTCGGCAGCACTTTCCGAAATAGCGGCAGATAGCGCTCCCACTCGACCAGGATCGTCCTCGCCCGGGCACTCACTGTCTTCTCCTCGTGGCTCCGAATCAGCCTCTTCAACAGCTCGACGTCCTCGGCATCGACAGCGTCCAGCTCGACCATGTCGTGATTGACTCGGCTGGAAAAACTGCCCGCTTCGTCGATGACATAGGCCGCCCCGTTCGACATGCCGGCCGCGAAGTTCCGCCCCACTCCGCCGAGCACGACCACGATTCCACCGGTCATGTATTCGCAGCAGTGGTTCCCGGCGCCCTCGATCACCGCGACTGCGCCGGAATTCCGCACTGCAAAGCGATCGCCCGCTTGGCCCGCGGCGAAGAGCCTCCCGCCGGTCGCGCCGTACAAGACGGTATTGCCGACGATCAAGTGCTGGTGCGACGCATGCGCGTACGCCGCACGGCGGAAGGGACGGATGGTGATCTCCCCGCCGCTCAGTCCTTTGCCGACGTAATCGTTGGCTTCGCCCTCGAGCTCGAGGTGCATTCCTCGGCAGACGAAGGCGCCGAAACTCTGGCCCGCGGTGCCACTGAAGCGCAGCCGGACTGAACCGAGGGGAAGCCCAGCGTCACCGTTCCTCTCCACGATCGCGCCGGCGACTCTCGCTCCGACTGCCAGATGGTGATTGCGAATCTGGTAGTTCCCCGAGAACGGCAGGGCGGATTCGAGATACGGCTCCAGATCTCCCAGGATCTCTTCATCGAGCGACACCACACCAGGGCGCTCATTGCGTTCGACCATGCGTCGCAGTGGTGGGGAAGCGGGGCGGGTACCCGCTTGCGGGTGGTTGGGAAGCGGGGAAGGAACAGCCGGTTCGCTCGCCCCTCCCCCAGTCACCTGCTTCCATGCTTCCCCGCTTTCCCGCTTCCCCGCCAGCAAAAACGACAGATCCAACATCTGCGCCCGGGGAACGTCGGGGCGCTCCGTCCTGACGAGGAGATCGCTCCGTCCTACGATATCGTCCAAAGTTCTGAAGCCAAGGCCGGCGAGAATGCGGCGGACATCCTCCGCGACGAAGCTGAAATACCTGATCACCTGCTCCGGCGTCCCCCGAAACTTCGCCCGCAGATCATCGCGCTGGGTGGCGATTCCGGTCGGGCAGGTGTTGCTGTGGCATTGCCGGGCCATGGCACAGCCGAGCGCTACCAGCGGAGCGGTACCGAACCCGTAGCTCTCCGCGCCGAGCAGCGCGGCCATGACGACGTCTCGCCCGGTCTTGAAGCCACCGTCGACGCGTACCTCGATCCGGTGGCGCAGGCCGTTTCGCACGAGGGTGCGCTGCGCCTCGGCCAGCCCGAGCTCCCAGGGTGATCCGGCGTGTTTGATCGACGAGAGCGGCGATGCACCAGTGCCGCCATTGTGTCCGGCTATGAGGACGTAATCGGCGTACGCCTTGGCTACACCAGCGGCGACGGTACCGACTCCGCTCTCCGAGACCAGCTTCACACCGATGCGGGCGCGAGGGTTTACCGTCCTGAGGTCATGGATCAGCTGCGCCAGATCCTCGATGGAGTAGATGTCGTGGTGAGGTGGCGGGGAAATCAACTGTATGCCGGGGACGGCATGTCGCAGGCGCGCGATGAGATCGGTGACCTTGTGAGCCGGCAGCTGACCACCTTCTCCGGGCTTCGCGCCCTGCACGATCTTGATCTCCAGCTCGTCCGCACGGATGAGATACTCCGTGGTCACACCAAACCGGGCCGATGCAACCTGTTTGATCCGATTGTCGGAACGGTCCCCATTCGGACGTGGCCAATAGCTCTCGGGATCCTCTCCGCCTTCGCCGGAGTTGGACCGGGCGCCGATTCGATTCATCGCTATGGCAAGCGTGGCGTGCGCCTCTGGCGACAAGGCCCCCAGCGACATCGCGGAGGAAATGAATCGGCGTCGGATTTCCTCCACCGGCTCGACCTCATCGAGCGGGATGGAATCTCCTTCTCGAAATCCCAGCAGTTCTCTCGGCCCTGCCGGCCGTCCAGCGGCAGTCTTAGTTACAAAATCGTCGTACCTTCCCGCTCGTTCGTCACGTTCCTCCCGTTCCCCACGTTCCTCACGTTTCCCGAGCGCCTTCTGCAGTGCTACGACCACCGGAGGGGCCCAGCCGTGATGCTCGCCATCCTTCCGGAATCGAGCTCGGCCGTAGTCGGGAAGCGATCCGGAAGTTTCATCCGCATAGCCGGCATGGTGGCGCGCAGCCGTGTCCTCGGCGATCTCGTCGAAGCCGATCCCGCCGAG
>JBKPAO010000115.1:0-32368 GCA_046726475.1 Gemmatimonadota bacterium | reverse complement strand
TGCCTCGGTGCCCAGAGTCCAGAGCTGATGATTCCCGGGGAAGCCACTGATTACCGGGAGCCATACGTACCCGCCGGTGAGACGCACCGTGGCCTTCCCTGGCCACAAGGCCCTCCCTTCCACCCGACCACCTAGCGCCACTCCGTAGTCGTAGTCCCGCCCTTCTGCCGTGACGAAGTAGTCCGACCGTATTGCCGCGATCGGATTCACCCGAGCCATCGCCTCGCCGTGCAGCTGCACAGCTCTGCCGGGCTTCGAATGCGCGACGAGACCTCCCTGAAAGCCCTGCGCACCAAAGTCCACCACCGGATTGCTGATGTACTCGTAGGTCATGAAGCCGGCGAGCAGCTTGTTCCCGTCCGATCCCAGCGGCTTGGCACCCAGGTTGCCCCGCACCCGAAGCTCCTGGAGCGGTTTCTGGTTGCCTGAGTGGCTCGCCAGGGTGCCGACCACCTGAAACGCGGAAAACGGTTCCTGTCCCAGATCGGCCAGCTGATTGCCATAGAACACGGAAAACTGGACGAACGACTGGTCCAGGGCGCCGGGATCATCGAGCGATGCCGAGGTCGAGAAGCGCCGATAGCCCACGTCCATCGATGCCTGGATCCGGCTGGGACGCCAGTCGGGCGGCGTCTGGGAGATGCGACCGGTTTCGCCCCGAACCAGCCGGTTGAATCCCCGAACGGGATTGATGAGCCCGGCCGCGACCTCACGCACCACTCGGTTCGAGCCGGTCGCTTCATTCTTGAGTGTGAGGGAGGAAAACCGGAACAGCATCTCGCCCAGCGTGATGCCCCCCAGTGTGGTATTGCCCAGATCGTTGGGTGACGGAGCCCAAACTTCTCCGAACAGCTCCCACATCAGACTTCCGGCCAAGGCCCAGGGCGCCGAGTGCCAGAAGTCGTAGCCGTTGGCTCGCCCGGCGTTGAAGTAGAGGCTGCCGTGGTACGGGTGGGCGAACTGATTGTTGTTGAACTTGTTGTTGTCCCACTGCCAGGGAAACTTCAGGTTGTCGAGCCAGGTCCGGAAGGAAAGGTTCGACCACTCCCCTTCGGTGACGTACTTGGTAAAGGCCCAGGGGACCACCTGGACCACCATCAATTCGCCCACACCGGCCCAGAAACGCTTCGGTGGGTTACAGTCCGGACACGGTAGCTGCCGCCCGAGGGGCGTGCGCCATCCCGCCGTCAGGGTATTGCTGGCCAGAGGGAGCCCGGCCAAGGCGGTCTCGGGCACCTGGCTCGAGGCGGGCCGGGGGGTGGCAGCGATGGCGGCCAGCACAAGGGCGCCGGATCTGCAGGAGAATGGAATCGTGTGGGCTCCGGGCGATCGGGCGGCGAGCGCCGGACCGAGCGGCCGCCATTATCGCACTATGACACTCTCCTCTCCCGGGAGTCCATTAGACCTTGGTCCAATTCCAGGATGGCCCCGGACGTCTCGTGCTGCACCAAGGTCCAGTGTTCCGGCGTGCCCCCGCGGTGGAACTTCAAAGCGGGAGAACATCATGGAGACCCTACACTCGGCCTTGAGATGGACTCCATCTGAAGAGCGTCACCCCCAGACGTCAGTTTCGAGGACATCGTGATCTTTGAGGCACTCGATGAGCCAGGAGCGAACGAGCGCTGTCATCGAGGCTGACCCCCGGCCCTTCCCTCTCGCACAAGCTCTGTTGCTGTTCGCGCCGATCTCCTTGCTCTGCAATGCGGTCGGCTCGCTGCTGCAGTATCCCGAAATCGGCAGTGCCGTCCTTTTTCCGCCCTACGCCGCTCTCACCGCGGCACTCCTCCTGTCTGCGCCACGCAAGTGGATCTGGTTTATCCTCGTCGACGCAGTGGCCCTCCTGGTGACTCATTGGCCCCGCTGGGATCTGTCCTGGGTGTTGCTGTCCGATGTCGCCAACGTAGCCCGCGCGCTGACGGCGGCCCTGATGCTGCGCTGGCTGCTGACGGCTCCTCCGCGGCTGGACAGCATCCGTTCCCTGGGGCTGTTCGTGATCAGCGCGGTGCTCGTCGCGCCGGCCGTCGGGGCCACGCTCGGCGCCGCGAATGTCGTGCTGCATGGGGCGTCCGCGACGTACTGGTATCCGTGGCGCGCGTGGTTCATATCCAATGCGCTCACCGGCCTGACGATCCTGCCGGCGTTCGTGCTGGCCGCCGGCAGCACGAAATGGGGTCGCCGGCGGGTAGACCGGTGGCGTGCGGTCGAAGTCCTTCTGCTGGTCGGCGCATTGGGAGTAACGAGCGCGATCGCCTTCCTGGTGCCCAGCGTCGACCGGTGGCATCCTGCCCTTTTCCTCTACGCCCCGTTGCCGGTACTGATCTGGGCGGCGTTGCGCTTCGGGACCGGAGGAACCAGCCTCGCGCTCACCGCCGTCACCTTCGCCGCCATCTGGGCAGCCGATCGGGGAACCGGCCCATTCTTCGTGGCGTCGCCCGACGGGAAGGTACTGGTGCTACAGCTCTTCATCCTGCTGACGACGCTCCCGGTGCTCTGTATCGCCGCCGTCAGCAGCGCGAGTCGCGGCGTGGTGCACCTCCATCACGCGCTCCTCGCGTCGCTGCAGGACCACGTGGCCATCCTCGACGGCCACGGCATCGTGCTCGCCGTGAACGCTTCCTGGCGGCGCTGCGCTGACACCTCCCAAGTCGCACTGTTTCATCGGACTCGGGTCGGAGACGACTACGTCGGAGCGTGTCGCACCGGCGCGGAGCAGGGCGACGCGACTGCGGCGCGCGTGCTTGCCGGCCTCACCAGTGTGCTGGGCCGGGATCATCGACGGTTCGAGATGGAGTACGAGGACAGCTGCAGGGGGAGTCGGGAGTGGTACGCGCTCGGCATTGACGCGCTGGAGCGACCCGGCGGCGGCGCCATCGTGACCCTGGCCAATGTCACGGCACGACGCCAGGCATTGATAGAGATCGAGGAGCAGCGGTACCAGCTCTCGCATCTGGCGCGGGTCTCCGCCTTAGGCCAGCTCTCCGGAGCGCTCGCGCACGAGTTGAACCAGCCATTGGCGTCCATCTGCAGCAACGCGCAGGCCGCCCGACACCTGCTGAAACGCCGGACCGCCGACCTGAGCGAAGTCGATGCGATTCTTCGAGACATCGTCTCCCAGGATCAGCGCGCCGCCCAGGTCATCCGTCGCCTGCGGGCGCTGCTCAAGCGCGGCGAGACCCGCCTCCAAACTGTCGACATGACCGAGTTGGTGAGCGAGGCGCTCGAGCTGGCCCACGGGGAGCTGATCGCCCGGGCCGTTACCGCGACGGCCGTAGTCCCTCCCGATGTTCCTCCGGTGTCGGGCGACCGGGTGCAACTGCAACAGGTACTGCTGAACCTGATCCTCAACGCCTGTGAGGCGATGGACACCACCACCCCACCGGATCGAAGGCTGTTTCTGATGGTGGGCTCGGATGTGAGGAATAACGTGCAGTTGTCGATCCGCGATTGCGGGCCCGGAATACCGTTGGCGCTGATCGACCGCCTGTTCGAGCCGTTCGTCACCACCAAGCCGGAAGGGCTCGGTCTCGGGCTCTCGATCTCGCGAACGATCGTCGCGGCCCACGGCGGCCGGATGTGGGCCGAGAACAACGCCGGGGGCGGCGCCACGGTGCACTTCCTGCTCGCGTCAGTGCCGGCGGGCTCGGAGCGACCGCTATTCTCCTCCTCTGCAGTGGGCGATCGCTCCTTGGCGTCGAACCGGCCGGCCGAGCCCACGCCTTCCTTCCCCTGTTAATGAGCCGCGAAACCGCGACCGCTGCCCGGCGAATTGCCGTCGCCATTGTCGATGATGAGGAGGTAATTCGGGTCAGCCTCTGCCGTCTGTGCAATGCTCTCGGATTGAGCCCAACGGCCTACGCCTCGGGCCAGGAGTTCATTGAATCGCTCGACCAGGGCGTGACTCCTACGGATTGCCTCTTGCTCGACGCACACATGCCGCATATGAGCGGGCTCGAGCTGCAGCAGCATCTCGTCGGCCGTGGCGTGCACCTACCTATCGTCGTCTACTCGGCCGACGACGCGCCCGAAGCCCGGGCGCGCTACCTCGCCGCCGGCGTCGCCGAGTACCTGCGGAAGCCGGCCGGAGGCGATGAGCTGCTCGGGGCCATCGAGCGGGCGATGAACCCGAGGCCGAAGGTCACCTAAGCCTGGTCCTGCACACTGGCCACTGGACCTTGGTGCAGCACATGAGGTGCGGTTCGCAATGTCTTTTACTGACCTGCACTAAGGTGCAATGGCGCTTTTGAGGAGATTCACCTGAGTTCAAGATGTTCTTCGCACATCATTCGGGTGGAGGAAAGATGGGGAGAACCCGCGCTCTGATCGGGCTGGCCGTGGCCCTGCTGTGGCCGGCCGCCGTATCGGCGCAGGCGCCAGGGGCCGACGCCCGCGAGCAGGAGAGAGCTGGGCCGGTCATCAACCCGGGGGTCGAGGCAAGGCCGACCGACAGCACGGCTGCAGCAACCAGCCTGGGTTTGTTCCTCCCATGGGACTCCACCACCGCCACCCCGGTCCGCCCTCAGATCTCCCGGCTGTCCTACGACACCCTTCCCTCGGCGTACGCGCCCCAGCATTCGGCGCAGGCCTACCCGCCCGACGTCGCGGACCGAGTCGTGACGGTCTGGCTTGTCAGGTATCGGTAGTTCCCTGATTCCTCGCGGGTCCCTCACTCCTTTCTCGCTGATGGCGACGCATCGAGCGCCGCCCGCACCACTCGCAGCAGCTCGTCGAACGCCGGCGGCTTCTGAAGGATCATCATACCGTGTCCGGGCGCAGTCCCCTGCACAATGCCGGCCTCGTCATGCGCGGACAGCAGGACGATCGGTAGGCTCGGCTGGTCGTCCCGCAGCTCGGCCACGAGCTCGTGCCCGCTCCGGCCCGGCATCGAGACGTCCGAGATGACCAGCCGAATCTCGTCGCGGCGAAAGCGATAGACTTGGAGTGCGGACTCGAAAGAATCTGATTCGAGCACCCGGTACCCGCGTTCATGCAGTATCCTCACCAGCACCTTCCGCACGGCCGCATCGTCCTCCACGATCAACACCGTCTCCGTGCCACGGGGTGCCAGGACCGGTGGCCCTCCAGACGCCGGCGGGTTGGGCGCTTCGGCATCGCAGCGCGGTAGCAGGACCGTGAACGTGGTTCCACTACCGACGCGGCTGGCGACTTCGATCCGACCGCCGAGCTGGCTCACGATGCCATGCACCGTCGCGAGCCCGAGGCCGGTGCCTCGCTGGCCCTTGGTGGTGAAGAAGGGCTCGAATGCGTGCTCGAGGATCAGCGGGTCCATGCCGACACCGGTATCGCTCACCTGGAGCACCGCCGTTCCCTGCCGGAGCTCGGTCCGGATCGTCAGCTGGCCTCCGCCCGGCATGGCGTCTCGAGCGTTGGCGCACAGGTTGAAGAGAACCTGCTCGATTTGCACGGGATCGGCGAACACCCAGGGAGCGTCTTCCGAGAGATCCAGCGACAAGGTGACGTCGGTGGTGACGAGCCGGGTGAGCAGACTCAGGTTGTCGATCACGAGTCCATTGAGATCCAGGGCTCTTGGGGAGGTCGGTTGCCGCTGGCTGAAGGCGAGCAGCTGGCGCACCAGCAAGGCTGCTTTCTGCGTGGCATTCACCTGCTCGTCGAGGATTGCCGCCGCCGGTCCGTCATCAGGAAGCTCTTCTCGCAGACTGGCTACGCAGCCATAGACGATGGTGAGCAGGTTATTGAAATCGTGCGCGATGCCACCAGCGAGTCGCCCGATTGCCTCCATCTTCGTCACCCGGGCGAGTCCCTGCTCGAGCCGGCGTTGCGACGTGATGTCCCGGACCACCGTGACGACCCGGTCCGGCGCGAGGGGAATGATCCGCGCTTCGAAGTAGCCACGGCCGGCGGCAACGACGCGGGTGTATTCGGTGGCGACGGCGCGGTGCTCCCGAAAGCACGTCTCGATGGCCGATTGCAAGCGGTCGCCCGCCTCGCCCCCGAGGGACTCGCTCACCCGGCGGCCGAGAAACTCCTCCTGCGGGATCGTGAGATCCACCTCAGTGCCGGCATGATAGTCGAGCACCCGGCCGTCGGCATCGGTCCAGAAGAACAGATCGGGAAAGGCCCCGATGATGCCCTGGAGCTCACGGGTGCGCTGGGCAAGAGCGCTGGCGAGGGTCTGGTGTCGGGGGGTCGGATCGATGAAGAGCACCGCAGTCGGGCGGGCACTCGGTTTCGTCCCCGCGCCCCGGCAAGTGAGGATCAGCTCGGCCACGTCACCCGACCTTTTCCGGAGCCGCACCGGCACCGCCTGGACGACGTCTCCCAGTAGGGCTGCACCGATGTAGCGTCGCAGCGGGGAGCCTTCAGGGGCGAGCAGTTCTACTACGTCGTGTCCCCGAATCTCCGGTGCCGGCCAGCCGAACATCCGTTCCGCCCCGGGATTCCACGCCAGGATGCAGTGGCTGCGATCCACCACGGCCACACCGGTGTCGGTCTGCGCGAACAACTGCTCGAGGATGGGCGCCATGTCTCGGACTACTTCCACGCTGGCTCGCTGGAACTGGTTGTGATCGAATGGATAGAGTTCCGATCGGAACCGGCCGAAGCTACTACACCTTGGTGCAGGGAAGCGTGGCCACCTTCCGCCCCGCCCCTTCGCTACCGTCAGGGCAGGCTCTCTCCTTCAGGCAGTTGCGGCTTCGGGGGCGGCCGCGATGGGTACAGGAGTGAAATTGAAAGACGAAGCTGATCGGCCACGGCTCCCGCGGGATGGGCCACGTTATGGTAATACTGAGCGCTCAGGGTCATCGGCCGTCGATTGAAGGCAGTCGTCTTCGAGAGCGCTAAGCCGAGCGGCAGCGTCCACTCCTCCCCGGTGGGGGCGTCCCAGTTGGCAGTGATGATCGGCGAAGAGGGGGCCGCCCAGCCCTTCCCGAAGTTGTAGTTGATGAACGGCTGCAGGGTGAACTGATTCACCTCGGACGTCCCACCCTGGTCGGAGAAGGTCCACAGATTGTTGATCAGAGCGCCGAGCACCCAGGCGCCTGGGTTGGTGAGCACCACCGCTGTCGGGCCGATAGCCCAGCTGCCGGTGCTCACCGAGTTCGCGGTAGCGGTGGGGAACGAGAACAGCGGACCTATCCCCCAGATGAGGCGCCCGCTCCTGGCCGGCGTCAGGTAGGTCTGTGCCTAGATGTCTCCCAACCCAACCTGCCGGTTATCGGCTCCGGTCGGAACACTCACGTACGGCACGACGGTCCGGAAAATGATAGTCCACTTTTCCAGCACGCCCTTCACCGGGATTACCGGCTGGAAGTTGAGATTGACGAAGGTCTGACCGCCGAATCCGCCGCCGGTGTTGAAGTTGAATTGAAACGGCAGGCTGACCAGATCGGCGACCGGGTTCTGCGTTGCCCTGGCGAGCTTGGTTGCTTCGTCCTCGGGTTTTTGAGCGGCGAGTGGCCCGGAGGAAACCATTTGAAGGAATGCCCCGCAGAGTGCGAGTCCAAGCCGGTGGCGCGGTGGCATTATTCTCGACCTCGAAGGTTGAGGGGTCGACAGTCGCCAATTGCCAGTCTCCAGTTGCCAGTCGCGAGGCACACTCTGGCGTCTGGCGTCTGGCGACTGGCGACTCGCTAAGACACCGCGGGCGGCACCACCTTCGTCGCTTACTTGACCGTGTATCCCTTACCCTCGAGACAGGCCGTCATCGCCTTCTTGAACGCGTCGATCTGCCCCGCCGCCTGGCCCTCAGCCTGCGACACCGCCTGCTGCTCGGCCTGGGCCCCTGCCTGCTTCTTCGCCTTACGACCGCGAGCCGCCCCAGCCACAGCGCCAATACCCGCACCTGCGCCAGCGTCACCCGCGATCGCGCCGACGACGGCGCCGCCTGCGGCCCCGCGCGCCGCACCCTTGAGCCCGGCGCCAGTCGTAGCCGAGTCGGCGGCAGCCTTCCCTGCGGCAGCGGCTGAATCGGCATTGACCGAGACAGTCGCCGGATCGATACCGGTCTGGCTGCCGGCCCAGGTGTAGCAGGCTTTCTGGTCGACTGCCTGCTGGTCCTTGCTCTGACCCTTAGCCGCGTACACGAAGATGCCGAGCTGGGAGGTCTTCTCTGCAATCGCTGCCGCCTCTGCCGCGGAAAGAGCCGGAACCGCGGGAGGGGCGGCCGGCTGGGCAGCAGGCTTCGGTTTGGTAGCTGCCGTCGGAGTCGGAGCGGGAGCCGGTGCCGTACCCGCCAGTGCTGTATCGGCCGGTGCTGTATCCGTCGGTACGCTCTGGACGGCCGGTTGAGCGGTGTCGGCGAGGCCGACTTCCCTCTGATCACTCTTGCGACAGGCAGCTGTGGCCGCGAGCAGCAGGGTTAGTAGAACTCGTCTAGACATGGTATCTCCTGTTAGTCGAGAGTCACGAGTGGAGTCAGTCGTCAGTCGTCGGTCGCCAGACGCCAGACGCCAGACGCCAGACGCCAATCACGAGTCAGGAGCCAGGGGTCGGGAGAGGTATCAGGCGGTGAAGACTCGGTCGATCGCTGGGAATGAGCCGGAGACAGTCTCCTGACTGGCGACTGGCGACTGACGACTCCCTACACGCTAGGAGAGTGCCGGATCAACAGAAACTGGCAGTTCTAACAGGTTGGTAGGGCGGGTCCCGGTCTCAGACCTGCGGCGCCGACGGCACGCTTTCACCAGCGGGCTTGGGTCCATTCGAGCTGGTAGGTGCCGCGCCGGCGGGTGCCGCGAACCACTGGTCGCGGGCCACGACCTTCGGCCGCTCCGGGTCGCCCTCGTAGGCGGGCGTCATGATCTGCACATCGTACTCGTTGAACACATCCAGGATGTTGCGGTGGAGCCCGCTATACAGCGAGAGCATCGCCCGGGGATTGTCGCAGTAGGCGTTGATCTCGTAGTCCACCGCGAAGGTCCCCAGCGCCCTTTGCAGCACGAATGGCGGGGGCTGTTGTAGCAGCCCCGGCGTGCGGCCTGCGGCCTCGAGCAGCATCGCTTCCACCTGCCGCCAGGGCGTCTCGTATCCGATCCCGACGATGGTGTGCAGGATCAGGCCCGGATCCTTGGCCAGGCTGCTGAAGTTCACGATCTCGCTGTTGAGGATCTGCGAGTTAGGGATCACGATCCGTTCGTTCTTTGGGGACGACAGGTACGTGGTCAGCAAGCGGATCTGCGCCACCTCCCCCAGGTGGTCGCCGACTTTGACCCGGTCTCCCACCCTGAAGGCCTTGCGGAAGGCGAGACTCTGCCCGGCCAGCAGGTTGCTGATGAACGACGACGATCCGAGAGAGAAGAGGAGGCCGAACAGAAGCGTGACGCCCTTGAACGCCTCCGAGCCCGACCCCGGTATGTGGGGGTAGGCGATGACCAGCGCGAAGGCGATCACCAGCAGCCGCACGATCCGATCGGTCGGCTGCGCCCATTCGGCCTCGAATCCGGACAGCGTCAGGGTTCCGTCGCCCACGCGGCGGAAGAAGAGCCGGACCACCCTCAGCAGGGCCCGGACGAGCAGCGCGAGTATCACCAAGAACACGAGATCGGGGATAAACCGGAGCACTCCCGCTCCCAGCGTCGCGAGTGGCCCCAGCAGGATAGTGGAAAGGTTGTTGCCGAGGGCTCTGGTCCAGGGGAAGAGGAGCAGTACGTAGTCGATGCAGAGGTAAGCCGCCACCAATGCGATCAGAGTGGCCACAAACCCCAGGGCGCGGTGGAGGCCCTGCCACAGGTGTTCCGCGCGTACGATCTCGACCGTACCCAGCTGCACGGTTCGGATCCTAGACCGATAGCGCCGATCCAGCGTCGCACGGATCAGGCGCAGCCCCTGGCGTCCGAGCCAGAGTACCAGCGCGAGGGCGAGAAGGGCCCCCACTGCCCTGGCAGCATTCGGCCATAGGACGGCGCCCTCCCGGTCGTGGCGGAATTTCTCGACGGCTTCGGCGACACGACCTCGGTAAACCTCGGCCAGCACCTGACGCCGGACGCCTTCGAGCTGGGCATCGGCATCGACAACCGCCAACAACCTGCGGCCGGAAGCGACGAGCTCGCTGCCCAGTGGTGTCTCCCGGACCTGGACAGACTCGGCCGGGACGGTTCGATCCGAGGCAAGCGCGGCGATCCGGCCGGCGATCTCGGACGCGCGCCGCTCCGCCGGGTAGGCGGAGGTGCCGCGGACCCGGAAGAGGGTGACACCATCCAGAGCCACGGGCGCGGTGGGCTGCTCGAGGGGGGATTCTGCGCGAGTGGAACCTTGGGAGGCGGTGTCCTGCGCCAGGACCGGAGCGTTCCAGGCCAGCAGCCCGAGCGCGAACTGGAAGAGGCGACAAGCAGAGCGCCAAGAGATCATCAGATCACGCGGGCGCCTTCAATTCGCTCCTCATTTCGTTGCTCGTCTTGCTTAACCGTTTCTTGCGCAGAGCCGCGGCGACTCAAGTCGGGCGTGGGTGACGTGCTCATTCACCGGCCGCCTTCACGCGGCCGCGCTTGATGGCCTGCACCAGCTCGGCGTGGTCGCGCTCGGTCTGGTCGCCATAATCTTCCGCGAAATCCGCCAGGGCGCGGTCCAGCGTGTCGCCGTCGCCGCAATACCCCACTATGCGCGCCCCGTCGCCCGACCGCGCGTGCGAGCGCGACAACAGCCCCCCGCAGAGGAACGCCCAGAAGTTGAACGGGGTGCCTGTCATGAACGGCACCGGCATCGATGCCTTCATGTTTTTCATCTGTCTCACGTAGTACGGCCTGCCGTCGATCGTGGTGTAGCCGAGCATCGGATCGCCGAGGGACTGCAGGATCCGTTGCGCCCCAACGACGCGAAAGCCGTCGTGGGTGCTGCGGAACGGCGGCGCGGGAAGGTACGGCGCGTGGGCGGGTGTGGTGGCTTCCTTGATCTGGAGGAACAGCGGATCCTCATCCCCGTTGCCGAAGAGCAGCGCCAGGTAGGCGCGAGTGCCGACGCTCCCCACGCCTACGACCCGGTGGACGATGTCGGCCACGCCGTATCGGTTCAGCATGAAGCGGTAGGCCGGCGGGAGATGCTCGGCGTACTCGACCAGCGACGCGACGACCTTCACGCGCGTCTCGTCGTCGATGCGCGTCAAGACGGGAGGATCCTCGACGAAGCGCCAGCCGCCATCGTGGCGGCGCTGCGCGACCTTGGCCAGTAGCGACGCGTTGGTGGTCGCTCTTGCCTTGGCGACGACCTTCTGGATCAGGACCCACGCCTTCTTGGGAACCTTGAACATCTTCGGACGGCGTTCGGCGTAGCCAAAGAGTGACCACACGTCCAGCAAACCCATCGTCGACAGGCGTGACGCGTTAAAACGATAGCCGGCGACGGCCTGCATCACCGCGGTGCGTCGTTCGCGCCGGGTCATACCGTTTTCGCGTCCCGCGACGTTGACGCTGGCCACCAACCGCTTCAGGTCCCACTCCCATGGCCCCAGCGTGGCCTCGTCGAAGTCGTTCACGTCGATGATGACTTCGCGCTGGAGGCTGCCGAAGAGGCCGAAGTTGTTGATGTGGGCGTCGCCGTTGATCAACACCTGGATACCGGTCACGGGCGTGTGAGAGAGATCCCATGCCATGACCGAGGCCGCGCCGCGAAGAAACGCGAACGGCGACGCGCTCATACGCGCCATCCGAAGCGGCACCAGGTGCTGCTGCCGATCCGCGTTGCCAACGACGACGATATCCACCGGGCTCGGACGGCCCTTGGGCGGCTTCCACGACCCATGCGCCGAGTGCGGCAGCACCTGGCGCAGCGCGGCGCCCTTACGCCGCCGGACCTCAGGAGGCTCCTGGTATAGCTCCGGGTTGTAGGGTCCGCTCTGCTGCCAGCTCTCGCGGCTCGTCTCCAGCTGGGTGATCAGCGCCTGCTGCGTCGGGTCCAAGGACAACTTCCACGTGACTACCTGTACTCCTTTCGGTAGTTCGCCGCGATCGTTCCCTTTCGAGCGTCCGCGAGGGACGTGCGTTCCGGCGGTGTCCAAGGTTCCGACTGGCATAACTCCGCGCCTTTCTGTTTCCAGGTGAAAAAAGGCTGAGTACCGGCCTTTCTCAGGCGCTTCAGGTGCTCCAGGTAGAAGGCGTGACCGGCGTCGGTAACATGCCGGCCCAGGCGGCCGCGCCTTCGGATCTTTCTCGAGATGTGGACCCTAATGTCATATGCTAGAACACAGTCGGAGAGGCAGGAACTGGCAGTTCTGACAGGTCGACGCCGGACGGGACGCCCACGAACGCGCTGGTGGGGATCCATCCGCGACGGCCCCTTCGGGGCCTGATCGCAAGCACTTGGGCGAGCTGCGAAGCTAGATTGGCGTGATGCGACCGGAACGCATGTTCGAATCCCTGCTGTGGAACAGCCGGCTCATCGTGCTGGTGGCGGTGATCGGAAGCCTCGGCGTCGCGCTCGTAATGTTCTACATCGCTACGGTGGACGTCGTCTCGCTGATCCCGCATCTCAGGCATTACCACGACCTCTCGCTCGCGCCGGAGGCCCGCGGCGCCCTTCGCGGCACGATCGTGGCCCATGTGGTCGAGGTGGTGGACGGCTATCTCCTCGCCGCGATCATGCTCATCTTCGCCCTCGGCCTCTACGAGCTGTTCGTGAGCCGAATCGAGATCGCCGAGGGGAGTGAGTTCGCCGGCCGGCTACTGCTCATCCGGAGCCTCGACGACCTCAAGGACCGCCTCGCCAAGGTCGTGCTGCTCATCCTGGTGGTGAAGTTCTTCGAGTACGCGATCGCGCTCCGCATCGACCGGGCCCTGGACCTGCTCTGGCTCGGCCTGAGCATCGCCCTGGTGTCCGCCGCCCTAGTGCTCGGCCGGGGCAAGAGCTCCCCGGACCGTGAGGCGGTAGGTGAAGCGGCGGTAAGGCGGTAAGGTGGACAGAGGTCTGGTGACTGACGACGGACGACTGACGGCTGGAGACTGGCGACTCGCCTTCTATTTCGGCCGCGGTGCGGAGTAGTTCAGCTTGAGCTGGCGGTCGATGTTCTTGATCCGTTCGGTGGGACGCGAGTGGTCGCCGGTGAAGAAGTTGGTGATCCTGTCTTCCTCGCCGTACTTCTCCTTGAACTTCCTCCAGAGCCCAGGCCCCTTGGCCGGGTCGTATCCGGCCTGGTAGACGTAGCGCAGGCCAACCCGGTCGGCCTGGTCCTCGTGCTCCCGGCTGTACCCCGACATCAGGGCCGAAAGTCCGAGCTGCCCCCCCAACGCGGCCATCTGCTGCGCGGTCGGATTCTTGATCTGGGAGGCTGCCACGGCGGCGCCGACGCCCAGGATCTGGGCGAACGTTCCCTTGCTCATGCTGCGTCGGATGTGCTCGTGGGTGTAGTGAGTGAGCTCGTGCCCCAGCACGATCGCCATCTCGTCGTCATCCATCGCGTCCATGAGGCCGGTGAAAACCCACACGGCGCCGTTGGCCATGGCCGACGCGTTCCATTGATCGGTCTTGACTGCCCGAACCCGCAGGGCCTCGGCGGGAACGTAGGACGGACGCAGCCGATCCATGAGCTTACGAGCTCGGTCGACGTAGGGTCCCGACCCCAGCACCTCACCGATGTTGACGATCTTCCCGCTGTCGGCCGGCTCGAACATCATCTTCTTGTCGACCCAGGTCTTCTCAGCCCGGTCGCTCGCCGCGATGATCTCCTTCTCTTTGCCATCCGAGCCGTTGGGCTTGGCCTCGACTTTGCCGGCAACGAGTGTCCCTGCCGGGTCTCTATGCCCCTCGAGCTTTACCTCGTACCCCAGCGGAATCGAGCTCAGGCGGCTGAGCTTTGGACCGGTCACCTTCGTCCCGGAACCGGCCACCACCCGTTGACCCTCGACTATCAGGGTGTCGCCTTTCTTGAACTCGGCGTAGCCGTTGATCTTCTCGGTCTTCTGCGCCGCGGCTTCACCGACCGGGAGAGTCGCAAGGATGGCGGCCGTCGCAACCGAGGCAACGAGGGCTCTCAGGGTCATCCCCCCGCTGTTCGCAGCGCTACCGAGCCGAGGGCAACGAGTCCGACCAGGGCAAGCAGTACCGCCACGATGAGGGCGGGCGTGCTGCGCTGGCGTTCGGCAACGCCGGCGATCTCCTCGAACTCAGGGCTCCAGAGGTAGCGAAGCATCTGCCGGTATTCTGTGATGGCCACGATCAGGGCGGCGGTGCCGCAGCCGATGAGGCCGAGCGCGATCAGACGGGATGCCCCCGGATGTCGTGGCCCTTCGACTCCCGGCATCTGATTGAAGCGCTCGAAGAACTGGAAGATGGTGAAACCGAATCCGATCAGGGCGGTAGCGGTGCGGACCCAGGACATCAGGGTCCGCTCCAAGCTCATCCGGGTGCGCAGCCAGGAGAAGTGGCTCTCCTTCTGGTGTACCACGCTTGGCTTGACCCTTATCTCACTCGGACCGGTCACCGGACCCACGCCGCTCCCCGAAATGAGCTCCTTTAGCCTCAGAACAGAAAGATCAACCCGCCCGATACCTGGCCCTGGGTGATCCAATCAGTTCCTTCCGACGCGAAGCATCCATAGAAGCCACACCAGACGCCAATCTCACCGGAGGGAACCGGAGTGGACCAGAGCTTGAGGTCAGTCCGTATCCCCACCCGCTGGCTGGCGAATAGGTACTTGGCACCGCCGCCGATACTCCAGGAGAATCGGGTCGAGGAGCTGAGTTCGCTTGCCCCCGGATCCAGGATCCCGATGCCGAGCGAGCCAGTGATGAATGGGCTGAGTGGTCCCCCGCCCCCAAACTCCTGGCGGCCGCCGAACTGGAGATAGTTGATGGCGAACTCGCCCAGGTTCGTGTTGCTACCCGCGACCGGATCGAATTCGATGTCGGTGTCCTGCCGCAGGTAGGTCAGCTCGATCGCACTGCCCATGTGGGCGAGGAAGCTCACGATGACGCCCCAGGCAAAGGAGTCCTTGAGCCGCAGCGCGCCTGCCGGAATGGAACCCCCACCCTGGGTGTCCATGGAACCGCCCCACTGGTAGCCGGCAACCGGCGTGATCTCGAAACGCTTCGGGCTTACCTCCCCTAACTGCGCTTCAACCGGCGCTGCCGTGAGCCAAAGAGCAAGGCCGGCGCAGACCGAGAGCACCACCGAGGATGGGCGCATGCGTTTTCTCCAGTTGGGCGGTGTCGTGTTGTCGGACCTACTCCTGCCTACATCGAATCGGGCCGAACGGAATCCACCCCGGCTCCGAGGCCAGTCGTGTCGGGCGTCACGCTCGGTGTCATGCCGCTGGTGTCCGGCACTCGGGCGGCGGCAGAGTCTTGAACGGCTCCCGCTGCGGCGGCGGCAGTGTCACTTACCGCACCGGCGGCCGCAGCAGCTGAGTCGCGATAAGCACCCTCTGCTGCCGCGGCGGAGTCGCGAGCCGCACCCGCAGCGGCCCTCGCCGTATCGGCAGGCTGCCCGGCAGCTTGCTCAGGAGTCGTTTGTTCGGGCTCCTTCTTGGAGCACCCTATTGCGAGCATCGCTGCTCCCAGCATTCCAACGCTCAATAATCCCCGTGTACGCATATGACCTCCGTTGTGGTGTTTGGTTGGCTCGTAGAGGATGGGCGCATGCGTTTTCTGCAGTTGGCTGCGTCATTTCTCCGATGTACTCGTGCCTACATCGAGTCGCGGCGAACGGAATCGGCGCCGGCTCCGAGACCAGTCGTGTCCGGCGTCGCGCCGCGGTTATTCGGGCGGCCGTCGGCGGCGGAGTCGCCATAGGCTGCCGCAGCTCCCGCGGCGGAATCGCGGGCAGCCCGGGAGGCCGCAGCGGCGGAGTCGCGGTAGGCCCCCTCTGCCGCAACCGCGGAGTCGCGATAAGCACCTGCCGCAGCCGCGGAGTCGCGATAAGCACCTGCCGCAGCCGCGGAGTCGCGATAAGCACCCTCTGCTGCCGTGACGGAGTCCTGAACCGCGCCCGCCGCTGCCTTCGCGGTATCCGCAGCCTGTCCAGCAGCTTGCTCAGGAGTCGTTTGTTCGGGCTCCGACTTGGAGCAGCCCATGACGAGCATCACTGCTCCCATCATTCCGGCACTCAATAATGCCCGTGTACGCATATGGCCTCCCCAGTGGTATCTGTTCGTCTCACCCACGATAGAGCGTTTGAGTTGGGGCGGTAACTGTCACTTGTGACAGCTACCGCAGCGCTCTATGCTCCCGCCCTGACCTCGGCGGAAGAGCCGGCCAACTCGCCGTATCTCTCCAGGTCCTTCTCCAGGAAGTAGTTCAGAAAGGTGCGAACGAACGCGATCGCGCCCAGCTGCGCCAGCTCCGTCCAGCTCGGTGCGATTACCGTCCGGACGACGTCGGCGGCCAGCTCGAATTCCAAGCCCAGGACGAGCCAGACCGCAAACCGGAGCCAGACCTCCTTCCGTCGGACTTTGATCGTCGTGTGACGAAAGCGGCGGCCCACCAGCCGCACGGTCGCCTCCGCTGCCCCGTACGCGATGACCACGACGGCGATGAACTCGATGGCCAATGCAACGTCGCGAGCGAACTTGACGAAGAGTTCTTCCACCGTGTTGCGTTCACTCCATTCCGGTCGCGATGATCTTGCGAATTAGGGCGGACTGAGTGAGGCCGGCGGCTCTCGCCTCCTTTCGGGGTACGGAGCCCTGAAACGGGTACATGACATTCCAGTCCTTCTTCATATCCACAACCGTCCATCCTCGGGCGATGGCCTCGTCCAGTGCCTTGTCCAGCTTGCCGCTGCTGCCGATTACCTGCTCGGGCGGGATGCCATACACCCGTTCCGCCCAGGGCCGCATGAACTCGACCCCGCCACCGGACACGATGAACGGCTTGAACCCGTTGCCCCGCAGATAGGCGAGCAGCTCGAGCATGGGCTCATAGACCATCTCGGTGTAGTGCCGATCGGTCTTGGGATGCCTCGCCGTGCTAATCCAGTCGCTCACGCTTCGGGCGAACTCATCGGTGGTCATGCCACTGTGGGTGGCAGCCATCATCGCGAGCAGACCCTGCTCGCCACCGGCCAGCGCCGCCTTCGGATCACCCCGTAGCAACGATGCGAACGGCTCCTTGCTCTTCCACTCGGGATGATTCGGTGCCAGGGCTTTCACCCGGTCAAACATGAACGCCAGCTGGACGTACACCGGCTGCTCGCCCCACAGCGTGCCGTCGTTGTCGAACACGGCGATCCGCTCGGCCGGCGGCACGAAGTCCGGCCCACCGGCTGCGGTTACCCGCATCACGAAGTCGGTGATCGCCTGTTTCGCCAGACCGTCGTTCCAGGATGGAAGCGGGTCGTTCCCGATCGCCGACCGCGCGCCGGCGAGGGCGAGGAGCGCAGCCACCAGGGCGCTGAGGCTGAAGCGGACCATGCCTCAGGGTACGCCTGGGCCGCGGAGGCGGCTATTGAACTTTGGTAGAGCTAGACGTCAGGAGGGATAGAGCGGCCAGCGAATGCCCATGGCGGCGGCGTATACGTGCACGAGGTCGAGGCGCCACTCGGGGATGGGGAGCGAATGCTTGGAGCTGGCGATCCGCTCCCCAAGATGCGCATACGGCGATTCAGGATCGAATGGAGGGTCCAGCTCGCCCACAGAGACGGAATGTTGTTGGACGTACACGTGGCCGGCATCCCGCCAGAGGCCCCACATGTGGTGGATGGCTTCTCCCGGGCCGCGGTAGGCCGTCATCAGCGCGGTTGACGGGGCGCCGTGCAGCATCCGCTCGGTGCCGGCACGCCACTGGCGCTCGTAATCGGCGACGACCCAGTAACTGAGATCCACGAGGAAGCAGAACCGCTCGGTACCGAGGCGGAGCTCGCCACCGGCGTGACGCCGGCCTTCGTCGTTCGTCACTGGCGGGGTGAACACCCGGACTCGAAACATGCGCTTCCTTCCTGGTATCGTGGGGGTCCTGAAAGATACCAGGATGGAAGTGCACGATTGATGCCAATGCAGTGGCTTGGCTTACTTCACTCCTCCACCATACGCGGTGGCGAGGTGCTTCTCGTTCTCCCGCGCCTTCTCAAGTGCCTGGTCGATGCTGAAGCTGGCCGGCTTTTGGCGTGGCGGGAATTCCTGGAAGGTCTTGAGGAACTCGCCCACGATGGCCTGCGCCGGCACGAGCAGGAAGGTGCGATCCGCCATCCATTTGCCGTAGAAAAGGGTCGCGTCCTCGTCGCCCCGTTCGAAGGGGTCGGTCCGCAGGTTGTACATCTTCGGGGCGCGCAGGGACACGAGCGGCTCCCGCCAGACGTCCATTCCGTGGGCGCGCTGTTCCAGGAAGGTGACCTTCCAGTCGCCAACGCGCAGCGCCATCAGGTCGCCGTCGTCGCTCCAATACAGGAAGCCCTTGCGGGGGTTCTCCTTCACCTCGCCCTTCAGGAACGGCAGCAGGTTGTAGCCATCGATGTGTACTTTGAACGTCTTATCGCCTGATTTATAACCCTTCTTCAGCTTCTCAACGACGTCGGGATCTCCGGCGGCCGCAGCTAGTGTCGGCAGCATGTCGGTGTGCGAGAAGACCCCGTTGGACACCGTCCCCGGCTTGATGACCCCCGGCCACCGGATCGCGCACGGCACCCGCCAGCCGCCCTCGAAGTTGGTGTCCTTCTCCCCGCGGAAAGGCGTGGTGCCTCCGTCGGGCCAGCTCATCACCTCGGCGCCGTTGTCGGTCGAGTACATGACGATGGTGTTGTCGGCGATGCCCAGCTCATCGAGCTTGTCCAGCAGCCGGCCGACGTGCCCGTCGTGCTCCACCATACCGTCGGGATAAACGCCCAGCCCGGTCTTACCCTGCGATTCCTTCTTGAGGTGGGTCCAGATGTGCATTCGGGTGGAGTTCCACCAGACGAAGAACGGCTTGCCGTCCGCATTGGCCTTGTCGATGAACTTGAGGCTGGCATCGAGGAATTCCTCGTCCACCGTCTCCATCCGCTTGATCGTCAGCGGTCCGGTGTTCTCGATCTTCTGGCTGCCGTCCGGGTTAGCCCAGGTGTGCAGCACACCGCGAGGCCCGAACTTCTTCTTGAAGTTGGGATCCTTGGGATAGTCCGGGTTCTCCGGCTCCTCTTCGGCATTCAAGTGGTACAGGTTGCCGAAGAACTCGTCGAATCCGTGCTCGGTCGGAAGGAACTCGTCACGGTCACCCAGGTGGTTCTTGCCGAACTGGCCGGTGACGTAGCCCAGGGGCTTGAGGATGTCGGCGATAGTCGGGTCTTCCGGCTGCAAGCCCAAGTCCGACCCAGGCAGTCCTACCTTGGTGAGGCCGGTCCTGATGGGTGACTGGCCGGTGATGAAAGCCGCCCGGCCGGCGGTACAGCTCTGTTGCCCGTACCAGTCGGTGAACTGGGTGCCTTCCTGGCACACCCGGTCGATGTTGGGGGTGCGGTACCCCATGATCCCCATGTTGTAGGCGCTGACGTTGAACCAGCCGATGTCGTCGCCCCAAATGATGAGGATGTTCGGCTTCGTCGGACCAGCCTTCCCCTGCTCCGTCCCCCTCTGGTTTGCTGCTGCACGCTTCGCCATTGGTCTACCCCCGTATCATTTTGGGACCTACCGGTCATCACGCCGGCATGCTCAGTACCGGCGCGAGGGGGTTTCGATCGCGGTCGTACCAATTGTCACAATGTGAGGAGGTAGAGGGCGAGGAAACTGTCATTTGTGACAGTGGTTCGGGGAACGGTGAAGTCAACCGACTGCCCCCGGAGGCGAATCCCTTGCGTATTTTGGTCCTGACCACGTTCCCTATCTCAGGACTTGCGCGCAGGTGGCCAGGAAGATTGGACTTTGGTACAGCGAGTCAGCAGCCGCGGGTTCATTCCCGCTTAGAACGCGTAAACCCCGCCGGCGCGCCAGCCGTTCACTGTGTACTTGAGCTTGCCGGTGCGGTTGATGCCGGCAAAGTTGTTCGTTCCCTCGATTGTCACCTGGTAGAAGCCGAGGTTGTACCCCAGTTCGAGTCCCACTTTGTCCGAGAGGAAGTAGCGTCCCGCGAGGCCGGCCTCTACCACGCCGGCCTTGATGTTGTCGATCTTGAGATAGATCGCCCGCAGGTCGGGCTCCAGGTACCATTTCTCACCAAGGAGGAAACGACCGTATGCTCCGAGCGATCCGACCGGCCCGTTGAAGCCCCCGCTCCGGGAGAACTGGGTGATCGCCGTATCGGCGCCGCCTGCGGTGACTCCGGCAGTAGCGGTAATGTCAGTTGTCAGGAAGATGATACCGACCCCAAGCGCCGCCCCGATCTGGCTCTTCTCCTTGGCGGTGAACGCGAAGCGGTAGGTCAGAAACCCCTGGCTGGTCCCGTTGGTCGAATTGACCCTGAGCCCCGCCGCAAAAGTCGTATCGCGGAACACGATGGTGTCGCTGAGAACGGTCTCCCCCGAGCGCTTGGCCCACTGATAGCCGCCCTCCAGCTCGTGCCGCCGTCCCGGCCGCCAGCGGAGTGCGAGGCGAGGCTGCAGGGTGGTGCTGCCAATACCCAGATTGTCCTTGACGCTGATCTCGGTGCCCTCTCCGCTATCCGGATCGACGCGGATGGTGGCGCCCAGGAGCAGGAACGTACCCGAGGCACTTGCCTGAAACCGATCGTAGAGATGGTTCCGGGGCACTTCCTGAGCCTGGAGTAGCCCCGGTGCCAGTGCCGCCACGAGGGCGACGGCGAGAAGCTTCGCTTTCGGTGTCGTGTGGCCCCCCTAGGATCGAGTGGATCGCACCCCTAGCTGATCACCTTCTGCCGCTTCATCTCCTTGGCCGTCTCCGCAATTATATCGTCAATCATTCCGTTGACCGAGCTAGGATTGTTGGTCTGGCTCCGGCTGGCCCACAGCAGCTTCTCGTCCGCCACACGATAAATGTTGGTGTCGAAGTTCACCAGTTGATCCTCTCGTATATATCCAGGGTCGTAGACGGCGCCGTACGCGGCGTAGCCGCCATAGCCCCACCCTCCGTACATGCTGTGGTATCCCACGGGCACGACGTAGGCCGACCCCGGGACGTAGGTGGCTGACTTGTCGACGCTGACCAGCCGCAGGATGACGACTCCATCGAAGCCTCCGGCGCGAAGCGCTGCCTTGGTCTTTTCACGGTCGCCGAGCTGGTCATCCGAGAGGACGGAATACGAGGGTTGTGAGCCCTTGATGGCAGCCGCCAGCCGGTCCTCGACCGTGCGCCGCATGCCGTCGTCTTTACAGGCGCAGACGGTCAGGACCTTCTTGAACCGGACGCCAGCGGCCGAGGGATCCTTCCAGCTGTTCACCAGCTCCGTAGTGGACGTAGCGCAGCCGGCCAGGAGAACGGCCGCGAGGACACCATACCTCACTTGCATGGGAAACTCCTCTGTCTATCGCTTCGGGGCCCAGGTCGGCCTCGCTAGCTAGGTTCATTTTTGCTATCGGCTACTGCACCTGGGTGCAGTGAAATGTCCGCCTCGCGTGGGCAACCGAAACTGTTAATTGTGACAGCGGCCATGAATTGTGTTCACGATATCGATCCGATCCCCGCGGCTGTCATCACGTGGCGCGAGCCACCTCGATCCGATCAGCTTGCCGCATTATTTCGGACAGCGTACCTCCTGATGCTGCCGGGATCTGCAGCGAAGCAGTCAGGGTAAAGCGGCTTTATACAGCTCGAGGCGTTTGTTCGCTAGATCCTCTTCGTTTTGTGCGAGTTCGTGGGCCAGCCGGCGGTACTTCTGCTGTGCCTCCAGAGTTTGCCGCTCCAACTCGCCCTTCACCACTCGCGAACCAGCATCGTTGCCGGTGGCCGTCGTACGTCCAGCCCGCATTTGAGCCAGATCCAGCTCGCGCTCGAGCGCCTGGTGCTTCGCGAATGCGACGAGGCATGCCTCGCGGGCGGTGTCCACTTCGGCATCACCGATCGTCTCGACCCGTTCGGCCCACCGTGACTGTCGCTCGGCCGCCCTCTTCTGGGCCTCGAGCACGGACTGGTCAGCCTTCCGCTTCTCCTTGTCTGCCTGTTTTCTCTTGGCCTCGATCTCACGTAGCTCCACCCTGCTCTGCTGAGCCATGGCCTTCAACCTGGCGCGGTTTTGGGTGGCGGTGGCGAGCCGGGTCTGGGCCCGTTGCAAATCAGCGTCCGCGGCACTCATCGCCTGCTGTAGCTGGTTCTCCGTCCGCAGGGGCAGGACCAGTGCGTCGGTCACTACTGCTGGATCGGCCGAAGGGCGCTCGGGGGCGCCGGTTGGAGGCGATGTCACTCCCGGGGCGTACCCCTGGGCCGAGGGAGTGGCCGAATCGGCACTGACTTGCTGGGCCATGAGCGGTGAGGCGACAAGGAGCAGCAATAGAGCCGCGAGAATAGGCATATGGACCTCCTAGGGAGAGTCGTCAGGCGCGAGTCACCAGTCACGAGTGCGAATGAAATGCGAACTCCTTGTCCGACCAGGACAACCTCGTGACTGAAGACTGGCGACTGATGACTTGCGACCAGCCATCAGAACGCTAGGACCAACCCCCCCGATAGCTGGCCCTGGGTGACCCAGGCGGTGCCCTCAGCCACGAAGCAGCCATAGAAGTCACACCAGGTGCCGTAGTCACCGGACGGAACCGGGGTCGCCCAGAACTTGATGTCAGTGCGGAGCCCGGCCCGGCCACTGGCGAACATGTACTGGGCACCACCGCCGAAGCTCCAGGAGAACCGGGTCTCCGAGCTGATGCCGTCCCGCGCGGGATCCAGGATATTGATGCCGAGCGAGACGCTCGCGAATGGGCTCAAGCGGGTGCCGTGGCCAAAATGTTGCCGTCCGCCGATCTGGATGTAGTTCATGGCGAATCCGCCCAGATTCGTCTTGGTTCCCGCCACCGGTTCGAACTCGATATCGGTGTCCTGCCGCAGATAGCTGAGTTCGACGGCGCTGTTGCCATAGGCCAGAAAGCTCAGAATGGCGCCCCAGGCGAAGGAATCCTTGAGGCGCAGAGTTCCGGCGGGAAATGAATTGCCAACATCGGTATCGAAGGACCCGCCCCATTGGTACCCGGCGATGGGCACGATCTCGAAACGTTTCGGGGCTCCTACTTCTGTCAGCTGGGCTTCAAGCGGCGCCGCTGCGAGCCCCAGCACGATGCCGGCACTGGCAAACCGGATCAAGAACGACGGGCGAGTCATGAATTCCCTCACTTGGTTCGAAGATGGATGCCGGCGGAGCTGGCTCCGCGGTGATACACCACAGACTGACTCCACCGGTTCAGGCTACGACCGAGGCAAGGCGCGGGAAACTGTTAGTTCTTACAGGAGGGTTCCGGGGGACCCGGGCTACCACCCCACGGTGTATTGCGCCCCCAGGGAGTAGGCCGCTTCGTTCGCGTACAGACGACTGGCCTCCTGTCCGGCCGGCCAGGTGCTCCGGCGGGTCGCTATTCTCAGCCGGAGCGCCAGGCTCGGGAGGAACTCCCAGGCAAGGGTCAACCGCTCGACCTGCTCCTGGCGGCGCGGCATTATGGACTGGTCTCCGAAGGCGAATGTCTTGTCCACGGTGACGGTGAGAGGCAGGCGTACTTCAGTGAGGCCACCGTTGATCGAGAGGAAGGTGCTCAATTCCTGCATGACCTGCCCTCCGTCGGCGTAGATCCCGAGCTGCGAGCTGGCGGTGATGCCTTTCAGCATGATCGCCGGCCCCAGGCTCACGCGATAACCCATTCCGTTGCTCGGTGCCGAGATCCCGCCGGCCGGGTGCCACCCCGCTTGAACCCCCTCCAAATGCACCGACAGGCCGTAGCTCACGGCGTCACCGCGCTTGAACTCGCGCGCCATATCGAGGGAGGCTCCTCGCCGGTCCGGACCGGCAAATCCCTGGAGCCGTGCGTTCACCGCACCCGCAGCCCACTCGGCCTGCAGGTTCCACTCCGAGCGGTTGCGCGCCCTTCGAGACACCGGCAGATCGGTGCCTCCGAAAGCTCGGGTACTGAACGCCGTGCTCCAGCCGCCGGTGACCGCAATCCGGCGCCGGTTCCGTTCCGGCAGCAGCACCGAAAGCTCATGGTAGTAGGACCGACAGATTTGATTGCGGCAGACGAAGACGTTGAGCGGCTTCTTGAGAACGTTGAGCAGACGCCCGTGGGACCGAAGGGCGAATTGGGTCTCTGGCGCGCCGTCTCCGAAATTACCCGGCAGGGAGACTCGCAGCGCCGAGCCGACAGCGGAATACCGATCCAAGCCATTGGCCGAACGGAGCTCGATGCTGTCCGCGTTGGGACTGGTGACACTCACCTGCAGCGATCCCCCAGATCGCGCAACGGCGGGGGTGGCGGTCAGTCTCACCGGGACCGGTCCGCTCGCGAGAGCGACGGTAGAGGTGGAGACGTTGCACCCCCCCAGGAAAAGCCCCGTGCCGGCCAGGCCGGTCACGAGGCAAGCCAGGTCCAGTCTCATGAAGGATGCCGGTGTCGCTGTGCCCTAATGCTCCTGCGGTTCGCCCGGTTCGCAGCGTGCTACGATTCGTAATGTTCTCGACTTACGCCAGCACCTTCTGCTTCTTCATCTCCGCGACCGTCACGTCCACGATGCCGTTAATCAGCTGGCGGACCGATTCGGGATTGTACGTCTTGGTACGGCTGGCCCAGACGAGCTTGTCGTCCGGCACCGAATAGACGTTTCCCTCGACGCTCACGATCTGGTCCTGCTGGACGTAGCCCGGGTCGTAGGCGTAATCCCAGCCGGGTCCCCAGTACCCCCACATCGAGCCGTAGTGGGACGGCACCACATAGGCCTGACCCGGCACGTAGGTGGTTTCCTTGTCAACCGCGACCGGACGCAGGACCACCGCGCCGTCGAAGCCCTCCTGCTTGACCCAGGCCTTCGCCTTGTTGCGGTCGCGCAGAATCGAGTCAGGGATGACCGTGTAAGCCGGCACTGCGTTGCGCAGCTTGTGCGCCAGCTCATCCTCGGCCGCCCGGCGCAGGCCGACGTCCTTGCTGATGAAGACCACGAGCACCTTGTTGAAGCGGATTTGCCCTACGCTCGGGTCCTTCCAGGCATTCACCACCTCGGTGCTGTTGGACGCGCATGCGCCGAGCAGGAGGGCGAGAGCCAAGGGCGTGTAAAGGCCGCGGGTGCTCCGCATAGCTCTACTCCCGATTTCTTGTAGGTGACGGTTTATGGCATATGTACAGGCTACGAGGAGGTACCGTGTGCCGAAACTGTTAGTTCTTACAGGAGTGAGGCGTCGTGGGCGCGGAGATCAGAAGCCCACCTGCCAGGGGCTCGCGCGCGCGCAGAGCCGGTAGAGGCATTCGCCGCGGTACCGGCCGGCCTCATGCGGATCGAGCCAGACATTGCTGCCCTATGTGGACGTAACACTCTCCTACTAGGCCATCGTGCGATAGCCCGAGGTCTCTACCGTCACAGTGATGTTCTTGGCCGGTGCATCGAGAGTAATCTGCTTCGCGTAAGTGTCGCCGTTATCCAGCAAGTCGAACTCCCACGTTCAGCTGCACTGCATCCTTCACATCGGCCAGGTAGCTGGCCACCGACAGGTCGAGCAGGCACGGCTCGGAAGCCAGTGTCTCGGAGCGAAGATCAGGAGTGGCGGCATGGTGAATGGCATCCTTCACGCCTCCCATGGCGGTTTGGTCACTATCATCCAGACTGGGCGGTCGAGGCCGGGACGAGAGGCCAGAGTGAGGCAGCGAACCCCGCCACGAGAGCCAGGTGAAGTACTCCAGCGATCCATACCGCAACGCCGTACGCCTTCCCCGTTGCCACAAAGGCAATCAAGAGAAGTCCCGCGCCGGCGTTGTACGTCGTAATTGCCCGTAGCGTGCCCGTGTGAGCTGCACCGCCCGAGTCCGCTCGCGCGCCCCAGCAAGCGATCCCAAGCGCTAGGAGCGCCACTCCTGCAATCCGCCCGACCAGCAATCCCACCGCGCCGGGCTCCGCTCCGAGCAGGAGGGTGAGACCTGCGTCGGGATTAACCATGAGCGCCAGGCCGGCGAGGCACTCAGCCAGCGTGGCGATCGTCAGCAGCTGTCGCTGAGTTGGCATCGGCATCCTGCTCCGGCGTGGACCAGCCCGATCGACTTGATCGCCACCATCCACGCGCCCATCTCGTTCTGGGTTTGGGCCTACTGCCGCGCCATCGCGAGATGCATGGCTTGCTCCGGTTCCACTAGATGGTCCAGGCTCTCAGCGGCCTCGGCAACCGTGATCTCCACCCCCTTCACCCGGCCGGTAAACTCATTTCCATGCGGGCTATAGTCCTGGGAGACGGGTGATCCGGTGTCCACGCCAATGTCCAAACCATCATCGGCAGAAAAGATCATGGCGGCGGTGGCCGCAACCTTTCCCTCACCGACCCTCTTGCCGTCTACGTAGAGCGAAGCCGTACCTCCCTTGCCCAGGCCGCCACCGTCATACTTGAACTCCATGCGAACCTGATGTTCGCCGGTCGGCAGCGTGGTGCCGGCTTCGACATAGAAGTACTGAATGCCGAGCAGGTTGTAGCAGTACTTGAGCTTCCCGTCCTTTACGTAGAGAGCCCAGCCACCGATGTTGCCGCCCTGCGCGATGATTACGCCCTTGGCGCCAGACTCGGGCAGCTCGATCAGCGCGGTCACGGAATGGGACTTGTTCTTGATGTTCACCACCGAGTTCTCCGACAGGCGCCCCATGCCGCCAAAGAGGATCTGCCGGTTCCCCCGGATCAGCACCGGCCGACCGGCCAGGTCGGGGTTCATCCGTTCCGCGACCCGGTCGTCCAGCGGAAGCACGTTGTAGCGGGTTGCCTCGATCACCCACAGGCGTTGCAGCTGATGCAGCTTCTCCGGCATCTGCTTGGAGAGGTCGTTGGACTGGCTCCAGTCCTTAGTGGTGTCGTAGAGCTCCCAGACGTCGTCATCGAATGCGGGAACCTTTTCGCCCACCAGGAGCCACGGCGTCTTGTGCCGGGTCACGGCGGTCCAACCTTTGTGGTAGATCCCCCGATTGCCAAACATCTCGAAGTACTGGGTCTCATGTTTCTCGGCAGCCTTAGGGTCATCGAAGCTATAGGCCATGGAAACGCCCTCGATCGGCTGCTGCTGGATCCCCTCGACCGATAGCGGCTGGGGCAGTCCGGCTACCTCGAGGATGGTGGGTGCCACGTCGATGACATGGTGGAACTGGGACCGCTGCTCTCCCTTCGCCTTGATCCCGTTCGGCCAGTGCACAATGGTTCCGTTGCGGGTGCCGCCCCAGTGGGAGGCGACCTGCTTGGTCCACTGGTAAGGCGTGTTCATCGCGTGGGCCCAACCCACCGCGTAGTGGTTGTACGACTCCGGGCCGCCGAGCTTGTCGATTCGCTGGTTGAGGAATTCCGGGGTCTCGAGGGCGGCGGCGCCGTTGAAATTGATCATCTCATTGTAGGTGCCATTCAACGTGCCCTCGGCCGAGGCGCCATTGTCGCCGATGATGTAGTACACCAACGTGTCCTTCAGGAGATCCATCTTTTCCAGCTTGTCGAGCAACCGGCCGACGTGATGGTCGGCGTACTCCAGGAAGCCGGCGTAGATCTCCATTTGCCGCCGCAGTACCGGCTTCAGAGGATCAGGCATGGCATCCCAGGCAGGGATCTGCTCGTGCCGCTTGGTCAACTGGCAGTCCGGCGGAATGACGCCCAGCTTCTTCTGCCGGACAAAGGTTTCCTCCCGCAGCTTGTCCCAACCGCCGTCGAACTTGCCCTTGTATTTGTCGGCCCACTCCTTGGGGACATGGTGCGGGGCGTGGGTTGCGCCTGGCGCGAAGTACACGAAGAACGGCTTGTCGGGGATCAGCGCCTGCTGTTGTCCGATCCAGCCGATGGCTTTGTCGGTCATGTCCTCCATGAAGTGGTAGCCCTCTTCCGGCGTCTTCTTCACCTCGACCGGCGTGGTTCCCTCGTAGAGCGAGGGGTACCACTGATGGGCCTCGCCACCGAGGAAGCCGTAGAAGTACTCGAAGCCACCACCGCCCGTGGGCCAAGCATTGAAGGGCCCGGCAGGGCTCGTCTCCCAGACTGGGACCTCGTGGCACTTGCCGAACTGCGCGGTGGCATAGCCGTTCAGCTTGAGCGTCTTGGCCAGCGGTGCGGCAGTCTTGGGCAGGACCGAGCAATAACCCGGGGACCCGCTGGCGATTTCGGTGATGCCGCCCATGCCGACCGAGTGGTGGTTGCGGCCGGTCAGCAACGCCTGCCGCGTCGGCGAGCAGAGGGCCGTGGTGTGAAAGCGGTTGTATTTCAGGCCGCCGGCGGCCAGGCGTTCGGCGGTAGGAGTCTGACAGGGGCCGCCAAATGCGCTGGATGCGCCGAACCCCACATCGTCGAGCAGAATGACGAGCACGTTGGGCGCGCCTTTGGGAGGGCGCAGTTGCTCGATGGGCGGATACTTGGTATCCGGATCCTTCGCGTCGTAGGTGATCAGGCCGGTTCGCGGCTGATCGGGTATCGGGAGAACGGTCCGGTGCTTGCTGTCCTGTCCGCTCATCGGGGTCTTCCTTTCAAACCTGCGCTGATGGTCTTTGGAGTTTGGCCAAACTTTGGCCTGGTTTCTGCCGCATCACCCCGAGGCGAGCGCTACCTGCCGCATGGGTCTAGTGACCTGCATCCTTGGCGCGAGCCCCACGTGAGAGCCGACTTCGGGTCGGCCGCGATGTGCGGTCGACGGAGTAACGCAGGTGTTCATGGAGGTGGGGGACTATGCCTTGGGTGATCGTCGAGCCGGGTGTCGGGGGGCCGCGAAGTTACCGTGAGAAGGTCACCACATATTTGTGTGATTGGCCGGATTGCTTGAATGCTGCTGAGCATATTCTGGGGTGTGTGAAGGAACTCGCTGCCTGCGTTGCACTTTGCAAGGAGCACGCGAAGAAGGCTGGTGTCGGCTAGGCCACCAGCCCCGTGTGTATTCCCGCCGATGCTGT
The DNA here is from genome assembly GCA_046726475.1 of Gemmatimonadota bacterium. GTDB lineage: Bacteria > Gemmatimonadota > Gemmatimonadetes > Gemmatimonadales > GWC2-71-9 > CAVVWJ01. Next base: position 3,534 of record JBKPAO010000115.1, on the reverse strand, counting down.
AGTACAACTCAGTTGCCTTCATGTAGTACTCCCTGCCCTCCCACTACACTTGTTCCCCAGTTCCAGCCGAACCCGCCATCCCGAGCGGGCCGCCGATGGCCGCGAGTACGATGAGATGAAGAGAAGCCGGCTGCGCATCGATACAGGGTGACCCTTTTGGCGTGACTGGACCACTGTCAGAAATGACAGATCCCCTTGGGGCGTGGCCACCCTAAACTGCTCTACACCCCCCTGAGTCGGCGCTACAGGTATGTACCCGAGTCCTGAGTATCCATGTCCGATCGAATCAGCCGGCCGCTCACAGTCCTGAAGCCTGACGAAACCGCGGCGTCGGTCGGTGAGCCTCCGTTCCCGAACATGGTCTGGATTCCCGGCGGCACGTTCCGCATGGGCTCGGAGAAACACTATGCCGAGGAGCGACCGGTCCATCGGGTTACGGTGGACGGATTCTGGATGGACACGTTTCCGGTGACCAACGCACGGTTCCGCGCGTTCGTGGAAGCCACCGGCCACGTCACCTTCGCCGAGATCATCCCCCATGCAGCGGATTATCCCGGAGCGTTGCCGGAGATGCTGTATGCCGGCTCGCTGGTGTTCACGAAACCGCCTGGTCCGGTCGACCTAAGGACGATGGCCAACTGGTGGCAGTATGAGCGCGGGGCGTATTGGCGTGAGCCTCAGGGACCAGGCAGCACCATAGACGGACTGGATGATCACCCGGTGGTCCACGTGACCTTCGGTGACGCGGAGGCGTTCGCCCGATGGGAGCACAAGGAGCTGCCCACCGAGGCCGAGTGGGAGTTCGCCGCGCGGGGCGGCCTGGACGGGGCGGCCTATGCCTGGGGCCACGACTTCATGCCCAAGGACCGTCCGATGGCAAACACCTGGCAGGGCGAGTTTCCCTGGCAGAATCTGGCGACCGACGGATATGAAGGAACTTCCCCGGTCGCCGCCTTTCCGGCGAACGGGTATGGAGTGCATGACATGATCGGGAACGTGTGGGAGTGGACCACCGACTGGTACGAACCCAAGCATCCGGCCGAAGCCATCAAGGCGTGCTGTGTCCCCCGCAATCCTCGGGCTGGCCGGGAAGAGGCGAGCTACGATCCGAGCAACCCTGCCATCCGCATTCCGCGCAAGGTTCTCAAGGGTGGGTCCCATCTGTGCGCGCCGAATTACTGCCGCCGCTACCGCCCGGCTGCCCGCTTTCCCGAGCCGGTAGATACCTCGACGAACCATGTCGGTTTCCGCTGCATCGTCCGATCGCCCCCGCGCGCGTAAGCGATCCAGTCTCAGGAGCGGCACCGTTCATCACCCAGCCGATCCCTTCGACGCGGGACCCTATCGAGCCGTTCAGACGTCTCTCGGACTCATCCAGCATGACCGGCTGCGGGTTGGGCGGCGCGCCCTACTGCTCGGTCTGATCGCGTGGGTACCCCTGGTGCTACTCGCCGCCGTGCAAGGGCTGGCCATCCGGGCCGATCCCCGCGAGTCGATGCTTCTCGACCTCGCCGCCCACGCTCGCTACTTGATCGCACTCCCGCTCCTCGTTGTCGCCGAAGCGGTCTGCCTGCCGGGGCTTGGCTCCGTCGCTCGGCGCTTCGGTAAAATGGGGTTGATCCCTCCAGCGGGCCGCCCCGGCTACGAGAACCTGGTGGAATCCACCCGGCGCCTGCTGGCTTCACCCAAAGCCGACCTCATCATCCTGCTCCTGGCGTATGCCGCGACCATGGGGCTGGGTCCGTGGCTCTATCCTGAGGCCGTATCCACCTGGGTCGCCCCACTGGCGGGAGCTGGACAGCAGCTCTCTCTCGCGGGCTGGTGGCGCGCGCTGGTCAGCCAGCCGCTCTATCTCGTGCTGCTGATTGCCTGGCTCTGGCGACTGGTGCTCTGGGCGCGCTTTCTCCGGGGTGTGTCGCGCTTGGACCTCCAACTGATTCCTGCGCATCCCGATCTAGCCGGCGGGCTCGGCTTTGCGGGCACGTCGATCCGCTCTTTCCTGCTGCTGGCGCTGGCGCTCTCGGTGCCCGTCGCGGGGACAGTGGCGAACGGAATTCTATATGGCGGACGAAGTCTCACCTACTTCCAGTCCGTGATCGCAGGGATCGTGATCGTCGAGCTGGTGCTCTTCATCGGCCCGCTGTTCCTGCTGGGGCCGGCGCTTCTGCGGGCCCGCGTTCGAGGGATTTTTCAGTACGGCGTTCTGGCGGAGGCCGTCGGACATCAGTTCGAGAACCGCTGGCTTCGAGACCCGACCGCCGCGACACCGGAGGCGCTCGCGGCCCCCGACTTTTCGGCCACGACCGATCTGTACTCGATCACCGCGAACGTTCACAACATGAGGCTGCTTCCCCTTCGACTGGTCCAGGTGGTGCCCCTGGTGATCGCGGGATTGCTGCCATTCGTGCCTCCGGTCCTGCTGGCCTTGCCACTGGAGCAGATCCTGAGATTCGCCGGCCAGCTTGTGTTGTGAGGATCCATGACGAACACCCTGAGTAGTGTCGCAGCACCGCTGCCGGATGCCACCCAGCTCGCCGCGGATCGCACCCGCTACGGGAAGGGAACGCGCGGTCGCTCCCCAGCATCGCCGGCCTCCTGGTGGACGCCCTCGGCATCGTGGCGCTCTTGGGAGTGTACCTGAGACAGTGATGCCTACCTCTGAGGAGCTCTTATGCGAATCACATTGACTACGTTGATCCTCGTGGGTGGTCTTGCCGCCCAGTTGTCCGCGCAAGACTCCACCGCCGCGGCCTCGCCAGCTGCACCAGCGGCGAACGCGCAGCCGGCTCCTGCTTCAGCCGCACAACCGGCGGCTCCAGCGCCCGCGCAACCGGCCCCTACTTCGGCGGCGACTCCTGCTGCCTCTTTGGGTCTCTACGTCTTTCCGGCGAAGGGTCAAACCGCGGACCAGCAGAAGCAAGACGAGAGTGCGTGCTACGCCTGGGCCAAGGACCAGTCGGGGATCGATCCCGCAGCGGTCAACGCCAATCCAGATTCAGCCAAGAAGGCGGCCGGGGCCAAGGCCGACACTGCCACCCAGGGCGCAGGGGTCAGGGGTGCGGCGCGGGGCGCGGCCGGGGGCGCGGTCGTGGGGGCGATTGCCGGCGATGCCGGCACCGGCGCTGGTGTCGGCGCGGTCGTAGGAGTCGCCTCGGGAAGAAGGGCAAAGAAGCAGGCCAAGAAGCAGGCGGAACAGCAAGCGGTGGAGCAAGCCAACGCTCAGGCTGCCGGGACCATCGACACCTTCAAGAAGGCGTTCAGCGCATGTATCGAGGGGAAGGGCTACACGGTTAAGTGAGTCGAGAGAGTCGAGAGTCGAGAGTCAAGAGTCGAGAGTCGGGGTCGAGGGTCGAGGGTCCAGGGTCGAGGGTCGAGATAACACTCTTTCGACTCTCGACTCTCGACTTTCGACTCTAACTCAAAATGCCTCACCCGTACCGAAGAAGACGCCGTTCGATCCTTCTACCCCGAACCCGAAGTCGACGCCGATGTTCGTCCTGGAGTGCTTGTTGAGCTTGATGCGGAGTCCCACAC
>JBKPAO010000114.1:0-16267 GCA_046726475.1 Gemmatimonadota bacterium | reverse complement strand
GGGCGGACGGTGGGCGCCGGCGTCGTGACCAAGATTTTGAAGTAGGCGACGGGGAACATGCCGAGAGACAAGGTCATTCTAGAGTGCACCGAGTGCAAAAGCCGCAACTTCTTTACCGATAAGAACAAGCGGAAGCATCCGGAACGGGTGGAACGGCGGAAGTACTGCCCTGTCTGTGACGGACATAAGCAGCACAAAGAGTCGAAATAGTGAATAGCACGCAGGTCGCGCAGGCGTCGCCCAACAAGCTGACCGGCTGGTTTCACCGCACGGTGGCCTTCCTCGTCGCGGTCCGCGACGAACTCAAGAAGGTGACCTGGCCGACCCGGGAGGAGCTGGTCAAGGCGACCCGGATGATCATCGTGCTCTCCATTCTTTTGGGGATCACAATCGGACTCTTGGACTGGCTGCTTCAGTTGATCCTGGTTGAGGGAATCGCGCGACTCGCGCGGTAAGGTATAGATGGAATATCGCTGGTACGCGATCCAGACGACGGCTGGACACGAGAACAAGGTACGCGGCCTCCTCCAGCGGCGGATCGAGGAAGACCCTCGTCCCGCCGACACGAAGCTCATCCGCCAGGCGCTGGTCCCGGTCCAGGAAGTCATCGAGATCAAGAACGGGAAGAAGGTCAACGTCGAACGGAAGCTCTATCCCGGCTACGTGCTGGTCGAAATGGGGATGACCCAGGAGGCCCTGCACGTCGTGAACAGCATCCAGGGCGTGATCAAGTTCGTCGGCACCGGCAAGATGCCGCAACCGCTCCGGCAGGACGAGGTCAACCGCCTGCTCGGCATCGCCGAAGCGGTGGCGGAGGCGGAGCCCAAGGAGGAGATCCCCTTCCTTATAGGACAGGTGGTCGAGATCACCGAGGGGCCGTTCTCCGACTTCAGTGGGACGGTGGAAGAGGTGCTGGCAGACAAGGGGAAGGTGCGGGTGACGGTGAGCCTGTTCGGGCGCCCGACGGCGGTCGAGCTGGATTATTTGCAGTTGAGAGGGCACTAGGCGGAACGACGGAACGCGAGGAACGACCGAACGAGGGAGCTGGTAGGGTCGATCGTTCCCCAGCGTTCTTCCGACCCCGCTACCACACGGGTCATTGTGGGAGTCGGCCTCTGACGGGCGGACGCTAAGGAGAAGAGATGGCCAAAAAGATCAACGCCATGGTGAAGTTGCAGTGCCCCGCGGGAGCGGCTACGCCGGCCCCGCCGGTGGGCACCGCGCTGGGTCCCCATGGTGTCAACATCATGGAGTTCGTGAAGCAGTTCAATGCGAGGACCCAGAACCAGGCCGGGATGGTCATCCCGGTCGTAGTAACGATTTTCGCTGATCGGACATTCACCTTCATTACCAAGACCCCGCCGGCGCCGAACCTGCTGCTTAAGGAGGCCGGGATCGAGAAGGGGAGCGGTCAGCCCAACCGGACCAAGGTCGGGCGGGTCACCCGGGCCCAGGTCAAGAAGATCGCCGAGATCAAGATGGCCGATCTCAACGCGGCCGACCTGGATAGCGCCATGCGGATGATCGCTGGTACGGCCCGCTCGATGGGGCTGGAGGTGGTGGACTGATGGCGACCAGAGGCAAGAAGTTCCGCGCCGCAGTGGCCAAAGTAGACCGGACCCGCCAGTACCCCATCCCAGAGGCGGTGGCTCTGCTCAAGGACTCGTCCTTCGCCAAGTTCGACGAGACGGTGGACGTGGCGGTGAACCTCGGGGTTGACCCCCGGCACGCCGACCAGGTCGTCCGAGGCACCGTGGTCCTCCCCCATGGAACCGGAAAGTCGGTTCGTGTGTTAGTGATAACCCAGGGTGACCGGGTCAGGGAGGCGGAGGCCGCTGGGGCGGACTTTGTCGGCGTCGAATACATCCAGAAGATCAAAGATGGCTGGCTCGATACTGACGTCATAGTGGCGACACCTGACGTCATGGGGCAGCTCGGCGCCTTGGGCAGGGTGCTCGGTCCCCGGGGCCTGATGCCCAACCCGAAGGCGGGCACGGTCACGATGGATGTCGGGCGAGCGGTCCGGGAGATCAAGGCCGGAAAGATCGAGTTTCGGGTCGATAAGAGCGGCAATGTACACGCGCCGGTCGGCAAGGTGTCCTTCTCGAAGGACCAGCTGGCGGCCAACGTCCAGGCCTTCATGGATACCATCGTCCGGGTCAAGCCGGCAGCAGCCAAAGGCACCTACATCCGCTCGGCCACGGTGTCCAGCACCATGGGACCGGGCGTGCGGCTCGAGACGGCGGGGTACCGATGAACAAGACCGAACGTCAGGAGACGGTGGAGACCCTCACCGAGCAGCTTCGGGCCTCGCCCAATCTGTACGTGACCGACTTCACTGGTCTCAACGTGCTCCGGATGACCGAGTTTCGCCGGCGGCTCCGGGCCGCCGGGGTAACCTACGTTGTGGTCAAGAACACCTTGGCCCAGCGGGCGCTCGCAGCCAACCAGGTCACCGGCCTCGACGAACACCTGGCCGGCCCGACGGGACTGATCCTGGCCGGCAAGGACCCGGTGGTGGCGGCGAAGGTGCTGACCGACTTCGCCCGGGAGTTCGAGAAGCCGGCGATCAAGATCGGACTGGTGGACGGCAAGCCGGTCACCGCGGAGCAGGTCCAGCGGCTGGCCACCCTGCCACCAAAGGACGTCCTGCTGTCGCAGCTGGCCGGCGTCATGCAGGCCCCGCTGGCGCAGCTGGCCGGCGTCATGAATGGAATGTTGTATCAGGTCGTTGGCGCCCTCGAGGCGCTTCGCGCGCAGCGTTCGTAACATATCACCGGATGGAGAGACCAAATCGATGCCCGCTACCACGCTGAGTAACGAAGAGATTCTCGAGGCGATCGGCAACAAGACCGTTGTCGAGCTGGCCGAGTTGATCGAAGCGTTCAAGTCGAAGTTCAACGTCACGATCGCAGCGGCCGCGGCGGCTCCTGCTGCGGGGGGCGGCGGTGGTGGTGCTGCCCCGGCGGCACCCGCGGAAGAGAAGACGGAGTGGACCGTCGTCCTCAAGGAGGGCGGCGCCAAGAAGATTCAGGTCATCAAGGTGGTCCGCGAGATTACCAGCCTGGGTCTCAAAGAAGCCAAGGACGCAGTGGACAACGTCCCCAGCAACATCAAGGAAGGCGTGTCGAAGGCGGAGGCCGAGGAAATCAAGAAGAAGCTGGAAGAGCAGGGCGCGGTCGTCGAACTGAAATAGGCGTAGCCTATCCTGAGCGGAGTCCCGAGCCCGCTAAGGGTTCGGGGTCGCGAAGGATCTCTAGGCAACCCTATTTCAGTGAGACGAATGAAAAAGAATCAAGCTCTGTCTGTCCGTTCCCGAATTTTGACGAGCCCCGCGAGCGCGGGTTCCGCGCTGGGGCCATTTGTGTTGCGTGAGAGTGAGTGACTGATGCCTCAGACCCGATCGGTAATCACATTCAGTAAGCGTGAGGGCGGCATGCCGATGCCGCACCTCCTCGATATCCAGACCGCCGCGTTCCAGACGCTGCTCGTCCCCGATGACGTCCACGGGGCGCGGCAGGACGTGTCGCTGGAGCGCGTCTTCCGGGACCTGTTCCCGATCACCGACGTCAACGAGAAGTACAAGCTCGAGTTCCTGGGCTACGCCCTGGGCGAGGCCAAGTACTCCGTGGAGGAGTGCGTCGAGCGCGACATGACCTATGCCGCGCCGCTCAAGGCCAAACTTCGCCTCGACGTCTACGAGGAAGTCGAAGGCCAGAAGCGGCTCAAGAACGCGATCGAGAAAGAGGTCTACCTGGGCGAGCTGCCCATCATGACTCCCCTCGGCACGTTCGTGATCAACGGGGCGGAGCGGGTCGTGGTGAGCCAGCTGCACCGCTCGCCGGGTGTCGTGTTCGAAGAGGACACCCACCCGAACGGCCAGCGGCTCTTCTCCGCCCGGATCATCCCGTTCCGGGGCTCGTGGGTCGAGTTCACGATCGACATTCACGACGTGATCTACGTCCACATCGACAAGAAGAAGAAGTTCCCGGCGACGGCCCTGCTCCGGGCGTTCGGCCACGGCAGCAACGCGGACATCCTCAAGCTCTTCTTCGCGACCAAGGAGTTGAACATCGCGGGCAAGCTGGAGGGCCGGCAGGAAAAGCGCGAGGTGATCGGCTCGCTGCTCGCGACCGACATTCCCAATCCGGAAGACCGGTCGGGCGAGCCGCTCGGCGTGGTGGGCGACGAGCTCACCCAAGAGCGGCTCAACGAGATGCGGCACAAGGGTGTGAAGACGGTGACGGTGTTCGCCGGCTATACCACGCTCGACGTCCGGGAGGAGGAGCAGCCGACCTCGACCCGCGACCGGCAGAACCATGTACTCGCGTTCGACGCCGCCGATCCGGAGACCGGTGAAGTGGTGGCGGAGGCCGGCGCCGAGCTGACCGATGCGCTTCGGAAGAAGCTGATCAAGGCCGGCGTGCATAAGGTCGAGGTGCTGCTCCCGGCGGGACGCTCGGAGTCGCCGCTGATCAAGAACACGCTGGCCAAGGACCCGACCCACAGTGAGGCCGAGGCCCTGGAGCAGATCTATGCCCTGCTCCGGCCGGGGGACGCGCCCAACCTGGAGACGGCCCGGCAGCAGCTGCAGAAGCTGTTCTTCAACCCGAAGCGCTACGATCTAGGACGGGTGGGCCGCTACAAGATCAACCAGCGGCTCAAGCTGAAGACCGACCCGAACCACACCGTGCTCACCGAAGACGACTTCGTGGCGATCATCCGCTACCTGATCGATCTGCACGACGGCCGTGGGTTCACCGACGACATCGACCACCTGGGCAACCGCCGGATCCGGTCGGTGGGCGAGCTGATCGCCAACCAGTTCTCCGTGGGTCTCTCGCGGATGGCGCGGCTGGTCAAGGAGCGGATGAGCATCAACTCCGATCCGGAGAAGATCTCGCTCGACGACCTGGTCAATGCACGGACGGTCAGCGCAGTGATCCAGGCGTTCTTCGGCTCGTCGCAGCTGTCCCAGTTCATGGACCAGACCAATCCGCTGGCAGAGCTGACCAACAAGCGCCGGCTGTCGGCGCTGGGTCCCGGCGGTCTTACGCGGGAGCGCGCGGGCTTCGAGGTCCGGGACGTACACTACTCGCAGTACGGCCGGATGTGCCCGATTGAGACGCCGGAAGGTCCCAACATCGGACTGATCACCAGCCTCTCGACCTACGCCCGGATCAACGACCTGGGCTTCATCGAGACGCCGTATCGCGTGGTCAAGAGCGGTAAGGTCACCGACGAGATTCGCTGGCTGTCCGCCAGTGATGAGGAGGATTACACCGTCGCCCAGGCGAACGCCGTGCTCAATCCCGACGGCACCTTCGCCGAGCAGCTGGTGCTCTGCCGGAAGGGCGACGACTACCCGCTGCTTCCGCCGGAGCGGATCGACTTCATGGACGTGGCCCCGGAGCAGCTGGTGTCCATCGCCGCGGCGCTGATTCCGTTCCTGGAGCACGACGACGCCAACCGCGCGTTGATGGGCTCCAACATGCAGCGGCAGAGCGTGCCGCTTCTCTTCCCCCAGGCGCCGCTGGTCGGCACCGGGCTGGAGGAGAAGGTAGCGCGGGACTCCGGTGCCGTGATCATCGCGCGCCGGGCCGGAACGGTCACTCGGGTGACCGCCGACGAGATCATCGTCGACGCCGGCACCAACGGAAACGCGAGCGTGGGTGAGACCCCGCTGGCACGGCTGCATCAGCACGACCGTTACCGGGTGAAGAAGTTCTGGCGCACCAACCAGGACACCGCGATCAACCAGCGGCCGTTGGTGCAGCTGGGCCAGCAGGTCGGGGCCGGCGAAATCATCGCCGACGGCGCCGCCACCGAAGGTGGCGAGCTCGCGCTGGGCAGCAACGTGCTGGTCGCGTTCATGCCCTGGTACGGTCACAACTTCGAAGACGCCATCGTGCTGAGCGAGCGGCTGGTGAAGGACGACGTGTACTCGTCGATCCACATCCAGGAGCTGGAGCTGCACGTGCGGGATACCAAGCGAGGGCAGGAGGAGATCACTCGCGAAATTCCCAACGTCTCGGACGAGAGCGTCGTAGATCTCGACGAGCGCGGGATCGTGCGGATCGGGGCCCACGTAAAGCCGGGCGACATCTTGGTCGGCAAGATCACGCCGAAGGGCGAGACCGAACTGTCGCCGGAAGAGAAGCTACTGACCGCGATCTTCGGCGAGAAGGCCAAGGACGTGAAGGACAGCTCGCTCAAGGTCCCACCCGGAATGGCCGGGGTCGTGATCGACGTCAAGATCTTCAGCCGGATCGAGGATCAAGTGGTCGAGAAGGACCGCGGCGAGCGGATCGGCGAAGTGCGGCGGATCGAGAACGACGAGAAGGCCCGCATCAGCGCGGTCATGTTAGAGGAGCTCACCAACCTGCTCGACGGGCAGGAGGTGGCCCTGATGCTCAAGGCCGGAACCGTGGAGGAATACCTCCCGGCAGGCACCAAGCTCAATCCCGTGGTGCTACAGGATCTCGAGCTGGCCGATGTGGATCTGAAGACGCTCCGGGTGACCAACAAGGCCGCCAACGAGCGGATCCGCGCGGCGATCGAGATGGCGGCTCGGGAGCGCGCCAAGGTCGAAGAGAAGGCGGAAGACCAGATCGACAAGATCCTCCAGCCGGATGAGCTGCCTCCGGGCGTCATCCAGCTGGTGAAGGTGTATATCGCCGAGAAGCGGAAGATCTCGGTGGGCGACAAGATGGCGGGCCGCCACGGGAACAAGGGCATCGTCGCCCGGATCGTGCCGGAGGAAGACATGCCGTTCCTTCCCGACGGCACCTCGGTGGACATTGTTCTGAACCCGCTCGGCGTCCCCAGCCGTATGAACGTGGGACAGATCCTGGAGACCCACCTCGGCTGGGCCGCGCGGATCTTGGGCTTCGAGGCCAAGACGCCGGTCTTCCGGGGAGCGGACGAGGCGGAGATCGGGGCCCTGCTCCGGCTTGCCGGATTCCGCTGGGCAGCGGAGGGACTCAGGCTCCGGGCTCGTCCACCCGAGCTGACGCCGCAAGCGATCAGCCGCATGGTGCAGGATCTGAAGAAAGTGGCGCCGAACGGTGAACGCACGACGCTGCTGGAAGCGGGCGTCGCAATGCTCGGCTCGCGCAGCGCCTCCCAGGAAACCCGCGACCTCTTCCAGGGGCTGCGCGATTTCCTGACCGACGCCGCTAAGGAATTGGCAGAGAGGGAACTGACCCAGCGCCGGCAGGAGGTGGAGTTCCACCGGGCGCACGGGCAGGACGGCGGGAAGGACCAGCCGGGATTCGCCAAGGCACTGCGAGAGGCGGAGAAGGCTGCAGCACAGTCGCCGGCGGAAGTGTTGGCCGCGGCCGGCTTGCCGGCGTTGACCAGCCTGCTCGGTCCCAAGGGCGAGGCGGATGTGGATGCGGCAGCCAACGAGCTGCTCCGCGCCGCCGGTCTCACCGCGGCAGGGAAGGCCCAGCTCCGGGATGGCCGCACCGGCCATCTGTTCGAGGGCGAGGTCACGGTCGGCTCAATCTACATGCTAAAGCTGAGCCACCTGGTGGACGACAAGATCCACGCGCGGTCGATCGGACCGTACTCGCTGGTGACGCAGCAGCCGCTTGCGGGCAAGGCCCAGTTCGGCGGGCAGCGGTTCGGCGAGATGGAAGTGTGGGCGCTGGAGGCCTATGGCGCCGCCCACGTCCTGCAGGAGATGCTCACGGTCAAGTCGGACGACGTGAACGGCCGGAGCAAGGTCTACGAAGCGATCGTGAAGGGGCAGAATTTGCCGGAGCCCGGCATCCCCGAATCGTTCAACGTATTGGTGAAGGAACTGCAGGCGCTCGGTCTCAAGGTAACTCTCGGGACCACCGAAGCCGGCGATGAATAGGGCCGACCTCATGGTCGGCCTCACCGAAGTCAGAGGGAATCATGATTGATTTTCGTAGCGGTCGCGAGCCCAAGAGCTCGAGTTTCGACTACATCAGCATCAGAATCGCCGCGCCCGAGGAGATCCGCGGGCCGCGCGACACCAAGGAGCGCGAGCGCCTGGAACTCCAAGGGCAGCGCACCTGGTGGTCGTGGGGCGAGGTCACCAAGCCGGAGACGATCAACTATCGCTCGTTCAAGCCGGAGAAGGACGGCCTCTTCTGCGAGCGCATCTTCGGTCCGGTGAAGGACTGGGAGTGCCACTGCGGGAAGTACAAGCGGATCCGCTATCGCGGCGTGATCTGCGACCGGTGCGGCGTCGAAGTGACGCTCAGCAAGGTGCGGCGGGAGCGCATGGGCCATATCGAGCTCAGCGTCCCGGTGGCGCACATCTGGTTCTTCAAGACGCTGCCCAGCCCGATGGGGAACCTGATCAACATCACGCTGCGCGATCTCGAGCGGGTGATCTACTACTCGAGCTACATCGTGATCGAGCCGGGCAAGCAGGATGTGGAGCAGAATCAGCTGCTCGATGAGGACGAGTACCTGACCCTCCGCACCAAGGCGCGGGAGGAAGGGGACAACACGTTCAAGGCCGACATCGGTGCGCCTGCGGTGCGGGAGCTGCTGAGCCGGATCGACATCCGCCGGCTGGCGGAGGAGCTGCGCTCCGGCGTGGCCAACGAGACCAGCCAGCACCGCAAGAAGCAGATGCTGAAGCGGCTCAAGATCGTCGACGCGTTCCTCTCGTCGGGTGAGTCGGGCGACCTGGCCAACGATCCGGCGTGGATGATCCTCGACGTGATTCCGGTGATTCCGCCCGACCTGCGGCCGCTGGTGCCGCTGGATGGCGGACGCTTTGCCACGTCCGATCTCAACGACCTGTATCGGCGGGTGATCAACCGAAACAACCGGCTCACCAAGCTGATCCAGCACAAGGCACCGGAGGTCATTCTCCGGAACGAGAAGCGGATGCTCCAGGAGGCGGTAGACGCGCTGTTCGACAACGGGCGCCGGTCCAAGGCGATTCGGGGTCGGGGCAAGCGCCCGCTCAAGAGCCTCTCGGACATGCTCAAGGGCAAGCAAGGCCGGTTCCGGCAGAACCTGCTCGGTAAGCGGGTGGATTACTCCGGCCGTTCGGTCATCGTGGTTGGTCCAGAGCTCCGGCTGCACCAGTGTGGTCTGCCTAAGGCGATGGCGGTCGAGCTGTTCAAGCCGTTCATCATCCACAAGCTGGTGGAGAAGGGCATCGCGGAGACGGTCAAGCGGGCCAAGAAGATTGTCGAGCGGGAAAGCCCCGAGGTGTACGAGATCCTGGAAGAGATCATCCAGGATCACCCGGTGCTGCTCAACCGCGCGCCAACGCTGCACCGTTTGGGCATCCAGGCGTTCGAGCCGGTACTGGTCGAGGGCAAGGCGATCCGGATTCACCCGCTAGTGTGCGCCGCGTTCAACGCGGACTTCGACGGCGACCAGATGGCAGTGCACGTGCCGCTGTCGTTCGAGGCGCAGCTGGAAGCACGCCTGCTCATGATCTCGTCCAACAACGTGCTCAAGCCGTCGGACGGACGTCCGGTCGCCGAGCCGTCGCAGGACATGGTGCTGGGAAGCTACTTCCTCACCAAACTGCCGGCCGGGTTCGAGGAAGAGCTCCGGAAGGCGGGCGCGGGCAAGAGCGAAGACGTCCGGGCGCGTCTCTGGAGCGGTTGCAAGCACTTCGGGAGCCTGGCCGAGCTGGAGATGGCGCTGCTCAACGGGAGCGTTAGTTATCACACCGCCATCAGCTTCTGGTACATCCCGCCGCGCGAGTCGGAAGATGCCACGCCGCGGTGGCTCCGGACCACGGTGGGCCGGGTGCTGTTCAACAGCATCCTGCCGCGGAAGGTCGTGGCCGAGCTGGGCTTCCGGGATGAGCTGATGAAGAAGAAAAATCTCTCGGAGCTCGTCCTCCAGAGTTACCGGCGCGCCGGTCTGGCCGACACGGTCACTTTCCTCGATCGGCTCAAGGACTTCGGGTTCCGTTTCGCAACGATGGGTGGTGTCTCCATCGGGATCGAGGATCTGGAGATTCCAGCGGAGAAGGCGGAGCTGCTTACCGAGGCCGATGCCCGGGTAAAGCGGTTCCAGCGGGCGTATAACACCGGCCAGATCACCTTCGGCGAGCGGTACAACAAGGTGATCGACGCCTGGACCCACGCCAACAACGACGTGGCCGAGGCGATGATCAACTCGATGCGGGTGAGCCGCGGCGGGTTCAACCCGGTGTTCATGATGTTCGATTCAGGCTCACGAGGCAGCCGGGACCAGATCCGGCAGCTCGCGGGCATGCGCGGTCTGATGGCCAAGCCGCAGAAGAAGCTCACCGGAGGCATCGGCGAGATCATCGAAAGCCCGATCAAGTCGAACTTCCGCGAGGGACTCACCGTGCTCGAGTATTTCATCTCGACCCACGGTGCCCGAAAGGGTCTGGCCGATACCGCGCTCAAGACGGCGGACGCCGGATACCTGACCCGTCGTTTGGTCGACGTGGCCCAGGACGTGACGGTCACCGAGGAAGACTGCGGGACCATCCTCGGCCTGGAGATCGCCGCGTTGAAGGAGGGTGAGGACATCATCGAGCCGCTCCGGGAGCGTATCCTCGGCAGCGTGGCGAGCGAGGACGTCTTCGATCCGCACGAACTGGACGATGATGGGGATCCCAAGCTCCTGGTCGAGGCAGGCAAGCTGATCGACGAGGACACGGCAAACGCCATCGACGACGCCGGAATCGAGAAGGTCAAGATTCGTTCGGTCCTGACCTGCGAGGCGCGCCGCGGCATCTGCCGGATGTGCTACGGCCGGAATCTGGCCACGATGGACATGGTGGATATGGGCGAGGCAGTGGGCATCCTGGCGGCGCAGTCGATCGGCGAGCCCGGTACGCAGCTGACGCTTCGGACCTTCCACATCGGCGGAACCTCGTCGCGTATCGCCGAAGAGGCGGAGCGCCGGGCCCGGTCCGACGGGAAGGTGAAGTACACCGAAGGTCTGGAGTGGGCCGACGTGCCGGTCGAGTACGAGGACGGCACCGAGGGCAGCACCCGGGTCGTGCTCACCCGCGAGGACGAGTCGGCGTCGGATGAGAGTAAGGAAGGCATTCTGGTGGTCGATCCGAAGGATCCGAAGCGGGTGCTCAACCGCTATCCGGTTCCCGAGGGCGCGCTCCTCGCCGTGAAGGAAGGCGAGATGGTCACCAAGGGTGACAATGAGCGCCGGGCCACGATTCTCTACACCTGGGATCCGTACAACGATCCCAGCATCATCAAGGCCGACGGTGAGCTTCGGTGGAAGGACCTGGTTCCGGGCGTCACGCTCCGCGAGGAGCTGGACGAGGGCACCGGCCTCCGCAGTCTGGTGGTTATGGCCGATCCCGACCGGGAGCTCCACCCGAGCGTGCTGGTCTACATGAGCAACCGGAAGGACCCGCAGGAGTACACCCTGGCGGAGGGAAGCCGCGTCATTCTGGGCTCGCCCACCGATCCGGTGACTCGCGCGATGGACATTCCGGATGCCGCCAACCCGTGGAGCACCAAGTTCCACGTGGAAGAGCGGCCGATCAACGAGGCGTGGCCCAGCAAGACCAAGAAGGAGAGCCGGGACAAGACGGTGTTCCTGAGCACTCCGGTCAAGGTGACTAAGGGCATCACGGTCACCAAGATCCCGCGCCAGGCGTACAAGACCCGCGACATCACCGGCGGTCTGCCACGAATCGCGGAGTTGTTCGAGGCTCGTCGGCCGAAGGACCCTGCGACCATCAGCGAAGTCGATGGCGTGGTGAAGTTCGGCGAGATCAAGCGCGGTAAGCGCGAGATATTCGTCTTCCCGGAGACTCCGGCTGGTGTGGCGGAGGAGGTCGAGCCTCAGCTGTACGAGGTGCCGGCCGGTAAGCACCTCCGGGTCCACGAGGGCGACCGGGTGCGGGCGGGCGATCGCCTCACCGAAGGTCCGGTCAACCCGCACGACATCCTGCTCATCAAGGGGCCACGTGCGGTGCAGGAATACCTGCTCAACGAGGTTCAGGAGGTCTACCGGTTGCAGGGCGTTCGCATCAGCGACAAGCACATCGGCGTGATCGTGCGCCAGATGCTGCAGAAGGTGCGGGTGACCGAGCCGGGTGACACCGACTTCCTCGAGGGCGAAACGGTGGACCGTCTGACCTTCCGCGACGAGAACGAGCGCGTCGTGAAGCGGAAGGGTGCCGCCGCGCAAGCCGAGCCGGTGCTGCTGGGCATCACCAAGGCGAGTCTCACGACGCAGTCATTCATCTCAGCGGCGTCCTTCCAGGAGACCACGCGGGTGTTGACCGACGCGGCGATCCGCGGGGCCAAGGACGACCTCCTGGGTCTCAAGGAGAACATCATCATCGGGCACTTGATCCCGGCAGGCAGCGGTATCTATCGGTACGCCGAGATCGACATCGAACCGCCGGAGGGCTACGAGCCGCCTCCGCCGCGAATCGAGGAGGTGCCGGCTGTGGCAGCGCCGCAGCTGACCGCGGCGGCGTTGATCGGCGACGAGGAATGATGAGGGCCCGCCTCACGGCGGGCCGGCGGGAGGCAGGTAAGCGGGAAAGGAACAGCCAAACAGCGCTCGGGATCACTCCCGGGCGCTGTTTTTTTGGTGACTGATTCCTTGGCGGTTCCCCCTGCACCGGCAGGGGCCTGGACCTATTGTTTGGTATTCTTGCTCTCCATCATCGGCATCCATTTCCCGTCAGGGCCCTGCATGTCCAGCTTGAAGCTGTACGACGTCGGAGAGAGCTCCTTGATGACGACCCTCGATTTGTACTTCTTGCCTCCCATCGTACCCTCGTCGAAGTAGGTCCACGTGTCGCCCGAAATGGTACCCTTGGGCACGCTCGACATCGTCATGGCGGAGTTATCGACCCCGTAATAGGTGTAGACCTTCTCCTCCGGGCTGTAGCCAAGGATGCCGATGCTCTTGCTCGGCCCCGTCGGCATGGTTCCCTCCGAGTGACAGATCACGCTATACCGGCCTTCGAACCACTCGCAATTGTCGGTCGAGGTGAATTTTCCTCCCGGACCCATCGGACCCGGCTTGACCTCGCCCTCCGCGGTCCACTTCCCGACGAAGTAGGCGAGCTTCGCGTGTTCAGGGCCTGGCTTGGGAGCTTGTGGAGCCTGGGCCGCGAGGCCATTCGGACCGCAAATTGAAGCTACGACACATGCAGTGAGCACCATGAAGATTGGTTTCATATATCGCATTCTCCTGTGTAGGCTGGGCCTGATCCTCGCGGGGTCAACAATGCGCGGACGTCACGCGGTCGTCAATCCATAGCCGCCGATGCTTCACGGGAGGCGAGTGATGGCCTTGGCAGCGATGGCCTTTGATGTTTCCAGGCTCGGGCTCCTCACCGCGACTAAGACGCCCTTGGCCGAGGCTTCGAGCGTGGGCACCGTATCGCCTTCCGCCTGATTAGTTATTGCCGGCACACCCAATCCCTCCACCGGGCGAATAGTGATTTTGAATTCGGGATGGCGTGCCGCCTGCTTGCTCCGCCACTCAGCCATTTCTGCTGAATTCTTCAGCACCCGCATTCCTGGCGAAACGACCAGCGCCACGCTCTGAACCTTGGCACCTTCCGCATGGTGGTAACTGCATGTGGCAGTACCCCCGTAGGTCTTGGTCTTGAGATCAGCGACCTCAGGTTTCCAGCCAGTGGCAGTCTCGATTTCGCCCGGCGTGACCAGCGCACAGGCATCGATCTTGGACGCGTCCTTCTTCGGCTTTGACCCCTGAGTCGCGCCCGTCTGGGGGGCTTCGCTGGCGCACGCGGCGACCAGCAACCCGGCGACCACTGTGTGCATCCAGTTCCTCATTGCGCTACTCCGTCGTGGTTGTTTGCTCTTTTTCACCGACCGGTTTTGAACTCCGGCTTCACGCCGTGGCTCTGCAGCCAGGACGCGACCGCCTCGCGACCGCGTTTGCCCTCCTCGGAAAGAATGTCCATTGGTGCCTGATCGAGATAATGCTGAAAGGTGAAACCCTGCCGATTCTTCAGAGTCGGATCGGCTCCGGCATTAAGCAGGTCGACAATGCGTTCATAGGCGTAGATCTTGCCCGCGAGATGGAGTGCGGTGTTGTCGAAGCGATCGGCGAGATTGGGCTTGGCTCCCCCCTTGAGCAGCGCTTGGAATTGGACCTCGCGGTTGGCCATCAGCGCCGACATGAGAGGTGTGGCACGAGTAATTGTATTGGGCGTATCTGGATCGGATTGATGCTGAAGCAGAATGTCCAGGTAATCGGGATCGTTGGCCTTAGCGGCCCAGTGTACGACGGTCTCGCCCCCGTCCTCGGAAGCTCTGACATCAGCCTGATCCGCGAGCAAGGCGGAGAGGGCATGCTTGCTCCGGTTGAGCACTGCCCAATGAAGCAGGGCGACTCCCTTGTCACCACGCGCATTGGGGTCGGCACCGGCCGCAACAAGCTTGCGAACCAGGGCACTGTCATCGTCGGCAACTGCATCCGCGAGCCTGGCGTCGCCGGAATCGGGGAAGACTAGTCTCGCGTCCGGCGTTCCAGATCTTCCCGTGTCGCAGGCGGTGAAGCAGAACAGCGAAGAGCCCAGCAGCAGGGCGACAACCCCGCACACACCGCGCGAATTCCTAGATAGTCCGGCGTTGAGAAGCGGCTGAATCGGCATGGCTTGATTCTGCCGAGATCTGCGTCGGCGTCAAGGCCGATCGCAACCAGAAAAGCGAATGGCTCAGCGCCACGACCGAGGGTCAGGCGGGATGGGCCGGTGTTTATGGCAGGATCCGAAGTCGTGCCGCCCGTGTCCTAAGCCTCGCCGGTGCGTCGGTGGGTAGCAACCCAGTGACGCGATAATCGCCGGGTGGCACCGCCTGTCCTGAATCGTTCTGCTGCGACCAGTGGTCGGTGAATTCGATGATATCGCCGGAGGGAAGCACCCGCACTTGAAGGGTCGAGGTGATCACCGCCCGATTCAGGCGGTGCCAGATCGGCGCACCATCGGGTTGGGTAATGAGGATGTCAAAGGCCGTCGGCCGACCCTGCAGATTCACAGTAGCCGGCAGGGCCCGGGTTGATCAAACGGAGGGTAACCGGCACCGACTCACCCTGCCGGACGCTGCCGGGCAGGACGATTTCGAATCGCGGCGGTGAAACCAGAGTGCCCACGAAGATCAGCGCATAGTACAGCACAATGGAGGGACCCTGGCCGGCGGGTGAAACGCCGCCAGCCAGGCGCTTTGCTTGCTAGAAGGTCGTCTGCGCCCCGACATCATGCTCGATGCCCGACATCGGGCTGTAGATGAAGCGGATGGGCACATCATTCTGGTTGAGGATGACGTCCCAGAGGATGCCAACGAGAGTGACGTTGCTGCTGCCCTTGAATACGAGTGATCCGCTGTCACCGAAGCGCACGCGGGCCGAAACGAGGTTCTGACAGAACTGGCCAACATCGTCGACCGCGATATTCACGCAGGTGTTGGTGACTTTACCAGTAGTCCAAGCGGAAGTTCGCCCAACTTTGGTTGAAGCGAAACAGGTGCCGGCGGATTGTCAGGGCCTGTGGGCTCAGTGCGGTCGGAGCAGCCGGGGCCAGAAGGAGTGTCCCCGCCGCAAGGTCCTGGACAGGCGGGAGGTTACGTATCGGATATCCTCGGAGCATGACGGAATTAGCCGGATTAGAACTGCTCGATGTTACACCGCATCAGGGCCGAGCGCCATGCACAAAACACGAACGGGACGGCAGGTCAGCCGTCCCGTTCGCTTCTGCCCCATCCTGGGATGGGGCAGGGGCAGGTTCCGACGGTTCTCAGAAATTTGTATCGGTTGGTAGCTCGTAGAACCGCAACTGGGCGAGCTTCAGCCCCTCGTTGTCATACGACCAGAGGTATGCCAGCGTGTTGTTGCTGAATAGCGGGATCTGATCAACGCTAGTGCACACGTCGTCCGCGGTGCCCAGAATACCATCGAGACCGGCCGCCCACGCGGTGCAGAAGTCGACGAACAGAAGATCCTTGGAGACGTTGACGAACTTGGCCACACCACCCTTGCTGCGCTGAATGGTGATCGGCTCGACGCCTCCGGTGAAGTCAACGGCGCACCAGGTACCGGTCGCATCCTCATAGCAAGATTGCAGAGACGCCTTCCCGCCTGGCTTACCAAGGGCGCGGACATAAACCGAGTATGAGGTAGTGCCGTCCCCATCGGGATCGGGATTGGGCAGCTGGAAGGCCGCCGTTCCGTCGGTGCCGTTAGCGTCGAGCACTTGGAACTCACCCTCGGTCAGATTGATCCGGGTGTTCGCCGCCTGGCCGGTCTTCCCCAGATCAACGAA
>JBKPAO010000113.1:0-10970 GCA_046726475.1 Gemmatimonadota bacterium | reverse complement strand
GCGGGGTGCGGCAAGCCCGCAAGCCGCGCTGCCGATGAGCACGCCGCGGTGGACACGAGTGCACAGGCCGGGCCGGCCGCTCAGCCTGCGCCTACGTCGGCAGCCACGATTTCGCTGGCAGATATCGCAGGCAAGTGGAAGATGCGCATCACTGATGAGAGCGGAGGGCACCCCGTCGAGGCCGTGTTGACCGCGACGGCCGACAGCTCCGGTTGGACGATGACGGCCCCCAATCGGAAACCCGTGCCGGTGCGCGTGGTCGCAGTCGCGGGCGACAGCATCGTCACCGAGTCCGGTCCCTACGAGAGCTTCATCCTGAAAGGCGTCCAGGTCACGACGCGCAACGTCAGCCGACTCCAGGATGGCAAGTTGGTGGGTGTGAACGAGGCGCACTATGCGCTCAAAGGCGGGCGCGACTCGGTCGCCCTGCGGCCGAGCGTGGGCACACGCATGCAGTAGCAGCGATCGGAGTCACAGGAGAATCCTTCGAGCCCAGGAGGGGCAATGCCGAGGGCGAAAGCCCTCGGCGTTTTTTCATGGGCATCGGCCTCCCCGGCTCCCCTCTCCTCCCGTCCCACCCTGCAACAGGCAAGGATGTCGATTTGGTTCACCCCCGTTCGATGTCTTGGTGAAGGGAGCGGCGAATGACGCTCCCCCCACCCCAGCGATAGATGGAGGCATTATGCGCGTCATGGTGATCGTGAAGGCGACGAAGGAGTCCGAGGCGGAGAACACCCCCCTCGAGATGGAAGGCGCCGCCGAGATGTTCGAGGCAATGGGGAAGTACAATGAGGAACTGATGAAGGCCGGGATCATGCTTACCGGCGACGGGCTCAAGCCGAGCAAGTTCGGGAAGCGGATCCACTTCAACGGCGCCAAGCGATCGGTGACCGACGGCCCCTTCGCCGAGACCAAGGAGCTGGTGGCGGGCTACTGGATCTGGCAGGTGCGGTCGATGGAGGAGGCAGTCGAGTGGGCCAAGCGGTGCCCGAACCCGATGCCGGGGCCGAGCGACCTCGAGATCCGCCCCTTCTGGGAGTCGGAGGACTTCGACCCCGAGATCGCGGCGCAGGTGAACGGCTTCCGCGAGAAGATCGCCAAGGGGGGAAATTGAGCCTCGACAACCTGTTGCACGGGCGAGAATCCCATCGGTGGCGCTCGGTTATGCAGGTTTCTTGCTCCAGGGCGGCACGATCTGGTTCATCCGGGCATACGAGACCAGCTGGCCCAGATGCTCGTGCAGGTCGTTCAGCGTGTAGGTCGTTGCGATCCGGGGCAGGGTAGACTGCCCGTAGTAGGTAATCGACGTGTTCATCTTGTGGAGTGAAAGACCGGCCAGCGTGGCGCTCAGGCTCTGCATCGACCGGTCCATGACGGCGATCAGTTGATCGTCTGAAAGCTTCCGGAGCCGGTCCTCCTCGGCGTCGAAGTCGGCAACCGAACCCACCGGCAGTTTGCCCCCGAACATCGCCGTCTCGGTGTTCCCCTCGGCAGCGACGTGGGCAAATACGTCGTGGAAGGACCGGGTTCCATCCATCGGCCGCCAGCCGAGCTTGTTGGCCGGTACTGCCTTGGCCAGCGCCATGAATTTCTCCCGCAGCCCGTCGATGTCTTCCTTCTGGACCTTCCGCCAAGCCTCGAACTCGGCCGAGTTGCTGACCGCCTGCGCGGCGAGCGGAGCGGCGACGAAACTGGCCAAGGCTGCCATCCCAACCAGGGCCGGCAGGGAGAACCGACTCGATGAGGCGGTCATACACGGCTCCTTGAGTTTTTCGTGTTACTGACCAGTACGTGCCGAAGTCGCTTTTGGTGACGATGCCGAAGTCGCGGGCCGGGGGCCTGGCGGCAGATTCTGCTCCAGATATCGGGTCAGGAGGGAGAAGAGATGCACCGTTGTCCCGTCGCCCTCGCAGATGCAATGGCTCCGGTTGGGATACTCCATCATGGTGAACGGCCGGTTGGCGGCAACCAGGGCATTGATCATCCGCTCCGTGCCCTGGTAGTGCACGTTGTCGTCTCCCTGGCCGTGCACCACCAGCAGATTGCCGCGGAGCTTGTCAGCATAGGTCACTGCCGAGGCGTCGCGGTAGACGTCGGGACTCTGCTGCGGCAGCCCGAGGTAGCGCTCCTGGTAGATCGTGTCATACACGTGCTCGTCGGCCGCGGGCGCGACCGCCAGGCCGGTCTGGTAGAGCTCGGGGTACTGGAACATCAGATGCAAGGTCATCGATCCCCCGCCGCTCCAGCCCCAGACGCCGATTCGGGTGGAGTCGACCCAGGGCCAGGTCCGCATGGTGCGGAGCGCCGCGGCCTGATCGCCGACATTGAGCACTCCGACTTTCTGGTAGATGGCTTTCCGGAACGCCCGCCCGCGGGGGGCCGGTGTCCCCCGATTATCGATCGAGGCAACCACGTATCCCTTCTGGGTCAGCATGAGGTCCCAGAGATACCCAGCCCCGGACCAGCGATCGAGCACCGTCTGGACCGCCGGATAGCCATAGAGATCGAAGAAGACCGGATACCGTCGGGTGGAGTCGAAGCCCGGGGGTTTCATGATCCAGGCATCGAGCTGCACCCCCGGTCCCGCCGCCACCTTCACGAACTCGGCTCGGCCCCGGCTCAGCTTCGCGAGGGCGTCTCGGAGTTTCCGATTGTCCACCAAGGTCCGGATCACCTTGTGCTCGGGGAGACTGACCAGCTCGATGCGTTGTGGATTTCCGAGTGACGAGTAGCCGTGAATGGCCCAGCGGCCATCGCTGGAGATGTAGTAGCCGTTATAGCCGGTCTGCGTCTTCGGAGTCAGCCGCTCGGGCCGCCCCTTGCCGTCGATCCGGCTCCGAAAGAGATAGAGCTGGGTGGCGTTCTCCGGCGACGCCGTGAAGTAGATCCAACCCCGGGCCGAGTCCTGTCCCAGCACGAATGGCTCACCAAAGGAACTGGCCGGATTGTGCAGGTCGAAGTTGCCCGAAGTGAGCAGGCGCTGCTGCTTTCCGTCGCGGGAGATGAGATAGAGATGCCGGTAGCCGTCTCGCTCACTGATCCAGGTGAAGCTCTTTCCGCCGTCGAGCCAGCGCAGGTCGTTTCCTACATCCACCCAGGCACTGTCCCGCTCGGTGTGCACCGTTCGCACCTGGCCGGTTCTGGCGTCTCCCAGCATCACCGTCAGCGTGTTCTGCAATCGGTTGAGCTGCTGGACCCCCACCTCAGCGGAGTTCCCCGCCCAATCCATCCGGACGATGTAGTTGTTGCGGGGATCGCCGGGAACGGCGAGCCAGACGGTGTTGCCGCCCGACGCGCTCACTACCCCAACCCGCGCCGCCGAGTTGGTGGTGCCCGCTTTGGGGTACTGCACTGGAATGGTGAAGGAGTACAGCGAGTCGGTGTTGTTGATCAGGAGGAAATCGCGGACACCGGATGCATCCAGCTGCCAGTACGCGATGCGGGCGCCGTCGGGACTCCAGCGGAACCCGTCGCGCAGATTCAATTCTTCCTCATAGACCCAGTCGAAGGTCCCGTTGATGACTGTGCGCGAGCCGTCATGAGTGAGCTGAGTGATGCGTTCATCGCCGAGATTCTCCACGTACAGATTGTTCTCCCGGACATAGGCCACCCGATTTCCATCCGGCGAGAACTTGGCAAACATGAGGGTCGAAGGTTTGGCCTGGGGCCCGCCCAGCTTTCGAAGGCGCCAGCTCGATAAATCGAGCGACCAGAAGTCGCCTCGGGTGTTCTGCCGCCAGACCTTCTCCGATTTGGTGAAAATCAGGAGCCTGCGCTCATCCGGCGATACCGTGTAGTCCTCCACAGCGAGCGGCATCGAGTCACCGGGTGGTACCAGCCTTACGGCCGGTATCCAAACAGCACGCCTCCCGGTGGCGGCATCATAGCGCACGAGCGCTTGACCTCCGGGCGTGCCGCTGTCCGCCTCCAGCCTGAGGTACGCAGCTTCCTTTTCCAGCCAGCGAACCCGACCCAGCTGCTCTGGGGCGAACTCCTTGGAGTTGAAGATTCGGTCAACCGTGAGACTGTCCTGGGCGGCAACGGTTGAAGAGAGCAACAGCAGGGCCAAGGCCCAGACGAAAGGACGAGAGACGGACATCGGAACTCTCCGGACGGTGTAGGTGTCGCGACCGACTCAGCCCAGAGCTACGCAAAAGGCCAGCTGAAGTTACATCCGGGCAGATGTGAGACGTACGGCTGAGTGTAGATGGTTGCTTAGCGCCTGAGGAGCCTGACTGGACAGCGCGGTTCCGCAGGGGACGACACGAGTTCGCGTAAAGGTTAGCAAGTTGCTGGAAGTCGGCTGATTACAGCGGCCCCTCTGGATCAGGGGAGTCCTGGTTGGGGCCCAAAAGCCCGCCTGCGGCTTACCTCCGGTGGCCTGCGGCTGGCCCCAAAAGGCCGCCTGCGGCTCACCCCAAGAGGTGGCATTAGTGGTCTGTGCTGACATGGAACCTTCTCCTTACGGCTTTCGGGTTCAGAACCTGGTCATTTAACCTCAGCCGAACCTCGCCTCAGTAGCCGAAGGGGAAATTTCGTGGCCGCGGAGCGTCCTCGGCGCGGAGGTAGGTGATCGTATAAGGGCCGATGAACGTCGCGGACACGACGGTCCGCCCACGGGCGATCGAGAAATGGTGCATCCCCGCTGGGGCGGTGGCCGAATCGCCCGCCGCCAGCGCTTGGGTCCGCTTGGGGTCGAGAACGTCTCCCATCCCGACGAGGAGCGTTCCCTTCCTAACTTCGACGTGCTCATAGCTCGGATGAAAGTGCGGCGGGATCCGGTAGCCGTTCGGCATGGATACCAGGAGGGTGAACTCGCCGGGGCGGGTGGGATCGCCGCGGACGACAGCAATGAGCGCGCCCGGGGGTAGCACGGGAGGCACCGACCACTCTAGTGACGCCGGATCGGGTGAGGATTGCGCCATAGCGCCCGGAGATGCCAGGAACCAGACCGAGGCAGCGATGAGGACGAAGAGCCGTCCGGTGAGCAGCGTAGTGTACTTCAATTTCCCTTTCCTCCGATGAGCCACTCGCATGGCTGACTCCACTCGCTCACAACGGCAGTTCCTTGCCAGCCTGCTCCGCCACCATGTACTCGGCGTACCAGGCCGGCCAGTTTTCGTCCCGCTGCCCGCCCGTCCGCTTCTCGTGCTCGCCGTGCGCGGCCTCCGCGCGCCGCAGTGCCTGCGCAAGATCGTCCACCGATGCGTACGTCGTGTCGCCCGCCACCCGCCCCGGGAACCGTGTTGTCACCTCCTGTAGCAGCCAGAGATTGCCGTCCGGGTCGCAGACCGCCGCGTACGAGCCGTAGCTCTGGCGCTCAGGCGCGAGGCCGCCGACCTGGCCGCCGAAGGGACCGGGACCGGCGGCGAAATGGAAGATTTCGCTCACCTCGACACCCCGCCTCCTCAGGTCGTTCCGTGCAGCCTCGATGTCGGAGACCACCAGGAACATGCCCTTGGCGGAGCCCGGCGTGCCCTTCGGATTGAAGTGAATCGAGCACTGGGAGCCCGGAGGTGTTAACTGGATCGCACGGTCACCGTTGTGGTGGAAGTCGGCGTCGAGCCGCCATCCGAGAGCCTCATAGAATGCCTTCGCGCGGTCGATATCCGAGACCGGGATGGGAATCACCTCGAGCTTCAGGTCTACCTGCCCAACCCGTGCGCCGGGTGCCGCGCCTTGGGTACCGATTGCGGCGGTGGTCATGGCTGCCTCCTTAAGTTGTGTCGGGTCGTTACCTGTCGGTGCCGGAGGACATGCTGGCGTAGATCAACCAGAGGTGCTGGCGCATTCGTCACTCTGAACCCGGTCGGATTCAGGTACCGGGAATCCATGTTTCCTACCGATTGACCTGCTCCACGTATCCTAGTGGACGGTAACCATCGCACCCACGGGTGACCTTGAGCGCCGATCGGCCGCTTCAGCTGACGACTAGTCGACGCATGGCTCAGACTTCCTCGGTTAGGAGGATATGGAGGCGGAGACCAGGGGGACATTAAACTTTGGTGCAGGAGTCAGCAGTGTCGCTCCGTGCTGCCCGTCGCTCACCCAGAGGTTTCAGGGATCGGCAACTCTGACATCTGTGCGAGTAAAGGTCAGCAAAGTCCAGCAGCCGACCCAGCAAACTCCAGCATCGGGTGCCACGAGCTCGCGTAAAGGTTAGCAAGTTGCTGGGATTCGGCTGGTTTTAGCGGCCCCTCTGAATCAGGAGAGTCCTGGTTCACCTCAACAGGTGGCCTTCGGCTGGGGCCAAAAGCCCGCCTTCGGCTCACCTTCGGTGGCCTGCGGCTGGGCCCAACAGCCCGCCTTCGGCTCGAGCCCAGGAGGGACAGCTGGAAGGCCCGCCCTATTTAACTGGTGTGGGGCCGTCCGTAGTTTCGCCGCAGTTCCTCCGTCTCAGCTGGGCTCAAGACTCATCAGCTTATTCGGTGCCATGACGGTCAGCGCGGGCGCCGCCGTAGTCCCCCCTCCTACGCACTCCTTCTCAGAATCTTTCTCCATGCTACCTCCCGCGCCGATATCGGCTCCCGGGCCGATTTCGCATTGTTCTCGCGTGGCCGGCAAAGGTGGTGCTGCGCGCAGCGAGGGCATCCGCGTGCACCTCCATCCACGCATGACCAGCGCCGCCCACGCAGCGGGAGGCTCGCGCCAGGCAGCAGCCTGTGTGGAGCCACCCTTCACACAACCGCCATGAGGCCACCACGTTGAGCCATCGCATTCGACTTGCCTCCCGGATCATAGTGGCCGTTCTGCTCGCCACTGGCTGTTCCGACGATGTTCTCCAGCCAACACTGCCAGCCAACCAGCTCGATCCAGCGAGCGTAGCGGTCCAACAGGGCACGCCCGACGATCCGGTCGCCCTCGCCCGCAGAGTGCCGGGGTTCGGAGGATTCTTCGTCGACGAGCAAGGCACGCCGACGATCTACCTCAAGGACGCCGCCCAGCGAGGCGCGGCTGAGAGCGCTCTGACGCCGTGGTTCAGTTCTCATGGCCGGGCGCCGGCAACAATGCAGGTGCGGAAGGCGGAGTTCGAGTGGGCGGATCTGGATCGTTGGTTCACCCAGACATCAGTCGAGGCGTTGGGCGTCTCGGGCGTGGTGTTCACTGACGCCGACGAGGCTCGCAATCGGGTGCGTATCGGCGTCGAGCACGCTGCGGCCGCGGCCCAGGTCCGAGTCGTGCTCGCCAGGCTGGGCGTTCCGGCCTCGGCCGTGAATGTTGATGTGACGCAGCCGATCCGCCAGCTCGCCACTCTTCAGGGCGCGGTCCGCCCCGTAGTGGCCGGCGTACAGATCAACTTCCCGGGCTTCCTCTGCTCCCTGGGATTCAACGCGTCGCGGAGCGGGACTCGGGGCTTCGTCACCGCATCGCACTGCACCAGCACCCAGGGCGGCGTCGAAAGCACACCCTACTGGCAGCCGCTTGAGAGCGTCCGGCCCACCCAGATTGCCACCGAGACCGTCGATCCGACTTACCCGACGGGCGGCTCATGCCCGGTGGGGCGGAACTGCCGCCGGAGTGATGCTGCCTTCGCGAAATACATCAACGGCACTCAGAACACGCTCGGCCGCATCGCCCGCACCTCGAGCACCAGGCCTACCAACCGCACAATCGTGGGGAATTGGACCATCACCTCGGATGCATCGTCGTCGAGCTTCACCATCGGTCTGAGGGTAAACAAGGTGGGCCGCACAACCGGCTGGAGCCAGGGGCCGGTCAGCGGCACGTGCGTGAACGTCAACGTGATCGGGACCAACATCACGCAGCTCTGCCAAACGATCGTTTCGGCCACGGTGGGCGGTGGGGACAGCGGCGCGGACGTGTTTACCATCACCAGCGGCACCAACGTCAAGCTGAATGGAATCCTGTGGGGTGGTTCAAGTGACGGAAGGACGTTCGTGTTTAGCCCTCTCGCCAACGTCAAGGGCGAGCTCGGGGCGCTCACCACCCACTAGCACGTGCCCCTTTCAGAACGACGAAAACGTGATCGTGACGGCGAACGTGCTCGTGAACCGAATTCCTGGCGACCTTCAAGGACTTTCCCCCTCGCCAGAAGGCGGCCAGCTTCCCGATCGATCAGGCGATGGAGAAGGTCTGGAGAGTGTACCGATCGGCCAGGGCGGCCTCTCTGTTTCTCACGTCGTTGCAACATCCGATGTCGCCATGGCCACCTCCCTCCGCTTGCGGGTTTCACTGGTCACGGCAAGGATGTCTGCGTCCTCGGGGTGGTCGTAACATCGGAGCATAGTGCCGACGTCATCCCACCCTCCGGCATGCGCGACAGCCTTTGGAGCCGGGTCGCCGTCACTCCAGCGGCCATGGTCAGGCCGGTGAGCCGAGTGCTCGGCCATCGTGGTGAGCCGACGCTTGACAGCCGCCAGTCATGTTCTTCTTATGTTCTCTGGTAGACTCATCATCACCCAGCACGCCACACGCCTGCCGCGGGCACGCCTCGCCATGGACACGGCCACAATCCTTCATGCGGACCTGGACGCGTTTTACGCCTCGGTCGAACAGATGCTCGATCCGCTCCTCAAGGGGAAGCCGATCGCGGTAGGGGGCGGCGTGGTGCTCGCGGCGTCTTATGAAGCGAGGGCCTTCGGCGTCCACGGCGGCATGCCGGGTCGGCGGGCGCGAGCGCTTTGCCCCGACCTGGTCTTCGTCGGCGGGCACTTCAAGGAGTACCAACGGCTCGGCGACGCCGCGATCAGGGTCCTGGGCGACTTCACGCCGCTGGTCGAGCGGATCTCGATCGACGAGGCTTTCGCCGACGTCGCAGGCTGCACACACCTCTTCGGCACGCCGGCCGAGATAGCCGCGGCGATCCGCCGACGCGTGCACGACGAACTGGCCCTTCCCATCTCCGTCGGCGTCGCCAGCACAAAGCACCTCGCCAAGATCGCCTCGCAGGTCGCCAAGCCCGACGGGCTGGTTGTCGTCGACCCGGGGACCGAGCTCGCCTTTCTCCATGATCTGCCGGTGGAGATGATGTGGGGCGTCGGCCCGGCGACCAGGGCGCGACTCGCCGAAAGCGGCATCGCTACCATCGGCGACCTGGCGCGGAGCTCCCCAGGCGCGATTGCCCGGCTTCTCGGCCGTGCCGCGGGCGAGAGGCTGGCCGCTCTCGCCTGGAACCGCGATCCTCGCGCCATCCGGACCCATGTCCGCGCCCGTTCGGTCGGAGCGCAATCGGCGCTCGGCCGAAGGCCCGTCGAGGACCCGATCATCCGCCCGGCGCTCCGCCACCTTGCCGACCGGGTCGGCTCGCGCCTGCGGGCGAAGGGCAAGTCCGGGCGGACCGTGACGGTGCGGGTGCGCTTCGGCGACCTCCGCTCGGTTACACACGCCGTGACGCTGCCGCAACCCGTCGCCGCGACTGCCATCCTCGCGGAGATCGCCGAGGACCTGGTTCGAGCCGTCCTCAGGAGCCATCCCGCAGAACGCGCCATCTCTCTGCTCGCCATCTCGGTATCGCATATCGAGGACCAGGCGGTGGTGCAGCTCGATCTGCCGCTCGGCCTCGCCGACGAGGCGCGGCGCCCGGGCGCTAGGAGAGGGATGGTGCACCTCCTCGCGGACCGCGCCATCGACGCGATCCGTGACCGTTTCGGCTGGGAATCCGTCGGCTACGCCTCGGTCGCCCTCGACGCCCGCCGCTCCGTTCCCGACGCCTTCCGCGAGCTGGCGGAGCGGGAGTTGTAGGGTCCGACCGGCGTCATTCCGGGTACTCGTCCTTCCGCCAGGAACGGGGCTCGGCGGGTTGGGCTTTCGGCGTTCGCTCGAGCAGGAAGCTGAAGTAGGGCGCGACGAACGGATCGGGCGCCGTCACCGTGTAGGTGTGGTAGACGGTCCCGTTCTCGCGTGCGAATGCGATCCAGCCCGGGGTCTCGCGCAGGCCGTCCTTGAGCGGGGCCCCGACTTGGCCTGACCACTCCTGGAGCCAGTCGGGCGGGTTCTCGATCATCTCCTTGACCTCGGGAACCTGCTGCGCCTGCTCTTGGGTGATCGCAAGGCCGAAGTCAAAGGCGAACTCCGTGTTGTAGGTGGAGACGTACGGGAACTGCCAGCCCATCCGCCGCTTGTAGGCGGTCAGCCGCTCGATCGGTGCCCGGGAGAAGCAGAGCAGCGTCACGTCGCTGTGGTTCAGGTGGACGAGCGAGCCGTCGAGCCCGTCGCCCACGCTGGTACAGCCGGGGCAGGCGCCGAGCGTGTAGTCGGGGCCGAACATGATGTTGTAGGCGAGTAGCTGTGAGCGTCCGTCGAAGAGCTCGGCGAGGGTCTTCTTCCCGTCCTCGGTGTCGAACTCGTACTCCTTCTCTACCGGGACCCACGGGAGTTCCTGACGCTTTCCCACGATTTCCTTGTTCCGCTCCGCCTGCACGGCCTCGAGCTTGGCGAGCTCGCCCCGGGCGGCCAGCCACTCTTCACGGGTTCCGGTTCTGTGATCGGTCAGCTGTTGTGTCATCGTTTCATTCCTCATGGGACAGGATCGCGAATGTGCCACCTTGGCGCTTGCGGGTTACCTCCTCGACAGGCTTTTGGCGCGCCGAATTGGAGTTTAGGAACGAGCGGGATCTGCTACAAGAGCCAACTGAGCGCGAACCGAATGGCCCGGCTCACTGGTCAGATGTCTTCAAGATCGTACTCCGAGCCGTCATATGAGCGCCCGAGCGTGGGGCATTCATGCGCACTCCAAAAACCAATTGCGACATGAAATCAGTCGACCTAGCTTACGACCGATTCCATGACGCAATCAGAACCGCGCGGATGTGCCGCGTGAGGAAGGGAAGTGGTATGGCTAAACTCGTGTTCGGAATGAACCAGTCCCTGGACGGCTACGTCGACCATATGGCGTTTGCGCCAAGCCCCACGCTCTTCCGCCACTTCATCGAGGAGGCTCAGGGGCAGGCGGGCAGTGTCTACGGTCGCCAAATGTATGAGGTCATGCGTTACTGGGACGACGATCATCC